>CAZUAH010000173.1:0-24922 GCA_964617665.1 uncultured Pirellulaceae bacterium
CGCCGAATATCCGGCTCGTCATCGAGAATCCAACAGCATTTTGGTGCCGAGGGTTTTTTGATTTGAACGAGTGCTGCTATCACTGCGGTCGAGCAGTACTGTACATCGGAGAAGTCCACAAGCAGTTTCTTCGGTTGATGCTCGTCAACAAAATCGTTCAGTTGGTCTCGCAGTTCTTCGTAGCGCGGAATATCGAAATGCGCCGGGTTGACCAACCGGAGTTCAATCACCTCACCGCATTGTTCGATGGCAAAGTTCTGGAGTGTGGTCATTGCGTTTCCCATTTGCTGCGATTGACACCATCAAATAAGTATCCCTTTTGTCCACGAAATTGACAAGCGGTCGACCCACAAGCTGAAACACGGTTGCAGGCTGGGTCCCTACTTTGCTCCAAACCACACCGGACTGGTCCAGCCGATCTCCTCGTCCTTCTGGACTACGCGGACATAGTAGTAGCTGCGTCCGTCCGGTGGGTCCATGTCCACGAATTTCAACTCCGCTTCACGACCGTCCGGCTGGTTGATGTATACGAATTCGTTGTTGCGGCACACCTCGATGCGGTCGATGTCGCCAGGGCAACGCGCGACGATTTGCACGGTCACCGGACCGTCGGGCGGCGATGCGACTTTTTCGCCCATCAAGCGATCGTTCACGCGCACATCTAGGAACATTCTGGCCGCGGTGGTACCGAAGCAATGTCGCTGACGCAGAGCTTTCAGGATCGCTTCGCGAGTCAGCTCCGGCGCGAATACGCACGCCTTGCCCATTCCTCCGCCGTGATCCGGGCTTGCGATTACGCCGATCACGACGCCGCGTGCCCAGGCATCTTGGATAAAGTACCCGGGCGGCGTCGACCGCGGCGCTTCGCGCGGTGTGCCTTTGTACTCGTAAGATCCGCGCACCTGGAAAATCTCGGCCACGGGTTGAGCCGTCTCGTCAGCGAAGTTCCAATCGGTGGGCACGTTGCCCGTGTCGGCCAACTGGTGTGGAATGTGGACAAAGTCGGCGTTCAGCTTGCGGAGTTCTTCCCAAAGCTGCGCTGGGGTCTGCCTGTTGCGCGCATTCCACCACTTGGGGAAATACAGATCGCCAATGATCAAGTTGCGGTGGCCGTAGAAGCCATAGGGATGCTCGGCACTATATTCTTCAAACGTCGAAGTCCATTCTTCCGCCAGGAAAGTCAGATACCGCGCGGGGTCGTCGTTCACGCGTGCCATTTTGGCCGTGTATGACCAGAGATAATGGTTGATGTTGTATCCGTGATCGGTGGAACAGGCGAAATCCAGGCGATTGATGTCGCGCGAAAACTGATAGTCCTCTTCGATCGACTGGTCACCCACACGGTTACACACAGAGACTTCGGAATGCTGGTGGAGATCGCCGTAGTACAGTTGCAGCTTCTGATCGCCGTAACTGATCGACCGTGTGGGCACCGTTTCGCCGCGTGCCACACGCAACTCGGCGGCCTCGAACGGTTCATCGGGTTCCACCAGCGAGTCGCATTGCAATGCGCCAGCCGCTGGCATGGTGCCAGGATCGACAGCGGCCAAATACACATTGCTTTTGGCCGTCGGCGTCAAATCCACGTCGTTCCAACTGACCGGCATGGTATCCGCTTGAAAGGCGACGGCCCAGCGATCACCGATCGGTGCCAGACGCGGTTGCCTATCCATGCCCTTATGCAGTGAGATCGCTTGTGGCTGTTGCCAACGTTTGCCGTCGTAACAGGTCAGGTACGTATCCCAACCGGCTCGCGGCAAACGTGGTTTCAAGAACGCAACCCAGAGCCGTCCGCTGCGGTCGAAGCCTAACGCCGGTGCCTCCGACCGCTTCCACAACGGCCCGTCCTGAAAGCCCGCTGGTGCCTTCAATCCGTCCGATTCTACCTTGGCCACAACTATCCGCCGGAAGTTAGATCGCCCGACGAGATACTTTTCGACGACCGCATTCTCGTAGGCCAACCACAGTTCATTGTCATGGACCGCCAGCACGGCATGACGGTCCACACCGGGTGCCTCGGTCAGCCGAGTCTCCGCCCCCCACTTTCCGCCCGCAGCCTGCCGCCGGAGGTACACGTCGTACTTGTGCTCCCGGAAGCTGTGCCACGCCACGCACGCTTGGCCGTCTGGCAACACGGCCACGGCTGGATCGTACGAGTTAGCACCATCGGCGCTGACCGGAACTGGTTCAGATACTTTGCCGTTGCTGACGGAAGCCGCAAAGATCTGTCGGCAGCCATTGCGATTGGATTCCCACGCGATCCGCAGCGTTCCATCATGCCATGCGGCCGCTGGATTGACGTCTACACCTGGATCGTCAGTTACGCGCACCGGATCGCCCGGGCCATCGGGGCCACATTCCACAGTGTACACGTCCCAGTTCTTGTCCACCTCCGCGGCATACAGCACGAATGCCTGCGAGCCGGCCGATACGACAGTGACTCCCAGCACGTACGTTCCTTTGCCGCCAACGACCTGCCAGCTACCCAGTTTCGCGAACCCGTTTTCCCGCGGCTCGAGTCGGGCGACCTGCAGCGAATCCCAGCGGTCGCGGAAGCTGTTCCAGGCGACATACAACGAGCCGTCGTCGGTGCTGGCCATGGCTGGTTCGTCGTTGAAGCCTTCATCGTCGCTGACAGATAACACGGGTGGCATTTCCGTTTCGATCAAGCCCACGTCGTCCACCCAAATCTGGCCCGTTGGTGATCCGTGAGACGATGGCGCGATCAGCTCGATTTCGACGGCCCCGTTCGACGGAGCAGACAATGGAACGGAGTAACGTCGCCATTTCGCCGTGAGTTTGTCCCACATACCGACTCGCTGTCGTTGACCGTTGTGCACGACAAACAGAACCAACTTCGTACGGTTCGTCGCCCGCGCAGCCACCTCGAATTGGTAACGGTTACCAGCCTTCACCTGTACGCTTTGTCTAAGGCTCAGGTGCGTGTTTGGCTTTGTCACCTCGCCGGTCAGGCAAGCGATTCCCGAGTTCGCCGCCTCGCGATCGGTCACAAGCGAATGGCCTGGTGCGGGTCTCCAGCCTGTCAGGCCGTTCTCAAAACCGCCGTTAGTGATCAAATCGACGGGCTCGGCACCCATCACCGTGCCTTGTACGATCCCAATAGCGAGAGTGGCACTGATAATCGCCAGAGTGATTGTGGTTCTCATATCGCGGCTTCCTTGGCTGAAGTAAGTCCCGTCCGCCGGACGGCATTTGATGTAGCTGAACACTCTCTCATACACACCAAGCCCCGCCCGGCAGGCGGGACGCACTTGTCTACGCCTTTGCCAGCACCTCGATGAACTCTGGCATGAAGAAAGGAAGGTCCGGCCAACCGCGCGAGGTGACCATGGCGCCGTCGACCACCACGGGTGCGTCGACAAAAGTGGCGCCGGCCAATTCGACATCGGCTTGGATGCCGTGGTAGGCCGCGATGCGACGCCCCTTGACCGGCCGGGCCGCGTAGATCACTTGCGGGCCATGGCACATGGCTCCCAAGGGGAGCTTCTCGTCCATGAAATGCCCGACGATCTTCAGGACCTCATCGTACTGGCGCATTTCTTCGGGGCCACGGCCGCCCGGAATCAACAAACCGTCGTAGTCGGCCGGCTTGACGTCTTTGTAGGCTATCTCGGTTTCGATGAAATATCCCAGTTTCTCGGTATAGTTGGAATACTGTGGCTCGAAGTCATGTACGACCATTTGCAGCCGCTTCACGTCGGCAGCCGCCACGACAGGCACGGCCCCTTCTTCCATCAGCCGATAGACCATGTAATAGGTTTCCATGCCCTCGCTGAACTCGCCAATACAAACGAGTACGCGTTTCCCTTTGAGCGCGGACTTCGCACCGGCCCCAGCCTGGGCCTTCGATGCGCCGAGGGCAAGCATGCCGGCGGCCCCAACCGAGGCGGTCAACATCTGGCGGCGACTGGCCTTCTTCGATTCGCGACTGCTCATGATTCTCTCCTTGGTTTCCCAGCGGTTGTTTGCATCTTTCGGGTACGCCGCATTGTATTCTTCTTTGGAACGCGTCTGTAGATGCTGCCACGGATTTCTCTGGACGAACCACCGTCGGCACCGTTCCGATACGCAGCGCACATGTATCGCAACTAGGTGTTGCGTGTTTACAATGGGGGCCCATCGTCACAATATTCACAATCACGTGTTTGAACGGGATATCACTCCATGGAGCGGCGATACAGCGAGCGGCTTGATCGTTACACGACAGCGATGCGCAACGAACAGCCGGACCGCGTGCCAATCCGACCGTTTGCGGCCGAGTTCGCGGGTGTATACGCCGGCTACACGTGCCAGGAATTGGCGCACGACTACCAGAAGGGATTCGCCGCCGTGCGCAAATGTGCGGCCGATTTCGATTGGGATGCCGTCGTGCCGAACATGGTGGCCACGTGGACGGGCATGACTCAGGCGATGGGCCTGCGCTACTACATGATTCCGGGCATCGACGTCCCGGCCAACGTGGGCCACCAATACTGCGAACCACCGCCCGAAGACGCCTGGATGAAGCCGGACGAATACGACGCGCTGATCGAGGATCCCACCGGCTACCTCTACAACGTCTGGCTACCCCGAGTCGCCAAGCCACTGAGCCCTGTCGGCGAGCCGGTGACATTCGAGCACAACGTCTCGCTGGTCAAAGGCGCCATGGCCATGATGCAATTCTTTGGCGCCTGGGGCGTGCAAGAGGCGCAACTGCGAGCCGAGTCCGGCGCGGTTTCCGCGTTGGCTGGTATGCTCCGAGCGCCGCTGGATCTGATTGCGGACAAACTGCGAGGCTACTACGGGCTGGTCGAAGATCTGCACGAGCGACCCGACAAGGTGCTGGCTGCCTGCGAAGCCCTCATGCCACACCTCGCACAATTTGCGCTGGCTACGGCAGACCCCAACAAGAATGTTCCCATTGGATTCTGGATGCACCGAGGCTGTGTGCCGTTCATCAACTTCGACCATTTCGACAACATCTTCTGGCCGACCCTGAAGCCGATCGTCCAGGAACTTTGGGCCGCCGGCCACCAAACGCTGTTCTATGCCGAGGGGAATTGGGATCACCACCTCGGTTCGTTTGCGGAGCTACCGGAGCGCAGCATCGTGTACCATGTCGACCAAGGCGATATTTTCAAAGTGCATGAGGCGTTGGGCGGACGGTTCTGCCTGAGCGGCGGTATCCCGAACTATCTACTGGCCTTTAGCACGCCTGACGAGGTTCGGCAACGATGCAAGGAAGTGATCGACGGCGTTGCGAAAGATGGCGGCTACATCATGGATGCCAGTGCCATCATTCAGAACGATGCCAAGGTCGAAAACATGCGGGCGATGACCGATGCCACGCTCGAATACGGCGCCTATTCGCGGGGACACACTACCACGGCTGAAGTCGCAGAAGCTGCACAGCCTTCACATGCCGACGCTCGCCCCGGCACGTTCGTGCCGCCAGCCACCAGCACGCGCCCGCCAGGCGTTTGCATCCCGTGGGCCGACATTCGGGCCGGGCTGCCGGAAATCCCCGGCGACGAAGAGCTATGTGAGAACGTGTGGCAATCCGTCGACGCCTTGGGCGCCATGTACGTCTGGTGGATTGCGCTCGCCTTCTGACGGAGTGAACTGGGCACCCTGCCCTTACGTCACTGGTATCACCTGTAGTCGCGACAGGCCTCGACGTAGGCCTCGATGTTCTCCCAGGGCACTTCCGGTTCCAGCATGTGCGTTGGGCAACACAAGAGGCCGCCTTGTTCGCCCACGGCGTCCAGGTTCCGTTTCACCGTATCCTTAACTTCCTGCGGCGTGGAAAAGGGCATCGTGGTCTGCGTGCCCAAGGAGCCGTTGAAGGATAGCGAGTCCTTGTACTGCGAGAAGGTTTCCATCGCGTCCATGCACTCTGGCTGCACGGGATTCAGTACGTCGATTCCCGCGGCAACGAGCTCGGGAATCAACTCCGTCACGTGCCCGCAGGAATGGTATTGGATGATCACGTCCGGCTTGACGGCTTTTGCGGAGTCAATGACCTTCTTCAAACGAGACTGCAACCAGGTCGCGTACATGTCTTTCGACATCATGATCGATTCCTGCATCCCGATGTCATCCCCCAGGGCGATGATATCGGCGCCGGCGGCTGCGTATTTCTTTGCCCGGAAGCACGCCAGGTCGGTTATCTTGTCCAGCAGGAATACGGCCTTTCCGTCCTCCATGGCCATTTCGGTAAAGAGGGTCTCCATCGTCCGCAGGTACCACGCGGTTTCCCAGATCGTACATTCCATCCATACGTGGGCAGCCAGCCCTTTTTCGTGAATCGCGGCGATCTCGGAATCCAGGAACGACCAATCTGCCTTCTCGAAATCTGGCCAAGGGTACGCCTGCAGTTGTTCTAGGCTGTCGAGTTTCTCCAGCGGGTGCCGCATGAGTGTCATGTGATGGCAAGCATCGCCGCCTGGTTCATGGGCAATACCCCATATGTCCATTCGTGCACCGTCGGCGACGGGCGGATCGTAATAGAGGTCGTAATCCCATGTGCGCTCCGGCACGAACCCCTCGATCTCCGCGATCCATGGGAAACCTGGATCGGTTATTACCTGCATGGGGAACTGAAACACCTCGGCGTACTCGCCCCGTCCGGGGTACTTCTGGCGGAAGGTCTCCTCCAGTGCCGGGCACAGATTGAAATGCACAGGCGCATACTCAAACCCGGTTCTTCGATAAAGGCTCAGCAAGTTTTCACGCGGGGTCATGCGAGTTACTTCCACAGGATAGAAGGGAAACTGGATGTTGATCTAAGATTTGTTTGAAAACCCGTAGCTGCACTCGCCAGAGTGCGGAAATCCCCGCGTTCTGGCGAACGCAGCTACGACGGATTTCGAATTCTAGGACAGAGCTCAGTCGCCGGCCAACTTGCCGAAGCGGTTGGCTACGGCAAGGGCCGGATCTAGCGGCACAGGGACGCCCTTGGTACCTTCGGGCACGCTGATGATATCGCGTCTCTCCAAGGATTTGCCCTCAAAGTGCGGCAGCCATTGGGCGTTTGCTTCGAACATCTCGACGACCATATCGCGCGTCTCTTTAAGGCCAAGGACTGCCGAAGTCAGCGGATCCATGGCCACGGCGGCGTACGCCAAGTCCGGATCAGCAGTAACAGCCGCCTCGGCCGCAAGCATCTGCAGCGTGACATTGCTTCGATTCAGGGCGGCCAACTGCGGCGGCAGCCGACCTACGTGCAGCGGATGCAGCCCTTCTTTGTCGACGTAAATCGGAACCTCCACACAGCACTCGCGAGGCAGGTTGCTGATGTAGCCTTCACAGTTCATGACATTGCCGTTCAGCCGGAACGGCTTGCCCGTTTCCAGGGCTTCGAGGATGTACGAACAATAGTCGATACTCCTCGGTTCCAGGTCTCCGCTTTCGAGAGCGAAGATATCTTCTTTCTTGAATTTCTCTGTGATGCCGTTGTGGTACCGGTAGCCAATGCCCGATTCACCGCCAAAGTACGGTTGGTCGCAGTACGTATCCAGCACTTTTTGATTCTTCCTGAACCAGTACAGATATTCGGACAGATGGCCCGTGCTCTCGGTCATGAAGTAGCCGAAATGACGGCAAATTTCGATCCGGGCTTTATCGTTGATGTAGTACTCGGGCTTCTCGATATTTTCTCGAAAGAGCGGATAGAGGTCCTTTCCGTCCTTCTCGATCTTCAGAAACCACGCCATGTGATTGATGCCCGCCGCCAGGAAGTCGATCTCGTCCTTGTCCACGCCGACATAACCGGAGATCAAATCCAGCGTCGTCTGAATGCCGTGACACAAACCCACGAAGGGGATGTCGCTTGACATGGACATGCCGATCGAACACGTACACATGGGATTGACGTAATTCAACAGGACCGCGTTCGGGCAAACGTCCTCCATGTCGCGCATCAGGTCCGCGAGCACCGGGATGGTCCTCAACCCCCGGAACACGCCGCCTGGCCCCACGCACTGCCCGATACATTGGTCGACGCCGTACTTCATCGGGATTTCGTAGTCGTACTTGTAGGCTTCCATGCCCCCGATTTGAAACGTGGTGATGACGTAATCGGCCTTCTCAAGAGCTTCTCGTCTGTCGGCTGTCGAAAAGACCCGATGCGAGAGATTGTTCTTCTTGATTACCTTATTCACGTAGGTCTCGACGCTTTGCACCTTGGACAAGTCCGGGTCCATCAGGGCAACCGTCGAACCCTCCAGTCCTGGTGTTTGCAATATGTCATTGGTAACCGTCGTGCTGAACACCATACTACCAGCACCGATGATTGCTACTTTGGCCATATTTCACTCCTCACGACTTGTTCGGAAATCTGATATCACGCATTGTGGGGCACGTCTGTAACCTGCCGCAAAACCTGATTGCCCGCGATTCCACTAACCTAGCGGGTGGTCGCCTTGGTCACAACCTGGAATGTGGAACATCTCAATCAGAAGTAGCTGTGGATGTTGTAGGCATTCTTCTGGTGGACATAGGGCTTCTGCTGACCGTTCGAGGCGGGTTGTGTGAAGATCATGATGCTCTGCCCGTTGTACGGTTGGTACAGAACCAACTCTTCCCGTTCGTCGCCGCACAGATCCACTGCGAACGCCTGTGTGGCTACGTGCGATTTGGTAGTTCCCCATCGCAATCGCTCGCGGACGCGGCCTTCGTGCATGCCGAGGTCGGCCACCACGTTTCCGTGGCCATCGACCAGGCAACGGTCTATCGGGATCCACAGTGACTGGACCTGTCGGCTCTTCCAGTTCACAACGCATGGAAAATCCGGGTAACCCTGAAACTCTCGACGATGCTGAAAGGCCGCCAGCTGTGAGCCGTCGGTGCCACGCACGGTGACAAAATCGCCTCGATGGCCACTCTTCAGGATGATCACTTCAGAGCCCGGCACGTCGTCGATGAAATTGCCCGGCCAAATGCCTTGACCGTGGCTGACCTCCTTGGTTGTCTTCTCCCAGATCACGTCGCCACTTCCCGAGATGCAGAAAGCTGGGCCCGTGTTACAGATGCTGATTAGGACAGCGTTATCGGCCCCTTTGGTTGGCCGGAAGACCGCCGTGCAATCGGCATGGTTGAGGGCTCGTTGTTCCCACAAGATTGAACCATCGTCATCCACCAATGTTGTGCCCAAGATGACCTCATCATTTTCGTCGTCGTCCACGTCGCCAACGGATGGCAGATGTGCGATTGCTGTGTTCTTCGCCTTGACGTGCCATAACGTCTTGAGCTCCGCGTCGAGTGCAACCGCGTGTGTCGGCACGCGACCGCTGGCTTCGTATTTCAGGACGATCGCCGGCGGCTTCTCCTTCCCGTGTAAGTAGGCAATTCGTCCGATCGGATGGCAACGGCTCCGTTTTCCGCCGCGCACTTCCAAGTCAAACGGCGATTCACGCGCCTGTTCGATCTTGCCGGTCGCCCCGTTCAGGACGTACAGCATCGGTTTGCCTTGTTCCCATAGCTCCGTGATCACCTCGGAACGGCCATCCTGGTCGATGTCGAAAACGAACACGATTCCTCGCAAAGCGGGCTCCTTGTAGACGCCGTCCGGCATGTGCTTTGTTATTGAGGAATCGCCCCCGGCCCACATCTCGTGTCCGTCGTGGTCAATGGCGATTAGGTATCCGGGAGTTGTCTGAGGTCCCTGTCGGCACAGCAGGAAGTCGACTCGCCCATCATTGTTCAGATCGCCCAGACAGACAAAGCAACCAGCGTGCCCGCTGACGTCGACCTCTTTCCACAGTTTCATCTGTTGGGAATTGACGAGTTGGCTACTCGCCGCTTCTTCCTCTGCCGCCACGCAGACCGGCTGGATGGCCGTCCCCGTGCTCAGAATGACGGTAAGAACGGCAAATCTGCGAAAGATATCTCGTTTCATGGTATTGCCCGTCCGTGTGATAGCGTTTGGCCGCCAGCGTGGGTGCATTGTATCGAGTTTCGACGATGGAAGTCACGCATGCAGTCATCGATCACGCGTTTGCGACGTGTTTTTGGTCCACGGGACGTGCAAGAAATCTCGTCCAATTGTGTGCGCGCTGCCCTACTGCGTCGTTAGAGAAGGTATACGCAAAGAATCTCTTGGTACGTTCGTGGTTTTGGAGGCTCAGTTCGTGAGCAACGGCCAAACCAACGGTGGTTCCCCCATCTCGCTCGATCAACTAGTCGCGTTGAACGAGGAAATGGCCGCGCTAGTCCGTGCGGGTGTGCCCCTAGAACAGGGGCTCGGCGAGATCGGCCGCGACATGCCGGGCCGCGTTGGCGAGATCGCCACACAGTTGGGCGAACGTATGCAGGCGGGCGAAAGTTTGTCGCAGATCCTCGCGACGGACGAAAAAGTGTTTCCGCCTGTCTGGCGAGCCGTGGTCCAGGCGGGGCAGCGTTCCGGCTATTTGGCGGGAGCTTTGGAAGGCCTGTCGACAACCGTACGCCGCGCGGCCGAATTGCGACGCGCGGTTGGCAGCGCACTGGTCTACCCCTTGACGGTTGTGGCACTCGCATATGGCCTGTTTGTGTTTCTGGTCGTACATCTTGCGCCGACGACGGTGGGAGTATACGAAAGCCTCACGTCATCCTCCGATCCTCTGTTGACTTGGATGGTTTGGTTGGGCGAGACGGCGAAATGGTGGGCCGCTTGGCCGCCGCTTGTCGTTGTTCTGATTCTTGTTATTCGCTGGTATCGTTCGGGCCGCGCTTCTATGGCTCAAGGTGGTGCCGTGACAGCTCGGTCGTCAGGGTTCTTTCGGAGGCGATGGGCGTCCGTGGGGCAGGCCCTGCATGACGGGCGCATGGCAACCTTTGCCGAGATGCTATCCCTATTGATCAAACAACAAGTTCCTCTACAGGAAGCAATTGTATTGGCGGCGGACGCCAGTGGTGACCGGGGCTTGAGCCGCGCAGCGCGGGAGGTCGCCGACCGACAGCAAGCAGGCGAAGTTTTCGAGAGCCGGGACGCTGTCCCCGTGCCGTTTCCGCCGCTGTTGGGCTGGCTTGTGATGGCCGGTGCGGATCAGCCGGGAATCAGTGACACGCTGTTGGAAACGGCCGACAGCTATCGACGGCGTGCCGCACGCGCCGCCACTTGGACTGCAATGTATTTGCCAATCCTGTTGACCGCCGTATTCGGCGGCGCCGCGACTGTGCTTCAGGGAGTGGCGACTTTTGGGCCGATCTGCCGAATGCTTTACGAACTGGGGCAACCGTTCTAGATGGCTAAGTTTCAATACAAAGCGCGAGATGCCGACGGTAACGAAGTCGCGGGCGAAGTCCAGGCGGCGACGCCGGACGAAGCTCGGTCCTTGTTGCGGGAAGAAGGCTTACAGGTCTTAGACCTGTCTTCGGCAGGCACGGATGCATCCGCCGGGCAACGTCCCCTTTCTGCCGCGGAGGCCGAGGAGTTGACGGGACGCATTGCCCAGGTCAGTGCGGGTAACCTACCGTTGGCACCCGGTCTGCGAGCAGCGGCTGACGAAAGCACAGATCTTCGCGTCGCATCGGCACTCGGCTCGATTGCCACTCAGATCGAGCAAGGTCGATCACTGGGAGACGTTCTGGCGGACAGCGACCGCTTGGTGCCGCGCCACATAAGTGGGCTGCTGGCCGCGGCGGCACGTACCGGCAACTTGGGCGACGCGCTCGTGGAGTTGGCGGAACAGCAACGCGCCGCGCGGGACCTCCGGCAAAGCATCGCTGGCGGGTTTGCCTATCCACTCCTTGTCGTTTGTCTGGCGAGTATCCTGTTGCTGTCGATCCTGTTCTTTGTGGCCGGCATCTACGAGCAGATGTTCGAGGACTTCCAGTTGAGTTTGCCGGTGCTCACGCTAGTGCTGTTCTGGTGGCGAGACGTGGGGCTGTGGCTGATCGTTGGCTTCATCGCCGTTGTGCTGATTGTGTGTGCAGCGATTCGCCTGCGACAAGGCCGCGCGGGATGGTACCGGCTGTTGGGCACGGTACCTCTGTTCGGTCCGCTATGGCACTGGACAGGCTTTGCGGAATGGTTGGGCCTGCTGAGCGTGCTGGTTAGAAACCAGATCCCCTTGCCCGAGGCATTGAGACTTGCTGGCGACGGCGTATCGAACGATCACGTGGGCGGAATATCGCGCTGGCTGGCGGATGGTACGGAGGAAGGCCAGACCGTTTGGCAGATGCTGTCCACGACGCGACGAGCGCCGGCCTCGCTGATTCCGCTTGTTCGGTGGGGCGAAGAGAAAGGCTCGTTGACCGACGCCTTTTGCACTGGGCGCGAGATGTTCGAGTCGCGTGTGCGTGTGCGTTCCTTGCTGCTGCAGGCGGTTCTGCCACCCATCATGTTCATCGCCATCGCGTGCTGTGCCGTGTTTGTCGTGAGTGCGCTGTTTTTGCCGTTAACTTCCATGATTCAGGGACTAAGTGGTTGATTCCCGCGAATTAGTGAGATATTCGGAATGATGTTGGAGTGTACCGTCATCGGTTTGGCGCCATTTTTCCTCGTGGTGGGCGGTTTCGGCCTGCTGTGGACGAGGGCATCGCTGCATCAGCGCGGGCGTTTGAGTGCCGAAGGCGGACTGGCTCAAGTGCTGACGATTCTTGGGTGGTGCCTGTTGGTAGCGGGCTTCATTGCAGGGATTGGGATCGCTGCCAACATGTTTGGCCTGATCTTAGCCCCTGCGGTCATCGTCCTGCTGCTGGGCGCCGTGCGAATGCACAGGACCGCCGAACAGCAAGCACTCTTGCGGGTATTGACCGCAGCGGCCGAACGCGGCATCCCGCTGCATACGGCGGCACAAGGCTTCGCTGAGGAAAGAGTGGATGCGATCGGAGCCCGTGCTCGCGACTTGGCAGACTTCCTGGATGCCGGCGTACCTTTGGGGCTGGCGTTGCGACGTTCCCATGGTGCCATGCCGACGGCCGCGCTGTTGGCCGCCGACTTGGGCGAGCGGACTGACACGCTGGGACCCGCGTTGCGCCAAGCTGTGATCGAAATCGACGAACTGGAAATGACGCTTCGGTCGGTATTGGAGAAGTTTTTCTACCTTGCGCTTGTCATCTTGGTCGCGGCTGGAATGCTGGCATACCTGATGATCAGGATCATTCCTGTCTTCCAGAGATTGCTCGTAGAATTCGAGGTGGAAGCGCCCGAAGTAACACGGTGGTTGATCGCCGTTTCGGAAGCGGTCGTGCGCGACTGGTACATAACGTTTCCGGTGGCCGGCCTGTTGACAGTTGCGCTGGTGGTGGGCTTGTTGTACTACGTGCGTTTCTCGCCCCGTGATCTTCCGTTCATACGGATCTTGTGGTCGCGAGTGGACAGTGCACTGGCGATGCACTGGCTGGCTATCGGTATCGAACAGAAGCGCCCGATCGGCGAAGTCATACGTTTGCTGGCTGGCTACTTCCCCAGGGCGGGAATGCGATTCCGGTTGCAGGCAGCGGTCAAACGGATCGACGACGGCGCCAACTGGTGCGACAGCCTGCGGCGAGTGGGAATAGTGCGGCATCCAGAAAGCGTGGTGTTCAAAGCAGCCGAGCGCACTGGCAACCTGGTATGGGCATTGAAGGAAATGGCCGACAGCAGTGTGCGCCGTACTGCATATCGCATGCGAGCCTGGTTGGGCGTGGCTTTTCCCGTTGCGTTGATCGCCGTGGGGCTCAGTGTTCTTCTGATCGCTTTGGCAATCCTGACGCCTCTCGTTTCTATGTTGCAGCAGCTTACGTGAACATGAATATTCGACGAGCACATCACAAACGACGCGGCGCTACCATCGGCGAAGCTACGATTGCCATCGGGCTCTCCGTCGTGGTGATGGGAGGCGTCGCACAACTGGTTGCGGTGACATCAAACCAGCAGCGGGTATCGGAACGGCGGAGTACTGCCGTTCGTGAAATCGGTAATGTGATGGAGGATCTCATGTCGCGTCCCTGGACGGACGTGACTGAGGAGAAGGTCGCGGTTATCGAACCATCCGAGTGGTGTCGTCAAACACTGCCAGATGCACGACTCGGCGTGGATGTGAAATCGGAGGGCGAGGAGGACGAAATCAAGCGAGTCAGCGTCCAAATCGACTGGCAGAATGCAGCCGGTGACCGAGGCGAACCCGTTCGCCTGGTCGCTTGGCGATATCGCAACGAGGAGCCCGAATGATGAGGTCACGCCGCCGCGGAACAACGCTGGCCGAATGCCTGATCGTCATCACCATGATTGCGACGGTCTTGGGCACGATCTCGTTAGCCCTGGACTCGCTCTATCAAGCGGACCGCCGCGTACGGGATACGCTGGCTCAGGAACGATCGTTGGATCGCTTTGTAGCGCAGCTACGGTCGGACGCACATCAAGCCGTCTCCGCGAGCGTCGAAAGGCCGTCATCGGAAACGGACCCGGTAACGGAGTTGCGACTCGAACTCCCTGGAGAGGAAACGATTCAATACACCATTCATGCGCAAAACATTGAACGAGTCGTTCGTAACAACGATTCCGTCCATCACCGCGAAGCATACCTGCTGCCCGCGTCAACGTCGGGCTGGCAGGTCAAGGAGGATAGCAAAACGCCGATCGTGTCGCTGGTATTGGCAGTGAATGACGAGCGACACGCTGATGAGCGACTCGTCCCAAGAGAGTATCGTGTCAACGCGGCTGTGAACCTGATTAGACCACCGATACCCGCGTCACAAGACTAGGCAGAAGCAAAAGATGGCTACAAATAGCCGAACGCCGAAATCCGACTCGATCCCAAGCTCCGGCTTGGAAACAGAGAATCCACGCGCCCTCGTCTGGCGGACCGCGAAGCGGGGCGCCCGATACATGTGTTCCCAAGCAGAGCTTGGGAACAAGACGGCGAGCCGGACCAAGCGACGCCCGGGGGTAATCCTTGCCGCAGTGTTGATCAGTCTGTTTGTCGTTTTGCTGGTCGGTGCCCAATTGACGCGGGCGATTGTGACACATCACCGTCAAACACATCTTGCCGAACCGCAGCAACAGTCC
Organism: uncultured Pirellulaceae bacterium; assembly: GCA_964617665.1. Lineage (GTDB taxonomy): Bacteria > Planctomycetota > Planctomycetia > Pirellulales > Pirellulaceae > JADHUC01. Next base: position 14,975 of record CAZUAH010000173.1, read on the forward strand.
TTCTGGCTCGCCGAGTCCGCCATTCAACGCGCAGCACACGCGTTGGCCAAGTCGCCGGACTACGAAGGCGAAACATGGCGCGTTCCCGCCGAGGTTCTGGGGGCGGGAAGTCCTGGCGTAGCGATCATTCAAGTTGAACCTGCCGCGGATCCGGATTCGGGCCGCGTCATTCGTATCCAAGCGTATTATCCGGAGGATGGAGCACACCGGATCCTGCATGAACGAGAAATGTCCGTAAACTTACCTAGCCCGGGAGGCTCGCCATGAAATACAAACCACACAAAGCGTTCACTTTGGTGGAATTGCTGGTCGTCATTGCCATCATCGGAATCCTTGTCGCCCTACTGCTGCCCGCGGTCCAGGCGGCTCGGGAAGCAGCGCGTAGGATCCAGTGCAACAACAACCTTACGCAGTTGGCTTTGGCGGTGCAGAACTACGAAATGACCTACCGCGTGTATCCGCCGGGAACCGTGGACGAAAAGGGGCCGATTGTCGACAAGCCGGAAGGCTATCACCACAACTGGCTGAGTCATCTGTTGCCGTACATGGAGCAGAAAAACACCTACAACTACATCGACTTCAGCGTGGGTGTCTACGACGAGAAGAACGCCGAGGTGCGCGAGGTGCGCGTGGACACGCACTCTTGTCCCTCAAGCCCCGACGGATCGCGATCCGTCATCGTCACTCACTATGCTGGTTGCCACCACGACATGGACCAGCCCATCGACACGGATAATAACGGCGTGTTCTTTCTGAATAGCAAGATCCGCTACCCAGACATAAGTGATGGGACAAGTCAAACGATCTTCATTGGCGAGAAGATCTGTGATCTGAACAAAGACCTGGGCTGGATGTCTGGCACAAGTTCCACATTGCGCAACACAGGCGAAGGCGTTAACAGCTCTTTGGACCGTCTGCGATCCAGGAATATTCGGCCAGCGGACGACAGCGAACCGAGCGGCGGCATCATCGTCGGCGGCTTTGGCAGCTACCATCCGGGCGGCGCCCAGTTCGCCTTTGGCGATGGCCACATTGGATTCCTGGCCAACACCATCGAACTCACGACGCTGCAACAATTGGGCCACAGAGCCGACGGCAAACTGCTGAAGCACTCGGACTACTAGAAGGCACCTCGACATCTGAAAGCGGGAGGGCGAAGCTCCTGCTGAGCCGCGTCTTCCCGCGGTTTCGGCTCGGCAGGAGCCTCGCCCTCGTGGCTTTGAATTCCTTCCTGAACACTCTCCACGTCGGCCATTGCGCATTGTGCGTATCGCCGATCTTCGAGCTGTGCAGCAGCCTACGATCGAAGAGACCGAAAACGGAGTGTCCGTGGCTGCGCTTAGTGGAACGCACAAGAAGTTGACGCGCTGATTTGCCGCGGCTACGCTGGTCACGTACCCAGAGATCAACTACCGAGTGGAGGACCTACGATGAGACGTACTGCAATTATGCTCGCGGCTATCTGCGTTTGTGCGATGATGCTGCCGAAAGTACTGGCGGATGTGCGGACAATCAAGTTCCAACGATGGGACGACTGCCTGGAATTGACCAACGGAACGGCGTGCCTTGTCATCGCGCCGTCGAACGGGGGACGAATCGTCAGTTACAGCCGCGACGACGGTCCCAACTTCTTCCTCGGCGGCTGTCAGATTGACGTCGGGCCGGAACTCGAATACCCGCCGCGACATCCGCTGCTTTGGTCGGGCGCCTATAAGGCCGAAGAGTTGGGGCCGCTGTCAGTGCGATTGACAAGCTCCAAGGACGACGCCACCGGCCTGCAGTTGGTCAAGGTCGTTGAACTTGCTCCGTCGGGTGCCGACGTCACGCTCCGCACAACAATGAAGAACATCGGCCCCAAGGCGGTCGCAAATTGCCTGTGGGATCGTACGATGACAAGCGCGACGTACGGCTTTTTCGAGCTGAACCCCAAGAGCCGATTTCCCGCACGCTGGTCGATGCGACTAGGCAAGCACGGAACCTGGAGCTACGACGGCAAGTCGCCTGGTTCGCCCCGCGTGATGATCGTGGATAACCTGCTGATCACAGTTCCTGGCAAAAAGATGGAAAAAGTCGCTGCAGACAGCATGGCCGGCTGGATCGCGGGCTTCCGCGACGGATGGCTGTACGTCAAACGATTTCCGGTCTACCCGGATGGCGACTATGCCGACGGTGGGAACAGCGTCGAGTTCTGGGTCGACGCAGCCGGTACCCGAACGGAAATCGAACCATTGAGCCCGAAAGTCAAACTGCAACCCGGCGACTCGTACTCTTTCACTGAGAGTTGGGATTTGCGTTTCGTCAAGGAAGACGTCAAGGCTGCCGAAGACATCCCCAAGCTGCTTCCGTACGTGAAGGACATGGCACCCATGCCATCGAAGTGAATTGGGCGGCAAGGACGGCCTTTGGTCTATTGTGCGAGAGGATCTGCCGATGATTGGGATACCCCGGTCGACTCGCCGTGTTGCGCGATCGCTTTTGTTCATGCTCGTTTGTGCATTGATCTGGCCTTCCGGCGGCGTTGGTGGGGAAGTCAACCTTCGCGACAGGGTTGTGCCGATTGACTGGAGCGGGTTTGATCGCCCGATGCAAGGCGGCGAAGACTATCACGACTGTGCACGGGTTCTTCTGAACAGCGCCCATCACAATTTGATCTGGGCGCCGGGCGGCGCCGAGAGGATTGAAAAGGGGTGGCGCGACTTGAGCGGGAGGCAGGCTCACGATGTCGTCCGGCCAGGATGCTCCGCTTCGTTTGGATTAGCCGTTGTCCTGAGAACCGGCGTGTTCGACGAGCAGGCGGTGGGTGTCTCCAGAGCAGAAGCGGTGGCCCGAACCGCGAGGCTGATCAAGGCGGTTGTCGCCGCTCACGACGGTGTTGGATGGAAGTATCCGTGGCAGTCGGCTTTCTGGGCGGCTTACGTCTGCCAGGGCGGGTGGATGCTGTGGGATGATCTGGATGGTGCGACCCAAGAGAAGGTCGCCACCATCGTCGAGTTCGAGGCGAACCGTTTCATTGCGCCCGGGTATCGCGTTCCCTACTGGAACGGACGTGGCGGTGATACCAAGGCGGAAGAGAATGCCTGGAACACCACGATTCTCCAACTCGCGTGCGCCATGATGCCGGGACATCCCAACGTGCCGAAATGGAAAGAAGTGTGCAGCCGACTAATGATCTCGGCCTATGCGTGTCAAGAGGACATGCAGAGCGATGTCGTTCTGGACAACCGTCCGGTTAAGGACTGGCTGGACGGCTACAACGCTCGGGACGACGGCACTGTGGTGAATCACGGGTTCATCCATCCCGATTACATGTGCTGCATCCTGTTCAGTGTACGGTCCTACTCGACCCAGTCGCTGGCCGGCCAACCGGTACCCGAAGCCGCCGACTTCCGCGCGGCTTCTGTCTACCGAACATTTGTCACACACAATTGGCCCTCGCCTCCATACAAGGAACCCGGCGGAACTATCTATATTCCGGGCCGGGCCGAGGTCTATTTTCCGCAAGGGACAGACTGGTTCGACAGGATGGTTTCACTGTACTACGTTGTGGACTCTTGCGCCCATGTACTGGACTGGGATACCGATCTACCGCGTCCCGCATCGCATTGGATGCGTCTTCGAGCGGCCGAGATGCTCAAACGCCAAGCACGCCACGAGGACCGTCGCCATTTTGCCCCAGGTGAGTTTCGCGGGTACCCCGGCCGCGAGCAACAGTTCTTGCGACTTCTGGCCGACGCCTTCTTGTTTCACTGGCTCGACGCTCACGGAGCGATCAGCCCCGAGAGAAACTGGCTCGAATCCGACTGATTCGTACAAAGCCGTGGTCAACGCGGTAGGCAAGTCTAACCGGAACTGCTGTGAACACCGTTCGCGATCTCGTTCCCAGGCTCCTGCCTGGGAACGCATGGTCTCGGAGGCTCTGCCTCTCCTCGGCGGCGGAAAGAGAGGCGGAGCCTCGGAGACCGTGGGTTACGAGGCAGAGCCTCGCAACCAGGACGTTTTCTAGGATTCTCGGTCGTTGAACATGTCCACAGCAGTTAGTCTAAAGGGGCTTTTGGATTCGTGGGCAAATCTCTGTGGCACGAAATGAAGCAGGTATCCTCAGTCCTTGCTTTCCGTCGCAGAATGCTCTTGACGAACGTACTCGCTTTACAGTACTTTGCAATGCAAAGTTAAGTCTTTGAGGATGTTCGGCGACCGATACCTGAGGCACGTATCTTAACGAGCGGGAACGTCAACCATGCACGTGCGCGAAGCACTTTCTCAGATCTCTGAAATCCGTCTGCGCGTCGCCCAGACGGAGACTTTTCGCGGGTATCGTTCGGCTACGGTCGCGTCTTCGGGAGTCCTGGCATTCGTCGGAGCCGCCGTGCAGAAGGTCTGGATTCCGGAGCCCGCCGACCACGTTCAGGCCTATCTGGGACTCTGGATCGGAATCGCCTTTGTTTGTGTTGTGACGGTGGCCATCGAATTGGGCGTCCGGAGTTATTTGGCGCGTTCGTCGCTCGCCAGGCAGGTCACGTTGCTGGCTGTCGGCCAGTTTTTGCCCTGTATGATTGCCGGCGCATTGTTGACGTACGCTGTCGTTCGGTTCGCTCCGGAAGGTGTATGGATGCTACCTGGGCTCTGGTCGATCGTGTTTAGCCTTGGCGTATTTGCTTCGTGGCGGCTACTGCCGAAGGCCATGTTCTGGGTGGCGGTCTACTACATGGGCGCCGGTATGACTTGCCTGGTCTTAGCTCGCGGTGATGCGGCTTTCTCGCCATGGGCCATGGTCGGCACGTTCGGCGTCGGGCAGTTATCCACGGCGGCGATTCTCTACTTTGGATTGGAGCGGCATCATGGCCACGCGTGAATCATCACAACGCCAACGCGGTGGGCTCGCCGGCTCGTTCGCCTACGACGGATTGAATCGTGTTATTCACGAGAAGGCCCGACTTGGCATCATGACGTCGCTTATGACGCATCCGGACGGCCTACTGTTTGGCGATCTAAGGCAACTGTGCGCCCTGACCGACGGGAATCTCAATCGACACTTGAAAGTCCTCAGGGAAGGTGGGCTGGTAGAGGTGACGCGGAAGGGGCGAGGGAAACGATCGCAGACGATCTGCTGCGTAACAACGGACGGGCGGTCGCAATTCGTCGAGTACTTGCGGGAGTTGGAGAATGTCATCGCAGACGCCGCCCAGGCGACAGCAGAAGATCCCCACAACGCTTTGCTCGAAAGAGGACTCGGCGGCGTGTCGTCGGTATGAGCTTGTGGAGCGGTGTGAACAACCAGCGAGGTAGAGATGAGCGACACACCAGAGCAACCCGTTACCGCCGAAATCGTTTCAGAACTGAGTGAAAGCCGGCCTGAGACGGCACCCGGCCTCGCATTGATGAGAGCTGAACGCGAGCAGCCGCCACTCGCAGTGCGTGAGATCATCGCGGTTTTTTCGCTGGTGGTGTTGTGCGATCTGACGATCTATCGAGGCCAAGGTTTCGCAGGTTTGGCGTTGCTGTTCGTCGCTGCGCCCGTGCTGTTGTTGTTCGGATCGTTTCGGCCACGCTGTGGCTTGAGCTTCTGGTTGGTCGCTTTCATGCTTGTGGCGCTAGCGGCCAAGTTGTTGTGGTGCGTTTCTTGGTTGCCGGGCCTGCATGTTGTCACGGGTTTCGTCCTGCTAATTGCGCTCGCAATGAGTCTGTCCGGGTTCCGCCCCTACGTTCTTGAAGGGGTCGTGTTTGCATCGCAGACGATCCTGGCAGGATACGCAGGTATCGTCCACTACTGGCGTTCGTCCAGTAAGAAGGCCCCGGCGATAACGCGCGCAAGTTGGCTGAGTGTCACGTTGCCGGTAGCGGCTTTTCTGATGTTCGGCGTGCTGTTCATCCTGGCTAACCCCGATCTGCTGACGTCTTTTGGAAAACACTTGGGGGACCTGCTCACGGGAATACGAGATTGGATGATCGACTTCTCGCCGAGTCCGTCGGAGTTCGTCTTCTGGATTGCCGTCTTCTGGGTTTCCGTGGGTCTTTTGCGTCCTGTGATCAGCCGGGCGATATTTGACGAGGCGGTCCGCGCGGCGCAAGCTGCCGAAGGCGAAACCGATAAGCCCGAGAAAGCGTTTGTCTATCCGGCGTTCCGGAACACACTGATCACAGTAATCGCGCTGTTTGCCGCCTACTTGGCTTTCGAGTTCATGACGCTGTGGTTTCGTGACTTTCCCAAAGATTTCCACTATTCCGGATACGCTCATCAAGGGGCAGCTTGGCTGACATTGGCATTGGCGTTGTCGACAGCGATTTTGTCTGTGGTATTCCGAGGCCGCGTTCTTCAAGATCCCCGTTTACCCAACCTCCGCCGGCTGGCCTGGTTCTGGTCTCTGGAAAACATACTGCTGGCCATTGCCGTTTATCACCGGCTGTACATCTACATCGGCTTCAACGGTATGACGCGAATGCGGATGGTGGGCTTCTTCGGGATGTCTGCCGTTGTGGCCGGCTTCATCCTGGTTCTCTGGAAGATAGCGCACAACCGCAACTTCCTCTGGCTCGTGCGTCGTCACTTGTGGGCGCTGGCGATCACCATTTACCTGTTTGTGTTGACGCCCGTGGACACTATCGTGGTCAACTACAACGTCCGCCGCATTCTGGCAGGCGACCCGGCGCCGTCGGTCGAGATCGACGCTCACCCCATCAATGCAGAAGGGATCACGCTGCTGTTGCCTCTGTTGGAGTGCAACGACGAAATCATTCGCGAAGGCGTACGTGCCACGTTGGCGGAATGGCACGAGGATGCCGAGGCACAAGCGTTGGAACGCCAACGCAAGGGGTGGACCTCCTTCCAAGCGGCCGACAGAACCGCCCTGGACAAGCTGAGCGCCGCCAGCGACAAATGGAGTGAATACAAGGATCGCGACAAGCGGGAAGCGGTCCTGGAGCGTTTCCACGATTATGCACATCAGTGGTACTGATGCCGAGTTGAGGTGGCGTTAGTACCCAAGGGTGTCGCGCACGTATTTGCGGCTGATTTTCAGACTTTCTCGCAGGGGCCTGGTCAGTTTCATTTCACGACGGTGGGCCAGTTCAATGACCGCGTGGCCCGTGAAATTGATCTGCGTGAGCGCGCGGCCGACCGCCCGATAGTCCATGTCGCCTTCGCCCATGGCTTCGACCCACGTCTTGTCGGCTTTCTGATCGCGCAAATGGAGAAAGACAATCCGCTTGCCGAACTCGAGCAGAAACTCGACCGGGTCCACATCGGTCTGGACGAGCCAATCAAGGTCCGGGCCAATCTTGACGTCCGGAATACGGGCCAGCGTTCCCTTCAGGTCGTGCAGGTCGTCTTGCACTTCGTATGTGTGGTTGTGCAGGTTGAGTACCACGCCGTTGTCTTCGCAGATGGCGATGATCTTACGCAGCAATTCCGCCTGTGCGTCCAAGTCGTCGGCCGTCTTCTTGCGACGTGCGGATCCAACCGACGTACCGAGCGTCTTTCCGCCGAGTTTCGAAAGCCGAGTTATGACGAGTTCCGCATCTTCTAGCACCTCGTTGTGGCGGGCGAGGTCCCACATGGCGCCGCCAAATGACGTCCCAATCACCGGCAACTGGTGTTTCTCGGATAGTGCTGCAATACGCTCGACAGCGTCATCCGGACGCAGAGCCGTGTGCATCAGTTCGATACCCTCCATGCCCGCATACTTCATGTCGGCAAAGATGCGGTCCAGGATGGGTGTGATGTCGTATTTCGGTTGAGTGGCCGCGTATACCCAAGGATGCGCACCGACCACGACCTTCTTCTCGGTCGATGCCAAACCGGCCCTGCCGCTCAGACTGGCCGCGCCAGCCGCCAATACTGCCTGCGCGGACCGCTTCACAAAACAACGTCGAGTCAGATACTCGTTCGACTGGGACATAGTTGCCGTTCCTTTCAATCGTTGTTCGTTTCTACGCTCCCCTCGGTTCGTTTCGATTTCGAGCGGTCGCCGCGACTGCGTGCCTTTCGTGTGATTTCTTCTCTCGCTCTGTCCAATCGTGTTGGCCAGCGAAACCGCGGTGCCTTCGCGGGATCGTATCCGCTCAAATGCCCTTCCAGTCGCAATTCTGGTTTGGTGTAGACCAATTCGGTGTCGCCGAAGACTTCCTCGCACAGTTTCGCCAAACCCGGGTCGTACTCCTTCAACTCTTTGCGAGTATCCACATGATTGTGATCGTGATCCGGTGGACGGTTATTGTCGAATCACGATTGTACGCCTTCCGCCCAGTATTCGTGGTGGTTTAGCGACGCGTACTTGGTCTGCCACAGGCCCTTGGCCATAGCTGCGTCGTAGGTGTGCTTCAGATGGTTGTCGAACGTCGCGTCGATATTCACCAAGCCTCGCAGGTGCATGTTGTGAGCGAATTCGTGGATCAGAATATTCTCGGCCCTGTAAGGGTCGCCCGGATATCCAAGCAGATTCTCTTCGCCGCACGAACACACTGGATCGCGTCGTGAACCACCAAGGCCCCTCGCTCGAGCGTCCCAGTAGTCCTTCGGTCGCATATGGGAATGGTCGGGCATATCCGTGGTGAACTCGCTGTAAGCCATCACGACCATCCGCGAACCACTCTTGATCATTGCGTCGCGCACGTCAGGCCGTTTGGCCAACATCATGTTCACCAGGTAGGCCGCCTCCTTCAGAGCATAATCATTGACCTGTCTCGATGCGACGATGGGGTACCCGTTCGCACTGACGTACCGCTCGTAGAACGGATCGGCCTGCAATTCGGCAGGCGGCGTCGTTACCTTCAACTCCTCTGACCGACTCGGCGACGTAGCGGCATGCAGCAACATAAGGGCCGACGCAACGACAGTCGGCCAGCCAATCGGATTGGAGTTCATCATCGAGTGTTGTTTCATGGGTCTTGCGAACGAAAGCGAGGCGAAAGGGGACTACCAAGAACCATCCTCCCCAAGACGAAGCGTCACTTTTTTGACCGAGGACGGTTCACGCTATGCTCCGCCATGTGACATAGGCTAGTCCGATGAGATTAAGAAGCATGTGTATGGCTATGGGGGGCACCAGAGAGCCAGATTGATGCCTTGCATAGCCTAAGAAAAGTCCTAGAACGAAGAGCCAGGCGATGTCAGAGAACTCGTATTGCAGCGCGTGAAGCAGGGCCCAGAGAGCAGACGTGACCAGAATAGTCCCCAGCGTGCCAAGCTTTGAATGCCGGATGCCTTCAAAGAGAAAGCCGCGAAAGAAAAGCTCCTCAAACAGCGGACCAACTACTACACAGGCTATCCAGAGCAGTGGCATCAACTTTGTTGACGCAAAGGCATTGCTGACGAAGTCGGAAACGAGAGGCTTCCCCAGTACGAAATAGCTCGTCATGCAAAGCCACTCGAATACCAAGGCCGAGAATAGCCACAGGAGCAGAACCGGTAGCGGCACGGATTGCAGGCCCAGATACTTGCGAATGCTGATTCCTTTTCGAAGCCGAACCGATAGGAGGACGACCGCTCCACAAATCAGAGCGCTTATGTTCACTGCCGCAGCGAGCGCATCGCCGCTCGCAGCAAAAGCGTGTCCTTTCCACAAGAGTCCAGCTCCCGCGGTTTTTCCGAGTGCTACAATGACAATGAACTGAATCGCAGTATGGAGGGCGAGAATCAGCACAGAGAAGCCAGCGGTCGCCCACGGTCCCCAAGGCTGAGGTGCCTTCGGTGTCTCAACTCCACACTCCACTTGCGGCGGTAGCTGATCGTCATCATCTGATTCGTCGGCGACTTGTCCATTCTGGCGCAGCTCTCTGAGCGACGGCACGGCCTGCCATTCGCCACAGCGACATCGTTTTCTGCCACCCGCGCTGGTAGCCCGGACCCGAATCCGTTTCCCGCATGTGCAACGAATCACGAAATCCGTCGCATCTGCCCGTGTAAGGCGTCAATTAGCCCTCCCGTCTCAGCGTCGTTCGGAGTGACCGAAC
>CAZUAH010000174.1:0-24861 GCA_964617665.1 uncultured Pirellulaceae bacterium
TGCCAAAGAAGAAGGAATTTGGACTAGCAAATCTGGGGCCGAACGCTATTGGGTCGGGAGTCTTTTCCGAAAAACTCCCGACCCCTTCTGCCAGTAAGAAGTCCAAGAAGCTCACATTCCGATATTCGCAGGTCTGGTAAATGCTGAACAACACCAAGTAGTCTCGTATGCCCCTCTCAGTTACCTTTCCGTCCGTGTTCCTCCGGTATCTTGCGAAAGGCTTTATCGCGTGTTCCGCCGCGTTGTTGTTCCAAGGCACTTCATCGTAATCGAGGAAAGTAAACAGCTTTGGGGAATACTTGCCCAGCCTGCGCTGATACTTTCCTGCAATCTTCGATCCATACTCCTCCTTCTCAACAAACGCGAAAAATTCATCCACCGCCCGTCTGTGTTTCCGCAGGTGCCACGACCGCAAACCGTGCTTGTCAATGGTCTCTACGATGGCCCGCAGCAAGCGGCCAAATTCGCCTACCATATCTTTGAATTCTTCATCAAATGGGTTTCTGAACACGTCCTCATTCATGTCCCTGACTAAATGGACGAGACATTTCTGCTGATCGCAAGGCAGCGAGTCGTAGGCAGAATAGAAGTCCGATACCAACACACCCGCAAACCCATGCAACATTTCCTTCAAGAAATCCCCATCCCGACTTGGACGGTAAAAAAAGTAAACGTTCTCGGAATTGGCAAGTACCCACGCGTATGCCTGCTCCTTTCGCAGGTTTATGTGTGTCTCGTCCGCGTGAAGTACCCTGCCATCGAGCAGCATTCTCAGAATGGACTCGTATGTCCCAGCGTAGTACGCGGCCAGATCCGGCTTGAATCCATAAATGTCTGAGTACCCGACACGAAGACCGAAGCACTCCCGATACATGGCCTCGATGGTCTGGTAGCTCATGCGGTTGGCAACATGTTGGTACATCGCCCACGCTTTCAGGGTGTGACAGAACTTGGGCTTTGCCTTTAGGGCAGGCGGAACGTGCCTCTTCCCACAGTCCTTGCAGGTGTGCTTGGCCGAAACGTATTTCGTGACCCAGCGTCGAACGCCCCCATTGGACACTCGCAGATCGAGACGGTATTTAACGTGGGCCTTCTTGGTCGATCTGTGAAGCGACCAGCTTTTGCATCGGGGACATTTCCGGCTTTGTACTTCAACGCAACGATTCGCTCTTGGGCGATACCTCTTTCGCTTGCGCCCACTTTCTCTGCTGGTGCGACGTTTCTTCTTGGTCCGCAGATTTATACGATCCCGTTGATAATCGAAGTAGGCGCATTGATTGATATAGGAGAGGTTCGCTGAGACGAAACTCGGCGTCCCCCATTTGTGCCTATCTGCTTCTGTGTCGAACGTTGGGACAGGCGCAACAGTGCTGTCGTCAATCGTGGCCTCCTGTGCAAGGCCGTTTGCCACAATTGAATACACCATTTGAGTCAGAGTTTTCAACGCAAGGCAGTCTTCGAGATTGTATTGTTGCAGCGTTTCCTTCAGGAGGTGTTCGCGTGACTGCTCCCAACGCCAGCGCCAGACGAGGCTCTGAAGTCCTGACGCCTTATCGTTGGACCATCTGCAGCCGAGGTAGCCACCAATATCCTTCAAACCATTGGAATAGGTGGGAAAGTAGATCGCGCCGTAGAGGGTCGAGAGAATGTTGAACGAGTTTTCCAGAAGGTACGTGGCGTGCTGCTTATACCCCTTTGTGGCTTGCATCTTTCGCAAGAATTTCGTCTCGTATGCACCGTAATGGAATATGGTCGCGTTCTTGTTGGCGCGCGTAATGCTCAACAGTCGCTCCATCAGGGCGACTTCCTGGGTCTCGTCGTCAGCCCAGAATGAGAACGACGATTCTGTGCCGCCGTCGTCCACGATCAAGCCCAACAGGTAGTAGAAGTTTCGGTCTGGATCGCCTTCAAGATCCAGGTACAGATGAACCTTTGAGGAAGGCAGCGATGGTTTCTGAAAAACGTAAATCTTGTTAGTGCGAACCGCGAGAGCATGGAGGGCTGCATTGCGGGAGAGATTCCGTTGCTTCACTCTCTTGCGGCGTCGCCTCGGACGGAAGGTCAATGAAAGTTGATGTACGGTGGTGATTCCCTTGGCCCGGTAGTCGTCAATCTGCTTGGCACTCAATGTGGAAATTAGGCTGAGATCGTCCGTTTCAGTTGCTTCCGCTCGGCAGCGAGACATAAACTCGCATTTCGTGCAGTTGTCATTCACCGTCAGTTGCGGCGGAACAGCGGTGTCTTGAAAGACCTCAAGTTCGGAAAGCAGCGTCCTGACTTTCTCGACATGTTGATCCAGCCGTATGGTGTGCTTGCGTAGTTGTGACCCGACCAGACAGACGCCTGTGATAGGGCATCGGCCTTGATGGGGTTCGAGAAGTATCGCCGCTAGTGCCAAACGGTACTTCACAGAGCGCGTGGTTCGAGGCCCTTGGTGAATGGCCACAGGCGCATAGTGAAAAGGACCGAGGCCCGAATCGCCGGCAACTCGCTGCAGGCAGTCAATGCGACAGTCGCAAGTGGCGTTGGCAAGACTGGTCGACAGAAGCAATAGCTTGCCGTGTTCCAGGTCCGTTCGCGTGACGCAGTGATTCAGTTGCACGGCATCTCCCGCGTGTCTTTCCAGCAGTTCCAGGATAGCCGCTTGCGCCACTTGTCGTCTTAGAGTGTTCGTGAACGTCTCGTAGTCGGTCTTCTCGCCGACGCAATCATTCAGGTGGAGATACGCTTTCGACTTGCACTGAACGTAGCTGGAAAGGATGTAGTCTGTGATCTTCCGAGGCATGGGGCTTGCTCCGAGTCGAGAGGGATAGGCGCGGAAGGCAATGTCATTGCCACCTCTCTCAACCGTAAAAGACGGCGAGAGGCACTTCAATCTTGGCGAAGTGTGAAACGAACCAGCTTTCCTGATGAACCGGCGCGGCGAAGAGACCGCCCGACTACCGATCAGCCGTTGCGTGCACGCAAGGACCCGCATGGTTGAAGTTCTTGGTTGCGCAGAGACTGCCGAGGTCCGACACACCGACGCAGTTGTCGATCTGATTCGCGAGGTGGCAGGACTTCACAGGCGCACGGCGTCAAGTTGACTGTCGGGCGACTACTCCCCCACATGAAACGCTGGGTGGTGTGTCACGGTTCCTTCGGGCAGCTTTTCGCTCATCGGCAGGCACATGAGCACCTCGGCTGGGACGCCTTCGATCCGTAACGCGGCGTGGTTCTCAAAACCGAAACGGCGGTGATACGCCGGATCGCCAACCAGCACGCAACCCTGAGCGCCCGATTCACGAATCGCCCGCAGGTCTTCGCTGACGAGGGCCTGACCGATACCCTGCCGCTGCGAAGATCCGAATTCCCGCGTCTGCCATCGACGGAGGCGTGTCCAGATGTGTCATGAAAATGTCAACAGAAGTCATTGCGGATGCGACGGAGCTAGCCATAAACTGAATCCAGCAAAAGGCTGACGTACCGGAATCAGCCACGTTTTCAATCGTCATGTTCGCTATGGAATGGAATCGTCTTCATGCCACGAATGATCCTTTGTCTAACAAAAACAACACATTGTCTGCCACGACTGCTTCCGGCTCATACTACCGTGCTGCTGGCTATTCTCACAGCCACGAGCGTCCGTGCGGCCGATTCGGTCGACTGGGACCGGCAGGCGGAAGAAGATGCCCAGCACGATTTCACGACGATCATCTTCGATGGCAAGGCGCCCGATCAGTTGGCCTGCGACACGACCGTTCGTCCCATGCCCGACGGCTCGTGGGTGACCGTGATGCTGGGCGGCGGACATACCGAACCGCTGCCGGCCAACCGCGTGTTCATATCTCGCAGCCGAGACAAGGGAAGAACCTGGACGCCGATGTGTCCGATTGATTTGGGCATCAAGTCAAAGGACCCGACCCGCGCGATCACGCTTTCGGAGCTGATGCTCAACGGCAAACGAGCCACCATGGTCTTGCAGGTTCACAATGGCGGGTTTAGCGAGTGGAAGACGTATTTCGTCCATAGCGACGACTCATGTCACACATGGTCGGAATCGGAGCCGGCGCCGGGCAAACTGGCGGATCGAACCATGATCCGCAACGCCATCAAAACACGCGACGGACGGATTCTCATGCCGTTTCAGCACTACAACCGCTGCGACGAAGCGGGACGCAAGATCTCGAAAGGCCGTGTCTTCTATACGCCTCGCGATCCGCGCACCGGCGTGATCGAAAGCCTCGACGGAGGCCGCACGTGGAAGCTGTACGGCGACATTCGTCTAACCGACGACGACAACTATCATGGTTGGGCTGAGCCGAACATCGTCGAACTGAGCGACGGCACGATCGCTATGATTATTCGTGCCGACCGTTTGGGAGGCGTGCTGTACCATGCCGAGTCGAAAGACGGAGGCCGAACTTGGCCGAAGTTCGCCGTAAAGACAGCGATTCCGAATCCGGGCTCCAAGGCCACACTCTACAGCCTCGGCGGCGACACGGTGGCCATTCTGCACAATCCGAATCCCCGCCATCGAAGTCCGCTGGCGCTGTGGATCAGCTTCGATGGGCTGAAGACTTGGCCGTACCGCCGCGTACTGGTGCCAGAGTCGTGTGACAAGGGCGGCCGGATCAATTACCCCGATGGATTCGTCAGCGAGGACGGCGAGTTCCTGAACTTCGCCTTCGACGACAACCGCCATCGTTGCGTCTTCTACCGGGCGAAACTGCCCCCTCTACCCTCTTCGCCTACCGCAGCCCGCTCGGAACGCAAGTTCACGCGTAGTGGCGTTGCAGCACATCCTGGCGACAAGGGAATGCGAGCCATTGCCAACACGATTTTGGATGCGATTGGCAACTGACAAGGACTGAAGACATTGGATAGTGAGAAGTGACACCCTGCAGGGAGCGCGTTTTTCGGGAAAGCAATCTGGTTTCGGACACCGTTCTCCCCTGGCAAGCAGCGGCGTGACGGGAACGGCCTATTCACCGTTTGACTAATGAACGGCTAGGAGAAAGGACCGCTGGATATGATTTCGACACATCTCAAGAAAGCCGTTTTCTGCAATCTGTTGATCGCCAGCGCGGCGGGGACGGCTTCGGCTGCGGACTACTATCAGGTTCGAGGCGGTATTCCCAACAGCCAACACTTCTTCAAGATTGACAGAGTGGGAAATCAGTACCTGTTCTTCATCGGCAATTCCGTTCTGGCCGGGACCGGCCTAAAGAACAACGGTCTGAAATACTCCACCCAGATGGTCAATGGCTTCAGAAGACACTTTCCCGATGCGAGGATCATCGAGACGCGACACATGCAGCCGGGGGGAAGTTGGTTCGGTCTGTTCCGCTGCAGCCGAGGACAGGCCGTCTTTGGCGAGGTCATCTGCAGCGGACATCTGGCGATCCTCGATTTCGCCGCAGACGATCGGAACGCGGACATCGATCAGGTCAAAACGTCTCTGGAAGGGCTTGTCCGCCAAATTACCCTGTACCGCGCCACCCACAGCAGAATTCTCGTCTATACGTTGACCCCCGAAATGCTTCAGGCGTACAAGGCAGGTAAGACGCCCGAGTATATCAAGGTCAGCGAACAGATTGCGGACCACTACAGCGTCCCCAGTTTGAATCTGGCCAAGTACGCAGCGGATAAGATCATCGCTGGGGAGATTTCCTTCGAGAACTTCTCTGCCGACGGAATCAATCCAACCGACGCCGGCTCCAAGATCTATGCCGAAGCGGTCGCCACGTTCATCGACGACCTGATGACCGCCTATCCTGTTCCGGAAAAGCCTCAGCGGTACATTCTGCCCGATCCGCTGTTCCCGGAAACGGATGACAGCGGTCGTATCGTTGCGTACGAGGATCCGCAGGTCCAACGATCCGGCAACTGGAAACCTGGACAGACAAGTCCGATCGGCCCGTTTCGCCATGTGCTCGTCTCCGACGAAGTCGGCGCTACGCTGACCTTGACGTTCAAAGGTTCGGAGATCGGAGTCATCGACGTAGTGGACAAAGACAGCGCGGATTACGAGTACGCCGTCGACGGAGCGGCGTTCCAGAAGCTCGGCTCGCCGAAAGACGTGATCAGCCCGGCCATGCGTCCAATTTCGCTGGTCAAAGGACTGGACAGGAAATCCGAACATCAACTCGTACTGAAGGTCGCCTCACCCGGAACCGTGCGGCTGGGAGGATTTCTGTTGAACGGCAGCGTCGAGAACGCTTTCGCCGGCATGAGTACTCTGGAGCGGATCGATGCGATCTACGCCCCGATGGATCCGATGGTTTACGAACCTCCGGCAGACCGATTCGCGAACATTCCAAGAACGATGAGCAAACTGTGCGACGGTGGCGAGCTGCGCATGGTTCTGTTGGGCGATAGTATCATGGGCAATACGTCCGCCTCGTCGTTCGAGCTGCTTCTCATGCGGAACTATCCGAAATGCAAGATCATCAAAATCGCTTCGCTCAGAAGTTCGACCGGCTGCACATACTACCAAGAAGACAATCGGGTCGAGCAATACGTGCTAAGGCGCAACCCGGATCTACTGGTCATTGGGGGAATCTCCAACCGCGGCGATGCCGAGGCGGTCCGATCGGTGATCCAACAGGTCCGCGCCCAGAAGTCTGACACGGAAGTTCTGTTGTTGACACCTGTCTTCGGCGCGATGCGCGACGAGCACATCCGGACATTTACACGAGAAATCGATACGAAGACTGACAACTTCCGCTACAACATGGAGCGGGTTGCGGCGGAAGAGAAATGCGCCTTCTTTGACATGACCGGCCCGTGGTGGGCGTACATCCAAGATAGCGGAAAGACCTACGGCTGGTTCATGGGCGACCGCGTACACGCCAACCGCCGCGGCTGCCAAATCATCGGCCGTTTGCTGGAGATTTGGTTCAAGCAGTAGTGTTTCTCCCCGACAACGACCAAAACTGTATCGAGCGCCTAGTCCAGTGCATTAGACCGTTCGATAAACAAATGTCAGATGTACCCTTGCCCCGCTGGGCAACGCCGTTAAGGATCGTGGTAGCCGGATTCGCGAGAATTCGGACGCTTCCCGCATGATTTCTGAAGTTTTGCGACTTCAGCTACGGGAGAAAGAGCCATGAACATGTCACGTTTGGTCCGTCTCGTTTTGCCTATTGCTTTGACGGTTACGCTCGGTGCTTGTGACGGCGGGCAGGGGTGTACTTCCAACGGACGCGGGAGCGACTCGAATCAGCCAAGCAAGAGTCCGAATACAGACCAAAAGGCCATTCAGGATAGGATTGACCAGGAGTCCAAAGTCTCGGACGCACCGGGGAGCGTGAAGCCAAAGCTTGATGAAGTCACTCTGCGCGTGGGAGACCTGATCCTGAAACCCATTGGCCGCGCTACTGCTTGGCAACAAGCCCATGACGCCGGTGGCCAGAAAGTTGTTGTCAGCAAAACCAGTGTGACGGCAATACGAGCCGAGGATCGGAAGCCGCTCTGGTCCAACGAATCCGTTGACGGCCATCGCTTGAGCTGGCTGACATTCAAAGGGAATGTAGGTTTCCTGCTTGGGTACCATGTTGATGAGCATGAACGGTACGACAATCCGACGCGCATACGGAGAATCGATCTGGAGAATGGGCAATGGCGCAAGGATCTGCAGATCGAACCGGGTAAAGGCAGGAGGGTGAAGGCTTTGTTGACGGCCGCGGCAAACCAAGAAGATCTGGCCGTCCTTGCGTCTTTGACCTCACAAGACGAGCCCGGTGCGGACGAGGCCCCTGTGGTGGCCTACCAGGTAACGTGTTTTCGCGGTGATGACCCAACCCCGCTATGGACAAAGGCATTCGAGGCGGAAGACGAACGAGGTTACAGGGGAGTCTACGTCTGGGGTATCACACCACCAAGGTACGCCCATTCGGACAACCAACACCTGAATTGGCTTGAAGAAACCTTGATTGTGGCCGCCGAGGACATGCAGCCCATCATGGCTCTCAACAGGGATACTGGTACGAGGATATGGGAGGTGGAAAAGATCTGGGAGTATGACCGAGGGTTTATTGGTCCCAGCGTTTACAGCCATTACATGGGCCGGTTTGGGATTGAACAGGGCTTTGGTGACGGCAAAGAGACCATCGAGACCGCGCGGGAAGCCTTCAACCAGCAGTTCTCCTGTGCAGTGATTGGCGGTCCGGTTGTGGTGCCCTTGGATTTCGAGCGCGGGTCGGATTCTCACAGCATCTTTGTTTCGGTTTCAAAGGCACCGACTCGCCAATGGTCAGGCTATCTCGCCGATTGCGTGGTATACGAGCTTAACGACAAAGGGACTCCTATCTCAATGGTCAAGGTTCCGCAGTTGGTCAGCGGTGGAAGGTTTAGGATTCTAGGGGATGGTTTAGTCTGGGCCGGCCACAACGATTCCTTTGTAAAGCTGGTGCCCTCTCGCAAGCAGCCCATAATCACCATGGGAGGTGGTGGGACCGATCTTATCACGAGACTGGCATGGTTCCGCCAAACCAACTGGCAACCGCCGCTGGCTTGGCTCACCACGGGGCGGGCTGCGCAACCCGTGGCTTTCAACGAATCCCATGCATTCCACCTTCCCGGCGGTGGCTATATCACAAACAAGGGCGATCATGATTTCAAGTTCCCCATTGCGATGCTTGATCTTTCGTCAGGTGTCGAACGACAGATTGTTTTGAATGTGCCCTTCACGGGGACCATTTCCGCACCGAGCAGTAATTACAGCGGTTCTGCCGCTACTATTTCCACAACCGGATCGTATGTGTTGGCGATCACGGATCTCGGAGCGGATGACAATTCGCTGGATGTCACCCTTGGGATGGAGAAATGGTCAGCCACACTCAAGTTCAACGTGGAAGACATAGAACCTGCTACAACATCCACGGTCAGGCAAGAGAAGCAGATCAGGGACTACAGTTCCAAGATAGAGCATCTTGGTTCCTCAGGAATGCTATCGGAGGAACTCAGGAGAACGGGGCATAGCCATGATACGGAATACGTGAAGTCGCTCTTGAGGGCTGGCGCGGATCCCATGGAAGAATCGGAGGCAGGTTGGACCGCCCTGATGGTCGCTGCCTGTGATGGCACCGCGGATATCGTCGATCTATTGATAGCGGCCGGTTCCGACGTCAACGCCCAGGATGGAAACTGTGGAGGGCAAACCGTCCTTATGTGGGCCACCCGTAGCGAACAACAATCAACCAGAAAGGTGAAGGCCCTGCTCAAGGCTGGTGCAGATATCGAAGGAACCACTTCCTCGGGCCATTGGACGGCCCTCATGTCAGCAGTGACCCACGACAACATTCCCGTGGTCGAGTTGCTCTTGTCCAACGGCGCCGATGTGAAAGTCAAGGACAAGGACGGCCACGGCCTGCTTTGGCACGCAAATGACGGGGGTAACAAGCAGATGGTAGAGATTCTGAAGAGACACGGGGGAAGAGAGTGATTAGCGAGCACCTTCCCGGATTTGTCAGGCTCTTTGGAGTTATGAAATTCGGCAGGCACGAACTGCAATGTAGGGCCGACTCTTCATCCACTAAGCAGTGCTTAGAAACAAATGCGCGGTAGCTCGTGTCGGATCTGGTAGGAATACAGCATTCAACGCGCATCGAACAGTGCAAACAATATCATAGTCCGCTTAGTGTACTTTTTGAATACTCTGGAACGTACTGAATCCATCGGCAACCTGCGCGGCGCATCGGGCCGACAGAGACCGGTGCACGGAACCCACGGCGCCATCCTGTTGCACAAAGTCCGTCGGGTGACGGTTCGCAATGTCACCGTGCGGCAGGGCAAAGCCTCAGTTTCGCCGACATTCGTCTGCGTCGGTCCTGTGTGATTGGTGAGAAATCCGGGTCAATTTGGGATTTTGCGTTACACTGCGGGCCTTCCGATCGACAGTAGTGTTGAACCGCGGTTACTGACAGGTGTTTGAGAATGACGGACTGGGAAACGGTGGTTGGCCAACACGCTGGAATCGTGCAGCGCACGGTCTACCGCCTCGTCGGCAATCATGCAGACGCATGGGACTGCATTCAGGAGACGTTCCTG
The DNA here is from genome assembly GCA_964617665.1 of uncultured Pirellulaceae bacterium. GTDB lineage: Bacteria > Planctomycetota > Planctomycetia > Pirellulales > Pirellulaceae > JADHUC01. The sequence goes on from CAZUAH010000174.1 coordinate 10,033, forward strand.
GAGGCGGTGAAGATCGACCGGCGCGAACCCGTGCGTAATTGGCCTGCACTGCTTCGGCACTTGGCTACCGTCCGCGCGTTGGACCTGTTGCGGGTGCGATCTCGGCAGCGCAACCGGCACAGCCCGGATGTGGACCCGGAGCAAGCGATAGGCCGGGAACCGAATCCGTCGTGTTACGCCGAGGCAAGCGAGCTTGCCGACCGGTTGCGAGTTGCCGTGGGCCAACTTCCCCGCCGGCAAGCGGAAGTATTCTGCCTGAGTTGCTTCGAGCAAATGACCTCCGAGGAGATTGGCTCGCAGGTGGGGATCAGCCCGACTGCGGCGCGAATGTTACTGTGTCGTGCGCGCCGGCGTCTCGAACGGCTCCTGCAGCCCGGCTGGGGCGTGCTGGCAAAAGACGATTGAGGACATAAAGGATGGAAGATCGCAAAGACTTCAATCCCGACGACTTGCTGGATCGTGCGGTAGACGCTGTATTGCGCGGTCCGATCCCCGAAGAGTTGCCGCCGGATCGGGTCGCCGAGTTGGCTGCCAAAGTGCAGCACGCTGCCGATCAACCCTACCCGATGACGCCAATAATGAGGATTAAGAATATGAAACCTATGACGAGAATCGCCGTGGCTGCTACTGTGTTGATTGCTTTGGTGGGGCTGATTTCCTGGCTCGCGCCCGGCAACGGGACCGCCTTGGCGTTGACCAACGTTGCCGAAGCATTGACCAAGGTGCAGAGCGCGAAGTGGAAGACGACCACGGTCGTCAAACTGCCTCAAGGGGAAGTCAAGACCATGCATGAGATCGGGATGTTCCTGGCGCCGTCCCGCGAACGGAAGGAGATCACCGTCGAGGGCGAGAAGTCCTTCTCGATCTTCGACTTTCGTGCGGACAAGACGCTTGCCTTGCTTCCGGCGAAAAAGATGGCCATGGTATTGAGCCTCAAAAATTCCCCGCCGGGGAGGCGTCCAGGCGGGACGTTCCTGGACTTGCGAAAGACCGTTATGGACGCCCAGAGCGGCGGGCCGGCAAGAGCGGAGCCCGTTGGCGGCAAAGTCGTCGACGGCCGCCGCGCCGAGGGCTTTCGCCTGCAGAGTGGCGCCACGGAAATCACGATATGGGCCGATCCGAAGACGTCGCTGCCGATCCGCGTCGAGTCGGTTATGTCCGGCGCGACCGAGGTTCGCATGGTGATGACAGACTTCGAAGTCGGTGTCGACTTGGACGAATCGCTCTTCAGCCTCGACGTGCCGGAGGGATATACCGTCCAGGAGATGCAACTCGATTTACCCAAAAAGCCCATCGTCTTCCTGGCTAGGACACTGAGGCTGGTGGCCGAACACAACGGCGGTGTGTTTCCGCCGTCGCTGCGGGGCGAACACGGGATCGACGGATTCCTGCCGCGCATTGCCCCAGCCTTGGAGAAGAAATACCCCAAAGACTCGCCCGAACTACTGAAGGCCCAGAGCGAGCTTGCGGGGAAACTCGGCGGAGTCTTCGCCGTCCTGAATCAACTGGCGCCCGAACACGATTGGCACTACGCTGGCAAGAACGTCAAGCTCGATACGCCGAACCGGCCCATCTTCTGGTGGAAGCCCACGATGATCAGCGACGACTACGAGGTGATCTACGCGGACTTGAGCGTCAAGGATGTCGCGCCGGAAGACGTGCCGAAGGTGCCCGAGGACATCCGAGAAGTTGAGACCTTCCAGCTTCCGGCCGGCGACGAAGCAGCTTTTGTCGAGGGGATGCGCGCCTGGCTGGAATCGAAAGACGCGGCCAAACCTGGAATCGACATGATGATGATGAAGGCGCAAGGACGAGGCAAGGAGTTCACCGCGGAGATGCCCGCTATGTTTGGAGCTGGCCTTGATGAAGGTTACCCAGATCGTTTGGATATGTCCTGGCTGAAAAACGCATTCTTTGCTCGGGCGACATGGAGCAAACTCGGTGGATTGTCCGCAGAACTGAAACGGATCCCCGAGGACCTCGACGAGGCACAGCGGAAGGAAGAGCGAAGGAAAATCACAAGTGCTCACGCGAAAGAAGCCGCCAAGGCATCATTTCGAGTTTCAGCTGAGGCATCCCGAAAAGCAGTGGGCATTGCCGGGTTCTATCAAAAGCTGGTGAATGAACAGCGAGAGCCTGAGTACTTCGGGGCCACGGTCAAGCCTGGCGATTCAGCGGCCATCCTGCTCAAATGGAAACTTGACGACGGTCGATCCCGTGTCATCTACGGCGACCTGCGGGCAGAAACGGTAGACTCCGCAGACTGATCGTCGGAGCATGGACTATTTGCTGCAGTCTCGCCGGCGCAGCAACGCATTACGCGGCACGTCATTCAAACCAAAGACAATCCTCGATGAAGAGTATTGTGGTTCAGTTCGCGGATCACTGCGGCTTCTTCAGGGTGTTCTTCCCGATTTCGTTGTTTGGTTCGACCACCTTGATTCCCCCCTCGACGTAGTTCCCCTCCACCTTGTTTCGGAAACACCGCTTGCCGATCGAAATGCCCGCCTGCCCCGGAGAATAGATGGCATTGTTGGCGATCACGTTTTCTACGTTGAGACCTTCCATGGGGCACCGGTACCACCACCAGATGACGATGCCGGATCGCTCGCAGTCGTCGATGCGATTGTTCCGCACCATGCAGAAGGATGCGTCGTTGAGGCACACGCCGATTACACACCGCTTCACTTTGTTGCCGCTGGCCTGACAGTGATAACAGAAGTGGTCGAAATCGATCGCTTCATCCGAAACGTCTTCGATCACGCAATCCGCCACAATGCTCTTCACAACCGAATAGAACGCCACCGCCCGGCCGTAGCAATTCTGGATTTGGCAGCCGACAACCTGAAGGTTCTCCAGTGGCGGAGCGCTGGGGCCTTTCTCGTACGAGTATCCACCATGTGCCAGGATCGCGCATCGCTGCACGTGTCCGGGCATCGCGAGGTTCTGCTTCCGACCTCCGTCGATCGTGAGCGACTCGAACCGCACGTTCTTCTGCGAGCCTCTCATTTCGAACATATTGTGGGCGTATCCAGCCCTGCTCTTCTCTGGAACGGCAACCTGCAGCGGCTCGGCCAGGACGACTTTGCCGGGCTCGATGCTCGCGATCTGCAGCTCGACCTTCTCCTCGTTCCCGCCAGGAAATGTCTTCCCACCTGTCGGCGGAAGCAACTCGATCGTGGTGTCCGCCGCGAACTGGGAGGTGTCGTCGACCGTCACAAACGACTGCCCTTTCGGAGCCGCCGCCCTGACGAGCACGGCAGAGGGTAGTCTCAAAACAGTCTTCTCGGTTCCCTTGATGGTGAGGTTGCTGTTTGGACAGATTCTTTGCCGAATGACATATTCCCCTGACCCAATCACAATGGTCGCTCCGTCCTTGCCCGCCTGTTTGATCGCTGCGAGGATCGGTCTTTCGTCCGTTCCCTGAAAGTCGCCCGTCCCTTCCTGTGAGACGACGATGACGGGGCGCGAGTCTTCCCCGCCGAGCAGTCGCTGATGACCCAAGACCAGCAGCGTCAGACCCATCACTCCCAGAAAAACGAACGCCCAACCTCGCATGACGATCTCCTTCGTGATTGATCCGGAAACTGCATACTCGCTTCCGCCGGTACAACGACGACCTCGATGATACCGCAAGAAATGCGCGGAGAACATAGTCGGCTTTCGCTCCGCGAAAGCACGTCTTTTCGCGGAGCGTAATTGTCGGAGTACACGCTTCAGCGTGCTTTCGAAGACACGCCAAAGCGTGAACTCCAACGATTCTCTCACAGCCTCGAAGCGAAAAGCGACAATACACCGAAACCACTCTTTCCACATTCCTGAGATCGTCTCTCGTTCTGGGAATTCGTCGCACAGCCTCCTTCACGCCGGGCCACGGTCTTGCCAGATCGATGGTAAGACGAAGGGCACACCATCCGCTATAATCCTAGCCGTGTCTTGTTTTTCCGCCACAAATAGTGATACGGAACATGAAACTCGCTCGACAGCGTGTGTGGGTCATCAATCGGAGCGACATGCGAGGACGGCAATGTCACAAACGATCTTGATCATTGGCAATTCAGACGGAATCGGGGCATCAGTCACCGAGGCACTGATCGATCGGGGTGACCGCGTCGTCGGCATCTCGCGAAGTGCCAGCTCTCTCGAAGACGATTGCCTTCGGCATGAGGTTCAGGACATAGCGTCACCGGATTACCCAGAGCTGTTGCGGCGCGTTCTGCAGGAAGAAGGCCCTTTCGACGCCTGCATTTACTGCGCGGGCATGGGCTCAGGGCTAGAACTTCCCGATCTCTCGAACGAGCCCCTCGTGTTCGAGGTCAACCTTGTGGCGATGGTGCGAACCGTGGAGTTGCTCGTGCCTGGATGGATCGAACGCAAGGCAGGTCATTTTGTCGGGCTGTCGAGCATTGCTGATGACTTCTACAACGCGGATGCCCCGTCGTATTCTGCTTCAAAGGCGGCCTTCAGCAGCTACCTTCTGGCCATGGCCTTCAGACTTCGAGAATATGGGGTGTACGTTACGAACGTCCGCTTTGGGTTCGTCGACACCAAGATGGCCAAAGCGCCCAGGCGACCGCTGCTGATGTCGCGCGAGAAGGCCGCCCGGTATGTGATTCGGTGCCTCGAAAGCCGGCCGATGCAGTTGACCGTGCCCAAGACGATGGGACTGCTAGTGCGAATGATCCGCTGGGCGCAGTCGGTGCGCGTCTGGTGGCACTAGGCGGACTCAACAAATGCTTGTACGGTTGAACTCGTGACCGTTGCTGCATTTTCCTGAAATCCAGCGTCACTAGCCGCGCATTTGTTTCCAAGCACCGCCTAAAATGGCTGAATGGCCCCATGGCTTTTGTGCCGTTCCCTGACACTTGGTGCCGATGGGCCGAATAAGGAGGAACATCATGGATCGAAGACAGTTCTTTGGCGTGACGGCGGGTGCGGTGAGCGCTGGCTGTCTCGGTACGGCCGTGGCCGAGGGCCAGGAAGGGCGACGGGAGAGCAGTTCGCTAGTCTCCCCCGTCTCGGCGATCAACGTGGATCGAGCAAGCATCCAAGAATCGCCTCGCCGCACTCCCGTCGCGGCGGATGTGGATGTGCTGGTGGTGGGCGGTGGTCCAACGGGCGTGGGAGCGGCGCTGGCTGCGGCCGACGAAGGCGCCAAAACGCTGGTGCTCGAACGGCACGGAATGCTGGGCGGCATGTGGACGGCCGGACTGCTCAACCCCTTGTTCGAATCGCGCAAAGGCTGGCTGGTCGAGCGGCTGGTCGACCGCCTCCGCGGTGCGAAAGCGTGGCAGGACCATCCCAAATTCCCGGTCTTCGATGTGGAATTGATGAAGTACGTACTTGAGCAGATGCTCGCCGAGGTCAACGTCGATTTCTGGTACCACGTCCACGCGACGGATCCGGTGGTCGTCGATCGCTGTGTGCGGGGAGTCGTCGTCGAAGGAAAATCCGGGCGAGAAGCTGTACTGGCCAAAACGATCGTCGATTGTACGGGAGACGGAGACATTGCGGCCCGGGCGGGCGTGCCTTACCGCTTCGGGCGAGCATTCGACGGCTTGGCCCAGCCCATGACGCTTATGTTCGAAGTGACTGGTGCCGAGAAGATCACAACCGGCACACGGAACATCTTGGACATCCTGAAGACGGCCATTGCTGAAAGCAATCTGCCCATCGAGCTGCCATACGGCAAGACTCCTCGCGGCACGCCCTATTCCATTCCTGTGCCAGAGCACGGCGCGTCAGCGATTCAGGCGACCCATGTCTATCGATATGACGCCACGGACACGCGCGATGTGACTCACGCGACCGTTGAGGCGAGAAAACAGGTACACGAGATTTTCTTTCCGGCGATGCGGAAGGTTCCGGGTCTGGAGAACCTCCGACTGTCGCAAACGGCTCCGTCGATCGGAATTCGTGAATCCCGGCACTTCGAAGGCCATTACACATTGGATGCGGACGACGTGATCGGTGGGCGGCGATTCGACGATGCCGTTACGTCGTGTGCGTTTGGCTGCGACATCCACGAGATCTACCCCGACGACACGCACGCCCGACGGATACCGGCCAAACCGTTCGAGATTCCCTATCGCTGCCTGTTGCCCAAATCGATCAAAGGACTGCTGTTTGCCGGCCGTTGCATTTCCGGCACCCACGAGGCCCACGCGTCTTACCGCGTGACAGGAACGTGCATGGCAATGGGCCAAGCCGCCGGCCTAGCTGCGGCCATGGCAGTCAGACGCGGCGTGACGCCAGGCGAAATCAACGGCCACGACCTCCGAGCGGCTCTGGAAAACCGCGGCGTCCAATTCCTTCAACCACAATAGACCATGAATTCAAAGCGAACCGCATTCGATTGGAGCCGCCGACAATTCCTGCAGGTCGGGCTAGCCGGTACTGTGTTGGCATGGCGCAGCTCAGCCGGGGCAGCGGACAACAGCGGCGCAGCGCCGATCAATACCGGCAGTGACCGCCAACTGTTTCTCGACGACGGTCTAGTGGACCTCGTCCGGACCCGCCACGTCACACGCACACTGAACCCGCCGCAGAGCATCCGTCGTGTGCTGAAGCCGGAACGGCCTTGGGAGGCGTTGGGCTTCATCTTCTACGCCAGCGTGGTGGACGACGGCGGCATCGTGCAGCTCTTTCACGGGAGCTACGATGCAGAGAAGGGGAAACACTTCAGCCTTGCGACCAGCCGGGACGGGATCCACTGGGAACGGCCCCGGATCGGGCTGAAAGATTTCCAGGGAAGCAAGGATAACAACATCCTGCCGATCGGAGCCGTTGAGGCCGGTGTGTTCCTCGACCCGAACGCACCGCCAGAGAAGCGTTACCGGCTTCTATTCACCAAGCATTGGCCGGACCCGACTCGCGCAGGAGTCTACGTAGCGTCGTCCGGCGATGGAATTCACTGGGTCACAACGCCGCAGCGGCTGCTTCCGTTTCTGCCCGATAGCCAACCGTCGGGCTTCTGGGACGAGGCCTTGCAGAAGTACGTTATCTATCTGCGGGCGTGGAACCCGCGCCGCTCGATCGCCCGTGTGGCGGTGAGTGATCTGGAAAGCCCGTGGCCATACGACGGATCGGTCGCGCCACGTCACCATTGGGGCAAGGACAAGATTCCCACGCTCAGCCGCGAGCTACCGACTGTGATGGCGCCCGACGAGCAAGATCCAGAAAACCTGCACCTGTACACGAGCGCGGCGGTTCGCTACCCGTTCGCCCCGAACGTCTATCTTGCCTTTCCGGCGGCCTATCTAACCTACAAAGGACCGGATTGGCAGGCGCGGGCGCTCAACGGAAACGACGGGACCTTTGAAGTGCAGTTGGCCACCAGTTGCGACGGCATCACCTGGAACCGCTGGAGGCAGTCCTACGTGGCCGCGGGGTTCCACGATGGAATCGACCTTCGCTTGGTCAGCATGGGCCAAGGCATGGTGCGGCGCGGGCGGTCGCTGTACCAGTACTTTGTCGGATGGCCACATACACATGGCCGGCCCGTCGTCTGGAACGGCGACCTGAAGAACCGTGCCGAGTGGTTGGAGAAAGACCTGGGCGGCATCTACATGGCCACACAACGGGTCGATGGATTCGTATCCATGGACGCGGCTTACACCGGCGGAGTACTAACCACACAACCGCTCCGATTCGAAGGCAATCGTCTCTGTCTGAATCTCCATACCTCGGGCAGCGGCAGCGCGAAGGTAGCGATTTTGGATATGGCCGGAACGCCGATTCCCGGTTTCAGTGCCGCGGACTGCGAGGTCATCAACGCCGACGCGATTGACTTTCAAGTGCAATGGCAAAACGGCGCTGACGTCAGCTCGCTTGCTGGTCGACCCGTCCGATTGCAGCTCACGATGCGGAACACGAAGCTCTACGCGATACAGTTCCTGCCAGTCAAGTGAGCAGGAGTCTCGAAAACCATGCTACGGACGGGCAGTAGCACCGGCGAAACGCGATAACGACCGTTCTTCTGCGCGTTCAAGGGTCGGCCTTGGCGACACGCGTTTGTCCTGTGGCCGCGCGGTACAGCTTGGCCACTTCATCGGCGGTCAATGCGCGGTCGTAAATGGCGGTCTCGTCGATCCGACCCTCGAAGTTCGATTCACTGTCGCAACGACCGCCGACAAAGACCTGAGCGACGGTGGGCGGAATCGGCGACTTCGCCTTTCCGTCGATTTCGCGATCACCGTTCAGGTAGATGCTGACTCTGTCGCCGTCGCGGACCAGCACAACGTGATTCCACGTCCAGCGTTCGATGACGGTACTCCCGCCGAGTACATGCTCGCTCTTGTCGCCGGTGTGAAAGACAATCTTGCCCGTATGGCCTTCGGTACCGCCAATGCCCAAATGATCACCGGGCGCTCCATACGCGTGATCTCGGCCGCGCGAGAACAGATACCCCGTGACCGGCCGAGCGTCGTTCGGCATTCCGTTCCAGAACCACATCGACACGCTGTAAGTCTTGCCAATCTCCGGTACCAGCGCCCGCATGCGGTCGCCAGCGAAGTGCGGGGCGCGGTTGATCTCGCCGGCACGGTTGAATTGGTCTGATCGCGCACCGTCCAAGTAATACACGACTCCAGCTTCGTACATGGCTACGTGACGGTTCAGCAGATCGTCAGCTTCCGGTCCGCAAAACTCGTCCATGCGCCAGTACGCGACGGGCTTGGATTCGACGATTGCCTGAGCGGCCGGCCCGCACGTCGCTGTAGGCTGGCGACGCGGTTTGCCTGCGACCTTTTCGAGCATCCGCATCACCGTTTCGACGATCTTGGGTTCGGCATTGACTTCCAGTGACGCCGATCGAGCCGGCCAGGTGTTGTAGCCGCCCAGCGGGTGTTGTTCGGGCGGCGGAAGGTACCCTTCGGACCCATTGGCCAGTTCGATGTTGACGGTCGGCCGCAGCGGGCTGTATGCCTTCAGCTTCAGACTGGTCAGGGCGTAGACCTCGTTCGGGAGTGCCGTGATGCCGATGTCGCCGATGCGCAGCGCCTGCAGGATCAGGCTAGTGCCTTGTTGCTCGTGCAGGAAGATGGCTTCGCGCGCGTAGACCTCCGTGGTGTTCTTGGGCGAGCCGCCCTCCATTGCGTCCACAATCCCGCGAGCCCATTCCAGACGCTGCTTGTCGGGTAGACGGAATTTCAACGGCAGGTCGGTCTGTGCCATGGCCAAGGTTGCGTCGTCTTGGTACTCGATCGTCTTGTAAGCTCCGTGGGCGATGTTTACCAGCGCGTCGGTGTAGCTGGAGATGTCGTGCGGCGGCTTCTCGGGGGCCATTTTCAGATAGTCCCTCAGCCAGATGTCTCCACTGGGACCGTGCGACATGATGCCGACGAAGGGCGGCTGATTCGCGCTCGCGTCGCCCGGTGCGATTCGCTCTTTCATGCGATCTGAGAAGAGACCAAAGTAATCCGCACTGATTGACGGCGCTCCGTAATAGTGCATCGAGAAGTTCGCCAACAGGGCAATTGGCCGTCCGTCGCGTGATTGAAATGAGATAACGGACAGGTCAGGATCCGTGGGGCCAGCCGGTCCGGTTGCGTCGAGGCTCTGATAGCCAGGATGCATATTGGCACGGACCGTCGGGTTGCCAAAGGGATCGTCGCGCACGCGGTCCGGTCGCCGTATCCAACGTCGGACCGCCGTGTACGGGGCCGCGTTTCCGGCGGCGGCTCCGACCCTCGCCGATTCGAGGTTCTTGGCCGCTTTCTCGATCGCTTCCACCAAACGCGCTTTCAGAAACGGCGGGTAGTTGGGATCAGGATCGGTTCCCAAACCGCCAATGACCGCAGGAGCCGAATGGGTGTGGGTCGCCGAGATCAGCACATTCTCGGTAGCGATGCCCGTGCTCTTCGCAGCGAGCGATTTGACTTCGTCCAACAACGAGCGCGGCATGGCGCAGGTATCGACCACGACAATCGCAAGACGCGTTTTGCCATCGTCCAGCACGATGGCCTTGGCAAAAAGCGGCGTATGTACCTCCGTCGCAGTTCTGGAAAGCATCGAGCCAACGACGATCACCGGGAACTTCTGAGGCGTAACGTCAACAGCGGCAGCACCGGCCCGAAACTCGGCAAGACTGCCCCGAGTACAGAACAGCATGATCGATAGTACGGTCAAGACGATCGGGCGGCAAAGAAGGTTCCGAAACATGTTTGGCTCCTTGTAGGCAATCGACAACGAATGACTGGCATCGACGCTGCCATTGTACAGAATAAAGAGACGGAAGTCCGCACGGCGGGCCGCTGCGCTGGGTCCGGCCTACTTGGACTCAAGAAAGGAGAAGCACGAGACTGAAGGCGTCGCGATTCATGTCGTCGGGACGACCGGCGCTTGTTTTGGGTTTCGGTACGGGGTACGCTCGTTCGTGCCGTCTTGTTCGATCGACGGTTGATACACGGCCCCACAACACAGAACTGGAGTGGCTATGAAGAAATTGTCAATCCTCCCGCTTCAAGCCCTCGCCGGCTTGCTGAGTCTGACGGCGTTAGCCGCGGTAGCCCAGGACGACCCTGGCCTTCGCGCCGGCACGGCAGTTGTAGATATCTCGCCCGACATCTTTCCGATCCAACTGCGGTCCGGACCCTCCAATTACGTCCAAGATCCGTTCCATGTCCGGGCGATCGCTTTCGAGAACGGCAAGGGCCGTGTGGTCATCGCGGTGGTGGACGCGATCGGCGTCGGGCGCGAGACTTGCGACGAAGCCAAGGCCATCGTCGCGGAGAAGACCGGATGGCAGCCCTCGGAAATGCTGGTGTGCGGTACTCACACCCATAGCGCTCCCAAAGGTGGCGACACCACGCCGGGCAGGGTCGCCTATGAAGAGAAACGCTCGGGCGGCATCGTGCAGGCCCTGACCGAAGCCATCCAGTCGCTCGAACCGGCCAAGATAGGCTTCGCGTCGGACGAAGAGGCCAGCGAGGTCTATAACCGTCGTTGGTTTCTGAAACCCGGCACGATGGATCCAAACCCGTTCGGCGAATTGGATCAAGTGAGAACAAATGCGCCGCGCGGCAATCTGCTCAAGCCCGCAGGACCGACCGACCCGGAGGTCTGCGTGGTGGATGTTCGCACGCGTCGAGGCAAAGCGTTGGGGCTGATCGCCAATTACGCGCTGCACTACGTAGGCGGCATCCCAAAGGTGAAGGAGGGCGACGGGAGAGTTGTGGGCATGGCGTCGGCCGATTACTTTGGCGAATTTGCGCGAATTATGCCCTATCGCGTCGGTGGATCCAATCCGCCGGACAATTTCGTCGCCATGATGACCAACGGCACCAGCGGCGATATAAACAACATCGATTTCTACAGCAGACGGGCGCCACGAGCTCCGTTCGAACAGATCCGCGTCGTCGCCACCAAAGCGGCCGATGCCGCCTGGCGGGCCGTGAAGACGATCGAGGAATACGACGAGAACCCGCTGATCGCCACGCGTCAGCGCGAGGTCACTCTGAAATACCGAAAGCCGACCAAAGCCGAAGTTGAACGCGCTAGGGAGTTACTGGCATTGCCGCGTAAGGAACGCGAGGCCATCAATCGTCGTACGACGCAGTACGCCACCAACACGTTGCGCTTTGCCGATCCGGAACAACCCGAAACGGAAAACATCATCATCCAGGCCATTCGCATTGGCGATCAGGCCATCGTTTCCATGCCGTTCGAGGTGCTGGTCGAAATTGGGCTCGATATCAAGCAGAAGAGCCCGTTTCCGCACACGTTTGTGATCGAGTTGGCCAACGGCGGTTACGGCTATCTGCCGCCACCGCACCAGCACGAACTCGGCGGTTACGAAACCTGGATTGGCACGTCCCGTTTTGAAAAGGACTCGTCCGTCATCCTGACGCAGAGCCTGCTGGAGATGCTGGACGAGTTAGAGTCGCTCTGAGGCTCGATGATCCCGTCCAGACGATGCGCGTTATGACTTGACGGCTTCCGTGTCGGGCGACGCTGGAAAGATCACCATGAAGGCCACCCTTCTTTCGATTCTATGCGGTCTCTGTGCCTTTGCGGTCCAAACCATGGCGGCCGACCAGCCGCGTGCCGTTGATCGTGATGGGTTACTACTGCTCCGCCCTGTCGGATCAGCCAGCAAACTCCCTGAAAGGCTACCACATGGCGGTCATCGTGTGGGATGCGGAGAAGAGCTTTGCAGGTCCGTGAGCACGGTGCGCTTGGTTTCGTGTACCACTGCGCCCGGAAAACCCTGATCCCTAGTGAATGCGAGGCGACAACTTCCAACTTCGGGTCGAGCAATTAAGCAACACTGGCTACCTATCCAACTGACTGGGCTCCAAGATTGCACGCACTCCAACGAACTAGAATACACGCCGTCGTGAAACGGTTAACGGATTCTGTTAGTCCACCCATAGAGAGTTCAGAACATCGTGCAACGACTTTTCCTCATGGTGCTCAGTTTATCGATCAGCGGATTGCTGGGTTGCTCGGCTGAATCCACGAACGACGTATCAAGCGGACCCTTCCGTGTGCGTGTTGCGGCCCCAATCACACACATCGTCTCTCCGGTCGACGAAGCGGGCTATGTCGATTATCTGAAAGCAGCCAACATCCGCCATTCCAAAGGTGTGACAGCGGAAAACAATTGGGAGGTCGTACTCCAACGTGTGTTCGGACCTCTCGATGAGTTGGACCCGCAATCAGAACAAGAGTACTATCGCCGACTTGGCATTCCGAAACCCAATCCAGAGGCAGGGCAAGGAACGTACTTCCAGCCGTTGCGCTTAGCGGGATCGGACGTTTCGCCCCTCGAGCGGAAATGTGCCGATCAGTTCTATGAGATAGAGGGGCCGTGGAACACGGAAGACTACCCCGAATTGGGTCAGTGGATGCAGATGCAATCCAAGCATCTGGATGACTTGATTGCCGGTTCTTACCGTGAAAGAAACTACGTCCCGTACGTAATGTCAGCCGAAGCTCATGCGAAGATGGTCGGGGAAATCCAACGGATTTCTGGGGCCGGTTTTATGGCCACATTGATAGGCGATATTGACGCTCATCCAGCTCCCTTATCACGGCTTCACGCCAACGAACCCACTCATCGATCTCGCGAGCTTGCTCGTGTGTTGATCAAGCGTGCGTATTCGCGTATCGGGGAGAACGACGTCACGGGTGCCTGCTCAGATCTGTGTGCAATTCGCCGCATCGGACGCCTCCTAACTCAGGGAGGGCTCACGGAGTATTTGATCGGGCGTGCAGTAGATGAGATGGCCGACCACGGTTATGGCGCCCTGCTCGAATCCGGAAAGTTGTCCGAAGAGGCCTGTCGGCGTCTCTTGGAAGAGCAGAAAGAGCTACCACCGTTTCCGCCAGTCGCTACCGTGTTGGATATCGATTGTCGGCATGTCAGTCTGGATGCGATGCAATTCTCGGCACGGCATCGACAACAAACACGGCAGGGCTTGCAGGCGTTGCCTGAGGAAATTGACGAATCTGTAATCGACGCCGTGTGTGCAATCGACTGGAACACTGCGATGACAGTGCTGAACGAGAAGTACGATATTGCGGTAGCGGGAGCACGGGAGCCGGATCCAGTCAAGCGACAAGCTCACGCGAAGGAGTACTACCGAACGCGACATACCGACGACCCGAGTCTCCTGGAAAAGCTGCTACACGCGGCCGAAACAGAGCCCAACGGGCTTTCCCAATTCATGGGCGAATTATGCTTCGAGGACTGCGCCCCAGCCGGCGTTCTGAACACGGAGTTGATTCAATTGGCGCGACGGATTGTAGTACGAACGGCATATGCCGCGCATCTGTACCGAGTGGATTACGGCAGTTATCCGATTAGCGCCGAGTTCGTTGCCCCGGCTCTCGGCGAGCTGCCACTCGACCCGTTTACAGGCAAGCGTCTCTCGCTCAAAACGATTGACGGAGGTGTCATCATCTACTCCGTGGGCTTAGATCGCAAGGACGACGGTGGCCACGAATGGAAGGACATTTCACATCGTCTTCACGATGGTGACGCCGACGATTCAGCCGATTGACCCGCCAATCGCTTGACGACGTGATGGAACGCGAAAAGCGTGTGTTTCGGAAGATCGCTCTGGTTCTGAACACCGTTCCCCGCTGGCAAGCGCGGGGTGACGGGACTGATCCATTTACCGTTTGAGTTAAGTAGTCACCAATTCCCATATTCCATGGTGATCTACGAAGACCGGCTCTTCACACCCTACGGCATGCACGGTGTGGACAGCGGCAACGCATTCTACGGCACTGAGGGCTACATGATCTTCTCGCGACGTGGATTCTTCCGCACCTATCTAGGCAAGAAAGAAGAACCCCGTCCCAAGTCCGGCGAGTCCGGTCGCGTGGGCACGCCGACGCCGAGCCACGTGCAGAACTTCCTGAACAGCATTCGCTCGCGCGAACCGACCAAAGCCGCCCCCGAGATCGCCCATTGCACCTGCGCGTTGATTCACTTGGGCGAAACCTCCTACCGCACCAAAACGGTGTTGGAATTCGATCTGAAGACGGAGATAATCACAAACAGCAAGGAAGCAAACGCCATGCTCACCAACAAATATCGCGAACATTACACCCTGCCCAACAGCGTTTGACGTGAGATGCACGGTGCGGCTGGGCTGCAGCCATAGTCGCTTCTCGCTCCAACACCGTCAGACAATCAGCCGCTGAGCGCTGGCCTACGGTTCCCACCAGAACCGGACGCTAGCGCGTTCCGGCTGATTTCGCCAACCCTAACTCTTGGCTTTGACAAAGCACTAGCCGGGTTTTTCGGCAACATCATAGGCAGCCAGTTTGTCACCGTACCGGATGTACAACCTCCCGCCAAACACAACGGGATGCGCC
>CAZUAH010000175.1:0-24860 GCA_964617665.1 uncultured Pirellulaceae bacterium
CCGGCTCACTCCGAGCGAGCCATATTTCACTGACGATACGCTTGCTGGCATGCTGAAAGAAGCCTTACTGCAATATCGCACGTGACCTTTTTTGTGGAAAACCTGACTCCCAGATTCCGGCTTCCGCTAGCCGAAATTCCCGTACTCGCCGTCCACTTTCTCCGAGAAAGTGGACGACGCTGTCAAACCGATTCGCTGTCAAGCAATCAATCTGCACCCGCCTGTTACACTTCCTTAACTTGACATGGCCCAGACCAAACAGCACAGGCAAAGCCTGCATCGAAACCGCTTTCGCGATCCTGGGATCCAACGACCCGGGATTGCCCAGCTTTCGCTGCTGGAAACCGCTTTGTGGCCCCTCGACTCGTCAAGCATCGACGGGCCGTTCTACACGACGCAGTACAAGTTCTCCCGGCCGGATGGAAACCGCACAACGGCCAACCTCACCATCCGCGCGCCGCTCGGTCTCCGTCAGAATGACGAGTTCTTCCTCTGGGGACTGCTTGCTCTCACCCTCGACCGGCCCGACGCCGACCACGTGTTGCTTGCGACGCCATGCTGGTGCCTGAAACGCCTGGGTATGCCCGCGGGCGGCTCGCAGTATGCACTTTTCCGCCAAGCTATTGAGCGGCTCGCCACCGTCAGCTACCACAACACGCATTTCTACAATCCGCTCACGCAGACACACGAGCGCGTGACGTTCTCTTTCCTCTCCACATTCTTACCGCCTGACATCGATTCACCGCGTTCGTGGCGCATCGAGTGGCAACCGTTGTTCTTCGAGATGTGCCGGGTTACCGGTGGCCGGCTGTTGTTTGACCTGGACCTATATCGCAGGCTGAATCCGGCCGAACGGCGGCTGTTTCTCAAGCTCAAAGACCGCTTCTGGCGTTCCGATCGCGTTTTCATGGACGTGGACGACCTGACCATTAACGGCCTGGGTTTCTCGGCCAGCCGCCCGCTCCATAAACGCAAATACGACCTCACTCAGTGCCTCAGCACGCTGCTTGATCTCGGTATTGTTTGCCTCGGCCGCGGCCAGACCGACGTGAAGGACCTTTTCTTCAAGCGCGGCGTCGGCCGCTACACGGTAGTCTTGTACAAGGGGCCATACTTCGAGACGCCAGCTCAGTCGTGCCCAACCCTTCGTCGATCAGAAGTGAAGGACGACCCTCTCTACGAGCCGCTATCGCAGATCGGCTTCGACGAGCGATCCATTCATCGAATCTTTCGCGACCATGCGCGAGCAAACATCCAACGGGCTCTTCGAATCACAGAGATTGCGATGCACGACAGCCCGAAGGGCTTTCCGGGATTCAAGGTCTCGCCGGCGGCGTTCTGCTACGACCTCATCAAGCACAACCGGATGCCACCGGATTGGGCGTACGAATACGAGAAGCAGCAGCGCGAACAGCAGTGGCGCGAACAGAATGCTGGGCTTCAAGCCGACGAGGTTGCCCTGCGTGAGCAGTACCGAAACGCACGGACCGCTGCACTTGAGCAATTCATTCGCGGTCCCGCCAAGGAACCCATCGACGAGGCACGACGGACATTCGAGACTCTCTATCGATCACGCGACGCAGCCAATTACCAGCAACTGGCGGCCGACGCCGCGGTGGCCAAGATCGAATCCGAATTGTTCGACTTCCCCGACTTCTCGGTTTGGACGCTCAGCAGGCACCTGACGCAGCAGTAGCTTGACACGGTTCTTGCGCCGTGTGCTCATAATCGGCAGATGCCGGATGTTTTTCGTCGCAGAACATCGGCAGACGCCGGATAGACTATCGGCAGATGCCGGATGTTTCTTTCCACACCATCACTCGGATTTTGGCTTTCGCAAGCCGAGAATTCCCAATCCGCTGTCGCCCCTACAAAGTTGTTCTTACAAAGAATAATGTTCAAGCAAAGGAAAGGGGCTTCGCCCCATGCCTGTTTGACTTTCTCTTGATGGGAAATGGCACGCGGGATGACATGTCGCCGAAGGATCAGCGACATCGAAACAATACTCCTCAAGAGAAAAGCTCATGGACGTTGGCCCGGTTGATCGATGGACGTTCGGGCGTCCAGTGTGGCGTCCAATCGGCCGGCCATCGGAGATGGACGCGGCCACGGCTTCAACAAGCCGACGATAACGCCTCGATGAGGGCACACCACTCGCAGCCTATCGTCCGCGAGCCGCCCGCTTCCGACAACGCCGAGGTTCGTTCCTCACCATCTTGGCTGCTCCAGCGGGCGGCTCGCTGCCTCCGCCCTACGGCGGCGGCGCTCGTGGTGTGCCGCACCACTCCCCGGCCCACGGCCGGGACCCAGCCGCGCAACGGCACACCGCCGCAGGCTACCGCCCGCGACTACTCTGAGTCACCACAAACCCCTCAGCGCACATCACGCCGGACGAACCGCGGTGAGGAAGCTCACGCTGCGTTCCAGGGCTTTGACACCGCCTCGCGAATGTTATGCCACTCCTCAAAGGAAAGGGATTCGGGCTCACGGCCGGCGAACTTGCCGCCGAAGGCGGCCGACGACCAGGCTTGCAGCACCGGACCGTGCTGCGACAGTTGCCAAACCGCGTCCTTTGCCCCCTCTTCGCCTCGCTGGTCCGTGTCGAACATCACAGTCACTTTGCCGCCGGCGAGTTGCCGAGCCCAGCGTAGGATCTTCAGCACTTGCTCGTCGGTAATCTTGTTCGACATGATGCCCACGGCCGGTATCTGCAGCGCATCCAGGCGGATCACGTCGTTCATCCCCTCGACCACCAGGATGCCGATCTCTGAGATGGTCTCGCGGTAGCCTTCCTCACGCAGACGCCGGGCCTGCTGGCCGAACAACTCAAGCCCGCGGTGGAAGTCCTTGGGGAAGCGGTGCTTGATCGGCTCTTGCTTCTCTGGCTTGTCAGCGGCCAGCCACTGGGCACGCTTGGCTTCGTAGGACGGATCACGGCCGACCCACGCCAGCACCTCGCCCCGCTGCGATTCGATCGGATAGATGAACCGTCCCCGCAGCGTGCCCTTCGCCTGCGAGGGCAGGTACGCCACCTTCCACTTCTGGCAGTGCTCCTGCGTCAAGTACGGCCGAACTCCAAGATAACGCCGCGCATCCGGCGTCATTTGGCCGGGATCCAGCGTTCCTTGCTCATGAAGGTTGACCAGTGCCCGCGCTCGTTCGTTGTCCGAATCCTTCAGCGGCACATTGACTTGCGGCTCGCTTTCGTTCTCGTCGGGTGCCGGTGCCGGCGGCGCCGTGGCGGACGTTGACCTGACAGGTTGCGGTGGCGGCGGATTGCCCCGGATGGCCTGCAAGTCGGCGACGATTTCCTTGAACTCCTGGCCTCGCAGGCGTCCGCTGGATGGTGGTTTGCGGTGCTTCATGCCCCACATCAGAGTGAGAAGGTTGCCGCGGACACCGCAGGTGTGGCAGTAGATCGGATTCTCCGGTTTGGCCATGTTGACGACGAGGCGTCCGTAGCTTGAATCGGTTCCCGCAGCTCCACAGTCGTTGAACATGCAATCCATGCGGACCTCGTTGCCGCTCGCATGTTCCGGCCACGGATAGCCGTAGAACGCCGCAACTTCGGCGGGTTGAGTTTCGGCGATCATCTCGTCGACGTTTTTCACGAATCCTGGAGATCCTGGGGGCATGCAAGCGGTAATGGAAGCGAAACAAAGGAATCTATGCTACGCTGCTTTGCAGCTTATGCCAAGAAGATCGCCAACGACCCTTCTCACCGAACGCGACAAGCAAGTCCTGCACGTCCTCGCTCGCGGCCCACATACGGTCGAGCAATTGCTGAAAGTGAGCAGCACCTGGCGCGAGCCGTTCACAAGCGCCCGGTACGTGCAGAAACGAATGCAGAGGCTCAGCTCCGCCGGCTGGGTGCGTTCGTGGCGGTACGCCACGACCAGCCGAGGAGCGTTGGCGTACTACAAGCTTACACGGACCGGCTTCCGGCTATTCTCCGGACCGTACGGTGCGATCCCAACGAGATCGTTCTTCGATCCAGTCTCGATGGCCATGCAACCACACACGATGGCACTAATGGACTTCATCGTGCACACGGACCTGGCGGCATGCATGGCGGGAGTCAAGTTCCGCGGCTTCCATCGAGAGAACGCACTAAAGCTGATGGCCGGTGACGAGTCGCTGTACCCGGATTGCGCGTTTCGACTCGTGGCAGCCGACGGTCAGTGTTTCAACTTCGTGGTGGAAATCGACAATGGCACGGAGCGGCTCCGCACGCAAAAAGACGACGAGAGTTGGCAGCGGAAGATTCGCCTGTACGATCAGTACCAAGACCAGTGTCCCGAGCGATTCCGAGTGCTGATCGTCACGACGACATGCAGTAGCCGGCTGCAGCACATCCTCGACACGGCAAGGCAACAAGTTCGGAACCCTCGCCGATCGCTCTTCTACGGGGCGGCCCTACCGCAATACCTGGGCCGGGCAGACTCAGTTCACGCCTTATGTTTCCTGAATCATCGCGGCCAGCGGGTAGCCATTGTGCCTACAGCCGAAACGAGCAGGACCTGCGCAGCACGCACGACCCAACTGGCGCCGGCGGCGGTCCGATGATACGCTCAGTCTCCTGTCGGCAGGCCGAGCCGCGTCGGTAGCGAGTACCGTGACCGTGCGGCCTCGCCTCTCCGCCGCCAGATGCTCCTGGGACGAAACCCCGATCCGGGGTCTCTGGCGGATCCCGGCGGGTACCCGGGATGATTGGGCAGATCGCCCGATTGCATCCGCGGATTGGCAAACACGTCCGGCATCAGGCCACGGCAGGCCCCGCCCTGATCATCGCACGCACGTTGAAAGGGGCGGGTGTTCTCTCAGGCGAATCCGAATCTTCGTCGGTCCTGTTGCGCCGTGCTGCAAACTGAGGCATTCTCTCCACCTTGTTCCCGTAATGGAACAAGGAACGTCTGAGAATCGGTCTTTTACCATCACCGTTGGACGAAAGGAGAGATTGCCATGTCAAATCTGACCAGGGCACACAACGAATTGTTCCGGCGCAGCCCGGACGAGCGATTCAGCTCGCTGAACGAATTGTGGCAACACTGCCAGGATGAGAAGGAGCCGTCGCGCGACCGTTGGCATCATCCGCAGAGCTTCGAGCCATTGGTGCACGACGCCAGCGTGCGTCTGGGCCTGGGGAGCGATGGCGCGTTCGCCTTGAACCACTGGAGCTTCTCGCAACTGTGCGGGTTGTGCGGGATCAGCCGCGACACGCTCAATCGCTTGTCGCCGGCGACCGCCAGCCAAGCTTTTCGCGAGACGCTGCCCAGCGGCACGAAGCCACTCCAGATGTTGACCAGCGACCACACAATCCGTTCGATCCACGGCGTGGCCTACAGCCGCCTTTGGAACGCGGACCTGCTGGCCATGATCTCGGAGTTCGCGACTGACTTCGAGCCACCCCAGAAAGGCGCCGGCGGCGCGACCGGATTGTACTGCGGCCAGCAAGACATGTTCTGCTTCCTGATCGACCCGGCCGGCTGGACGGAAATCGGCGGCCAACCGTTCGCCCCCGGCTTCTTCGTCTGGAACAGCGAAGTCGGCAAACGCTCGGTCGGCGTGCAGACTTTCTGGTTCCAGGCCGTCTGCCAGAACCACATCGTGTGGGACGCGGTGGAAGTGGTCGAGTTCACGCGGAAGCACACGGGCAACGTTTCTGAATCCCTGTCGGAAATCCGGCGCATCATCGAGACGTTGGTCGCCAAGCGCGACGAGCGAAAAGATGGATTCGCAAAGGCGATTCAGAAGGCGATGCAGAACCGCGTGGCAACCGACTCGGACGAGGCCACGACGTTCGTGACCCAGCACGGCATCGCCCGCACATTAGTGAAGAAAGCCGTCACCACAATCGCCGAAGCCGGGAAGCCTTTCACAATATGGACGCTTGTTGACGCTCTTACGCAGTTGACCGGCGAGATTCGCAACGCGGGCGAGCGGACTGATGCGGATGAGAAGGTGGCAAAACTGTTGGCGCTGAGTGGGTAACAGAACCCGGTCTCAGACAACAAGGCCCCATGCTTGAGCATGGGGTTTTTTCCGGTAGGTCCGAGATTCGTACCCAGTGGAATGCAGGCTCACTTCGCCGACAAGGAATAGGTTTGTGCGAAGCGACGCTCCATCAGGTGGCAACCTTGCTGCCCTGCCGAAATGTGCGAACTTTTTGCCTCAACGCCCGTCATTACTGGATGATCGATGATCAATCTCCAATTCCTTTCCGATGCAATGTTGCGGCGAGCATCACTTTGAGGCTTTCTTGACGGATTTGTCCTTGCCCGCACGAATGCAGGCACGAAAAATTGCGCGGAACCTGACGTCGAAGGGGCATCAAGCTGTACGCCGCGTCTCAGCAACAGGAGGATCGCTATGTGTTTCGTGAAGCGTCATAGGACTATCGCAGTCCCGTTTCTCGTAGTCGTCCTGTCCGTCCTGCTTTCTCCTTCGGCGGACGCACAGTGGGGGCCGCCAAGAGCATATCGACGACCTGGACCAGTGTTTCAACAGCCCACCGTCAGATTCCAGTCGCGCGGGTCCGACGTATTCCGTGCCGACCGAAGTAGTCCCTTTCGATCTTGGTTTGACTCGGCATCCAGTGAATCTGATTCTTGGCTTACCAAGGCACGCGCTAAGTCAAAGTCCCACACTCGTCCTGAGCCAAGCGATTCCTTTTGGTCCAGTCTGAAAACAGAACGCTCCGAATCCAGGCTGTCTGACGCACATGTCGAGTTCTCGTATCAACCGCCATTCTTGCCCTTCAGTATTTCCATCGACAGTCATGGACGCGTCTCGGTGGAGGGCAAGGCGTCGCTTGTAACGCCCATCGGCGTATTCACAATCGGCGCTGCACTGCCAATCAGGAACGTACCTGGCTACACGCATGTCGTGGTACGAAGCCGAAAATCGGGCAACGACTCTGTCTTCAAGGTCAGGAACAACGGCGAAAGACTCTTTGTTCAAACGGGAGGAAAGGCAAACGTGGCGATCAGGGATCGATATGTTTTTGTCGACGTTATCGAAGGCGAGGCCAACATCCAGTTCACCAGCGTCACTCATAATTCCGCCACGCCCTGAGGGTCCTTTGTCTCGACAAACTTCGGGATATTTCGGGCCTTCCCCGGAATGCGGACGCCGCACTCGTGGATGTGGACGGCGACGCGACCGTCTAGCCAACGCGCTCGTCGTTCTGAGCACCGCCGGACAGGGTATTCAACCTGGACAGACGGTCCTGCGTCGAAGGGTGCCAGTAGCCCACCCTATCCGCTCCCGTGTAATGTCTGGCGAACATGCGAAGGTAGTCGCCAAAACGCCGCAGAACTGAGATGCCGCGGCGCTGTGTCTTTGAACCTCGTGCCGGCGTTGTACCATTTGATGGCAGAATGCCAATAGGGTCTGCAGTGGCTCTGTCAATTCCAGCCAAGGCTGCCGCCGTGTGTTTTGCTCGCAGCAGCGCTCTGCGGAGCATCTCCGGCTCCGCCGGCAATTGTAGCCAGTGCACTGGAGATGTCAGCAGCAAGCGCAAATCTGTTTGTGAACCAGAAGCCCTTTATGTCGAACCACGCGACGATGCCAAAGACCATTGTCACCACGCCCGCGCAGACAATCGCAACTCCAAAACAAGCCCAAAACACGGCCATGCTAACCTGCATCGATCGCACGAAACCCGCCCCGGACGCAACTTCCCGTTGGTAGTTGCCCAACGTCAACCTATTGAACCGAGCCGCCTTCTCCCTGCAATGAAGACAGACGTACAAGGCTTGTTTGGCAAAGAATCCCGACATGCTTGTGACGAGCAGCCATGCGACAAAACATGTAATCCCAAGATTCCGGAGAGACGCCAAGACCACAGCACGCCGAACAGTCTCTGTCTCCCCTGGCGCTCCAGCGTAAGGAGCCTCGCCGAATTGGTGGCAACGCATCCATTCCGCGAAGACGGCAATGTCAATTAACTCGCTGAGGCTGCTAGAGTCGACGACGCAACAAACGAAGGGAATCATAGAGCCAGCTAACAACAAGAAAGAAAGGCTGCAAAGACCCCCTGGCAGCAAATACACGAATCTGTCCCCAAACCCACGACGCCGCAACAATAAGCACGAGAAGAGAAGAGCGCCGGTCGCCGTGAGCAAAAGCACCACCCAAAGCCACAAAGGTCGACGCAGTTCCGAAGCGATATCCCAGGGGTGACGGAGGGCGATAAGGAACGGGGATGCGAGTATCGCTACGCAATAAGCGAGAAATGCGAGACCCGCGCAAAACGAGCGCAGAGGGACAGAAGTGCCAAGCGGTTCAAAGAAGACGTTACGCCGTTCCGCCGCAGATTGCAGGTGTTCTCCAAAAGCGTCCGTCTTTTCGGAAGGGACACGGAATAGGCGGATCGCGAGCGCCATAAGTCCTACACACACGGCTAACCCCACGCACGAAAAAAGAAAATAGGTAGCCGCAAGTTCAACGCTAGAGGCTGGAAGGCGACGCGCTTCGCAATACGCGCTCACTGTGAAGTAGTAGGCCAACGGGATAAGAGCACAGATGCAGAGAACAATGACGCGGTACCACCGAAAGAGGAATTCATCATGTTTCACGATGGCACGTTCGCCGCTCTGCGTCACATGCCACCTCTGGACCTGCGGCAAGGCATGCAAGAGAACCTGATGCCATCGACGTGTTTGAAGGATGTGAAGCGTTGTGCTTTCCGTGTCAGCAGAGATCTTCCGAGTTGTGTACCCAAGTTCCGTGGCCGTACGCTCGATCAATTCGGCGACAAGCTGCAAATCACCAGACGCTATGTAAGACTGGCCCCAGTGCATTTCCGCGTCTCCAGACGCGTGATCGCCCATTTCTACAGGTCAAAGGAATCGTTGCGACGTTTCGCGCACTTATGCCGTGCCTCGAACTGAACCAGGTTTTCAGCAGTCTCAGCACGCGATATAGTCAATATACCCGGAAACCGAAGGGCACACGCAAGTTGCCGAGCAAATCTGTTCCTTTTTTGGGCAAAGGCATGTTGCGCGGGGCCAAGCGAACGCGTCGCGCCGGAACGTGAACGAACGCCCACCCCGATACCTGCAGCGTGTGCGAGAAGGAGTATTTGGGATTCGTCCGCACTTTTCTGTTCGGAGTTGTTGACCAATGGAACAAGACGAAAAAGAAATTGTCCGTGAGACGCTTCAGCGCTACCTGGAAGACGAGGCGCCAGATCAGCTTGAAGAACTCGCCATCGTCTTCGACGACGTGTACGAAGTGGTCGATCGCGGTGTTCGGATTGAAGACCGGCCGGAAACGTCCGAGGGGGAAAGCGGCCTTGCCTTCGATCCCGGGATGGTCTCTGGCACAGTGATAACAACAGCATGCTGGATCGCCGTCGCGTTCTTCAGAGCAGCTCGGAGCTTTATCCGAGATGTGCGAAAGTCTTGGGCCAAAAAAGCGATTATCCGTCAGTGGGACGAGTTGGAGTCAGAACTCGCGAGTCAAGGCGTCGAAAGGGAGCTGCTTGCGAAGCTGCGGAACACCATGCAGCGTATCCTAGCACTCTGACCGATCTGGCGTTCCCCGGTGCCGACTGATGGGGCAGCACCTCTTCGAGTGCCCGCCGGGTATTGGCGACGTTTTTCTGCAACCGGCACAAATCAACAGTCACGCAGGGAAGATGCTGGCTTTCCCGCGTTTGTGCGGACGGCCAACGCTTGCTATGGCAAGTGAACACGATATCCTGATCGTTGTCGGCAGTTACCGACGCGTTTGATCGGGCGCAAGGAAGGCTTGGGGGAGAGATGAGAGATGAAGCGCGCACGAACGTTTGCACTTGCAGTTGTCGTCGGATCGGTCACGTTCTTTTCTGCAGAACCGCTTCCGGCGCAGAACATCCATGTGTTGCTCGTGGCCGATACCGTAGACGATGACATCGGCGAGTCCTGCGAATTTGATCTGCACCAGATGCTTGCGGCGTTCGTCGACTTTATTCCCCGACAGCGGCTCGACTCGCCCATAGGCGATCTTGACCGATACGAAGAGCCGCCTATGCTGATGGGCCAGGATGTGACCAAGCGTGCCGTGCTCAACGCAATTGACAACTGCCGAGTCCGGCGCGACGACACGTTGTTCTTCTATTGGTCCGGTCACGGAGGTCATGACCAGCAAGCAGGTCATTTCTTAACGATGCCCAACGGCGATCGGCTGTATCGTTCGCAAGTCATCGATCGGCTCAGGGGAAAAGGGCCCCGTTTGGCCGTCGTGCTGACCGACTGCTGCGCCAACCGTGCCCGCACGGAAGGCCCTCGCGCGGCGTTCCATAGGCCACCTCCCACAGAAGTAGCTCCCTTGCTCGACGAACTGTTCTTTCGATCGCGCGGGCTTGTGGACATAAACGCGTGCGCACAAGGCGAGATAGCCTCGTTCTTCGAGAATGGAGGCGGTTTTTTCACTTCTGCGATCGCATTGCCTGGTGAGGTCCGGTCACCACTTGGCGGACTGTACGGGCGAAGCGAAAGAGGCATTGATGTTGAGCCTGGCGACGGCTGGATTGACAATCGCGATCAGCCGCTGGTCGCGGGTTTCTTCTGGAGACACGCGTTACGGCGACTGATATGGCAGGACCTGGTGAAGGAGGTCACGCCTGTCGTCGGCGCAACATTCAAACGAGCCTACCCCCGCGGAGTCTCACTCGGCAATGGGACGCATCAGCGCACGCAAACGGTCACGGCATGGTCTCTGCCGCCGGTCCTTCGCGAGGACGACCAAATCATCGAGATCAACGGACGGCGGATTGACGACGAATCCGATTACGTGCGAGCTGTCAGCAATTCACCTCGGGTAATGTCGTTCACCGTGCGCCGGGTTGGCGAACGACTTCACATGCGGACTACTCTTCGAAGTGGGCCAGGCTTGCGGTTTGGCGTCGACGCGGAGAACGACAGCGCCTACGGCGTGCGCGTGGTCGAGGTCGTACCCAATAGCCCTGCCGCACGCGCCGAACTGGTTCGACGCGACGAAGGCTCTGTGCTTCTTGAAGAGGGTGATGTACTTCTGCGGATCAACGATGAGCCGATCAACAGTTACGATGAGTTTGTCGCTGCCGTGCGGCGGTCACCAGATGCCATGTACTTCACGCTTAAGAACTTCCGTGATGGCAGGGTCCACTGGTTGAGAGTGAGCCTGCGCGGGACTAGGCCGCGATTTGGCGTGGATGTAGCCGCTCGCCGTGGCGGCGGAGTACGTATCACCGAGGTGGTGAGAGGTTCTCCGGCCACCAGAGCAGCGTTGGCCCACTGAGCCACTTTCCATGGGGCAGTCGAAGGCAAGCGGAGAAGGCAGGTAGGCTCGAAGGGGACAGTCCCCGATCACTGGTATCGTGTGGAGAAGAGGTCGTATCCATGATTGTCGGGATTGATTTGGGCACTACATACTCCGCCATCGCTTGTATGCGTGACGGCAGTCCGCAGCTGATCCCCAATGGATTGGACGAGGTTCTGACACCATCGGTGACTACGTGCCCGAACGCCTATTGGCCGTGGTACACATTCGGTATGGAGAGTGAACGAGTTCAGGTGGAGAGAAGACATGGGAGCCGCCGTTGAATGGACAACTCGGCTGCGCGAAAAGTACCCATGGTTTCCCGATGAGGTATACTGTGGGCCAGGCTGGGCAGCACTGATCGAGGAACTGTGCGACAAGATTCAGGCCTTTCTGGATGCACACGAAGATTACCGAAGTCAGTTTTACGTCACTGTGTGCAAAGAGAAATATGCAAGGCTCCATTTCTACGCATTTCCCGAGAGGGACGAGGTCGAGGAATTGATCAGAGAGGCAGGCGACGAGTCACAATTCACCTGCGAACGGTGCGGCGAACCGGGAGAAATTCGAGGCTTCGAGAATGCGGGCAGCTTGCTCGCAGTCAGATGCGACAGATGCCGGCGCGGCTAGACGCACAGCCTCGCGAATCCGAAATAGCACTTGCCCTGGTTCCCATGCTCTGCGTGGGAGCCGAGCCACCGCCTTGGACCGCGGAGCCATAGGATCACGCATTCCATGCAAAGGACGCGAACGAATCGCGTCCGTGTGGCATTAGATCAGGAGATTCTTGGACGACATCTAGGAGTCTCTTCGCGACGGTCGACCAATCTTCGGGCGAAGATTGCCGTAATCTGGCTCGCTTCTATCAGCCCCCACAGTACGGCCCTCCTCATGGTGCTCCAACTCGCATTCTCTTTCTTGGATGTGTTTTCCAGCCTTTTCTAGTGCGAACCAGCGCAATTCTTCGTCACGGTTGCCCTCTTCGTGTTTGAACAGCAGCAGGTTGAGGCCATTGGTCGCCTCGACGATTCGTCCCTCCCTGGCGTAAGGAGTTTCCAAAATGATCCGTCGAATGTTTGTTGGTGGTTTGGTTCTTGTAGGTTTGGCTGCTGCAGCAATCGCTGCCAGCCCGGCACTACGAGCCCGCGTTTCTCAGCAATGGGCCGCCCTGTGCGGCTGGACCAAAGAAGCCCGCGAGGCAGACCCTGTCGGCTTCGCTTCGTACGCCGAAGGGCGTCTGAAGCGCGATCTGGAGATGATGGAGAAGACGCGGCGCGAACTGGCCGCGGAAGTGGGTCAGCTCTCCCAAACGATCCGGGAGCAGCAGGCCCTGGGCGATCAGGCTCGGCAGTTGGCCGAAGAGTTTCGTACCGAGTATCAGTTGGCTTCGACGGACGGCGGATTTCCAATTGAGGTCCGAAACGCAGCTTACACCGAAGGCCAAGCGAAATCGCAAGTCAGCATGTTGCTGGCCGAGGCCGAAGGGTACGAGCAGTCGTTGGGCCAATTGACCAAGGTGCGAAAGGAGGCGGAGTCGAAGATCGAGGAATTGGTCGTGCGGATCAACGCCACGGAAACCCAATTGGCCACCCTTTCGACCAAGCGTCAACTGCTACGTGCCCGTCAGCTTACGGCCGAAGGCGAGCAACTCCTGGCCCAGGTGGACGATCTCATGACTGGCAACACGCAAGTGATCGAGGGCAACCCAGTCCGCACAGTCCGCGAGCTCTTGGACACGCCGGTTGCCAAGCCGCAGAAGACGGCGAGCCAACAGAAAGTGGAAGAGTTCCTGGCTGCCAAGCCGGTCATCGGGACTGACCATTCACCGGTTTCGACGCAGCAGGCTTCCAGCCACCCGCGACCCGCCAAGGCGAAGAACCGCCCCAAGCGGACCACGACCACCAAGCCGATCTTCCAGCAGTTTTAACTGCTCGGTTGGCTCGGCGCGGGTCTCCGACCCCACCGAAACCGCCGACCGAAGGTCTGGCAAAGGACTCACATCGCGACCGAGCCGGTCCAACATCGGGCCGGTTTTGGTCTTGCGCTATGACCGTGCGACGTGACGAGGATCACGGACGGTAGGGAGGGCGACGGTCCTCC
This sequence comes from uncultured Pirellulaceae bacterium, assembly GCA_964617665.1. Classification (GTDB taxonomy): domain Bacteria; phylum Planctomycetota; class Planctomycetia; order Pirellulales; family Pirellulaceae; genus JADHUC01. The sequence continues at coordinate 13,387 of CAZUAH010000175.1, forward strand.
TGAGCCGTTCTTGTCCACAAGCCAAAAGTTGCAACCCCCGAAGAGAGCGGTACAATGGGAGTCGTTTCAACCCTGCGATGGCATTTCGTAGATTCGGGCATTTCTGGTAGGAGAACGACCATGACATTGGCCCGCGGAATTGCTGGTTTGATGGTGCTAGTCGCGCTGGTAGCAGGGGATTGCCGCCTGTTCTATGCGCAGGAGGATCGCAACGACAAGGGAGTTGACGTCGAACCAGTGTTAAACACGCAGTCCGGGCAGTTCCGGGCACTGCTGGTCGGCGTGAACGACTACGAACGGCTGAAAGACCTCAAGTGCTGCGAGGCCGACGTGACGGCGCTGCGCGATCGCCTTGTGGCGATGGGGTTTCGGTCAGACACGATCAAATGCCTCACGACCGCCGACCGCGATCCGGCCTATCGACCCAACTATCAGAATATCATCGAACGGCTCGACGCCATGTTCAGCGGGCTAAAGGAAGATGCCGTGCTGGTGATCGCGCTTTCCGGTCACGGCGGTTCGTTCGAGTGGAAAGACACCTCGGGCAAGCCGCAAAAGGCGAGTTTCTATTGTCCGCAGGACGCGCGTCTGCACGATCCGGTTCATACGATGGTCCCCACGCAAGACATCTACGACCGTTTGGAAAAATGCCCGGCCCGCTTCAAGATGCTGCTAGTCGACGCCTGCCGCGACCGGCATTTCGTGCCGGACGACGCGCCGCTGGCCGGCCGCACGGCCGTGGACGAAGCGAAGAGCATGTCGGAGTTCACCAAGTCGCTCTTGGATCCGTCCAGGTTGCCCAAGGCGACGTTGGCGATGATCAGTTGCTCCAGCGACGAGCAATCGTACGAAGATGCGGAACTGGGCCACGGCATCTTCATGTACTACGTCCTAGAGGGTTTGGCGGGCAATGCCGACCGAACCTATCTGGGCGACGGAGACCACTTCGTCTCGTACCGAGAGTTGAAGGACTACGTGTACCGCAAAACGAGCGACCATGCGTTTGACAAGCACGACCGTGCCCAAACTCCGAATTTCTACGCCAAGTGGGAACTGCCGAATTTCAATTTGGTCGAGGTACTCGCCCCGCGCATCTACACTGGTTGGCCTTTCGACGCGGACGAGGCAAAACGCCGACAGCAGGAAACGGCCAAAGTCCTGGGGCAACCGGTGGACGTCACCAACTCGATTGGTATGAAACTGAAGCTGATTCCTCCCGGCGAGTTTCTGATGGGCAGCGCCACATCTCCGCAGGAAATTGTCCGTTTGTTCAATTTGGACGAGGACGATGCCATGCAACTTTCCGACGAGCAGTCACAAGATGAAGTTCGGATCACGAAGCCGTTTTACCTGGGCGTCCATGAAGTGACGCTGGGGCAGTTCTTGAAGTTTTACCACGCTGCGAAATACAAGACCGAGGCTGAACGTGACGGTAAAGGAGGTTGGGGTTATCGGGACGGTCGATTCGAGCAGCGAAAATCGTTTGTGCCCTGGAGTTGGGGATCCAGCGATCAGACCATGGACCACCCGGTCGTGAACGTCACTTGGAACGATGCAGTAGCGTTCTGTGAGTGGCTGAGCCAGCAGGAAGGTGAGACATACCGCCTGCCCCGTGAAGCGGAGTGGGAGTACGCCTGCCGTGCGGGGACCGCGACGATGTATTGTCATGGTGACAATCCGGAAGGCTTGGCCCATGTGGGGAACATAGCAGACGGGACCGCAAATGCGGAGTTTACCCACTGGCCGACCATTTCGGCCCGAGACGGCTACGTATTCACGGCGCCGGTTGGACGCTTTCAGCCGAATGCGTTTGGTTTGTGCGACATGCACGGCAACGTGTCTGAGTGGTGCGACAACGGGTGGTCACGAATGCGCGGTTTTTTTGCTCTGCGAGCGAGAGGTAGAGGCATTAAGTGCCCGACCCGGGGTGGATCATGGACGGGTGACGCCTGGATCTGCCGGTCGGCGAGCCGCTTTGGGGGCTCGCCCGACGACCACCGGTTGTGCAACCTGGGCTTCCGTGTTGCCCGCAATCCGTCTGATGAATAAGCAGGTTAGGACCCCGCTTTTGGTGTGCACGCGCGCCGGACTACTGCACAAACAGCCGGCATCAGGATCGCCTAGCTGGAATCAGCCGACGGCCGCGTTTTCGCCGCTGAGTTTTTGCAAACTCAGCTACGGCGGTGCACGGCGGCGCGCAATTTGGCTCGAATACGTGCGTCTTCGATATAGGAGTCCACGATGTCTGATCATCGGAGCAGTGATGTGTTCGAGCCTGACCGAACATGGCTGGAAGGCCAGCAGGGACTGACGCCCTGGAAAAAGGGCTGCTTGTGGCTCAAGCGGCAGCTCGACGGTTGGCTACGCCGTTACTCGGAGGCCGTCTGCGAGAAGCCTGTGACGGACCGCGACGCGGATTATCCTTGCTTCTTTCGCCGCCTTTGGATCTGTTGGAGCCACCATTGGCGTCAGGCAATCAGTAAGGCACCGGACGGAAAAACCGATGGCCTCGAGGTGGCCAATCAAATCCAATCGGGGCAGGGCTACTCCGGTGGCGGTCGCCTCGGAGGCGATCCGCTGCGCGACGTCGTGCTGGCCGTTGCCGTCACCAAGAAAAACGATCGGGCGACAGAGTATTTCCACTCAGATTATTTTGGCTTTCTTAAAGGCTTGGCAGGCAAGAAAGATCGCCAGTTTCTGCGCGACACAGATGAATGGGGCAACCCCGCATGGTGGAACCCCTTCCTCGATCATCTGGCTGGCTATACAAAGCCACCTGGCAAGCTGAAACGCTTCTACGGCAAATGCGCTTTGCGGAACTGGCTACCGGTGGTGCTCTGGAGGTTCCTCACGCCACGACGATCCCCCGGCGATGCCAACTGTGACTCTCTGGACGACAACTCGCCACCCGCCACCACCTCTGCCGATGATCCCGCCCGCAGGGAATGCGTCGAACTCTTCGCCGAACTGGTGGCACTCGCCATGGCAGAGCTTCCCAAGCAGGACCGACTGCTCCTCTCGCTTCTGTATATCGACGGCTTGAAGCAGAAGGACGCGGCGCAAGTTCTGGGAGTCAATCCCGGCAATGTGACCAGACGAAAAGATCGCGCCATCCAGGCCTTGGGCAAACTCACGGCGGAACACGCGGAGCGACTCGGTAAACAAGAGTCGTATCACGAGTGTCTAAGCTATCTCACGGAGGAAGGAAAGGACTTTGCACAAACGCTGCGCGAAGCCCTGGAGCAGTACCATGGAGAGGAGGGAGAGCAATGAACATGACACCAGAAAAGCGAGATACGGTTCTCGACATATTCAAGTCAGTAGCCAGGACTCAACAGACTCCAGACGGATCGCATTTTGTCGATGATGAAGATCTGCTGCTGCGCTGGGTCGAAGCGGATGTCTCCCCTGACGAGCACACCGCGATGCTTGAACATATGGCTGACTGCTCCAAATGCCGCGAAGAGATTGCTGCGATGGTACGCGCCGGTGCGTTACGACTACCGGAGCTTGAGCAGGCCGATCCCGTAGCGGAACTCGCAAGCGATCAGGGAACGTCCGTAGCTGAACTAGAAAGAGTCCACCCTCCGAAGTCTTGCGACTCCGGCTACGGTCGGAAACGGGCAATTCTCTGCGCCGCGGCGGCGATTGCTGCCACGGTTCTTATCGGGTTGTTCGTATGGAGCGGACGGGTGAGCGGGCCTGCCAAAATATTGGCTTTGGCCGAACGCGATCTCGAAGTCGGTAATGCTGAAGCAGCGCTCGATCGTGTGGAAGGGCTGTTGAACCAGCCGTTGGACGCGCAGAGGCAAGCGCGAGCAAAGCAGTTGCTCGAAGAATCTGGGTACGTGGTGGCCAAAGGAGATTTAGCGGCTGGCGATTTCAACCGCGTCCTGGCGACCGAAGATCGCGTGTCGAACCGTGCCGGCGCTTCAGCACGGCTGCTGAACCTCAGATTACAGGCCGAGCGAGGCATTCCCGCCGAGTACGGTTTGGCTTCTGCCGGTTCGCTACTGGACTACGGCTACGAATCCGATGGTTCGACACCGTTCAAGTCGTTCCCGACCATTGATCAAACAAGCGAGCGGATTGATAAAGAGTTCACACAGGCAATCCAGAGGCATCCATCCAGCGCCAGCTTGCTGCTGAACCGCGGCCATTTCCTGATCGCTCAAGTCCGTTACGACGAGGCGCGAGAGCAGTTTCAGAAGGCTCTCGCATTAGACCCGCAAAACTCCATGGCCCATCTCGGCCTTGGACTCGTCGCGTTCGAACTGCAAGACTTTCAGAAAGCACTGGAGCACTTTGAAGCAGCATTGGCTATTGCCCCAAAGAACGTCGATGCTCATATCAACGCAGCAATGATGCTGCAGGAACTGGGACGATTGAGCGAAGCCCTCGGCCACTGGCAAAGCGCGGCGAAACTAGTGGAGGATCCCGATCAGCGCCGGCAAATTGACACACGAATCGAAGAGATCCAACAACAGATCGGATCAAGATGACCGGTAAGTTCCATGCCTTCAGCACATTCTCGATGCGCGACTTTCGTAAATGGATTCATCTGGCGGACTCCATTCTTGTGAAGAACAGTTTAGCGGGAACAACCAAGAGGAGACCATACACAGCTATGGGTCCTTGTTGCGGCTACATATCGAGTTCCTACAATAAAGGAAACGTTTGCCCCTGAATGGGAGTGATGGACTTTGGTTCGGAGTCACTGAAAAGCACTGAAGTGAGGCAACTCCTGGCAACAGAACACATGCCGGACTGGTGCCGCTCCAGTACGAGCGTAGTTTTGCGTTGATGGTGACGCCACTATGTGCGTGGAAGCATGATAGGAGAAAGACAATGGCGAAAACGGCTCCCTTTGGCTTGTTGGTACTATGCCTTCTGCTCTTTGCTTCGACACCCTCGTGGGCTCAGCGGTCGAGGCCGCCAGCACCTACTAGCCTGCCACGCGAGCACTATGAATTGTTCGAATTACAGGAGTCTATTAGGAAATATAAGAAAGAGAAGAATATCAATGGTCAGCTAGACTACACACATAAACAACTCGATTTGGCAATGGGCGACGCGCTCAGGTTTAGTGGGGCATACGAATTCGGCGCTCGAGCAGGACTTCTTGAGTTGTACCGGGCAATTGGCGACTACGAGCGGGCCGTGTTGTACGGAAAACCGATGCTGCCGCTTATGGAAGACAAAACCGTGAACGGTCAAGAGGGCCTTCGAAAGGAATTTGACCATTACAGACTTGAAATAGCACGGATGGAGGCTGGCCTGAATTTTGCCAGAGCAAGGGACAAGGGGCAGTATGACACGGCAATCGACCATGCAAATCGCATGATCGAATACGCCAAACGGACTCGCGAGCCCACAATCGTGGCAGAGGCGTACGTTGCCAAGTATTCAGTCCTGTGGGAGAAGTATCTCGCCGCGGAGGACTTCGACAAGGCAATTGAATACGCAGATCGTATGGTCGAGTACGCAAAGCAGACTGGCGATCCTGCCTTCGTAGCAGAGGCGTACCTTCAGAAGTACTCGACTCTCCGGGAGAAGCATCTCGGCGCGGAGGAATTCGACAGGGCAATTGGGTACGCGAATCGCATGGTCGAGTACGCCAAGCAAACCGACGACTCTGCCATGGTCGCAATAGCGCAAGGCGCCGTGGAAGAGGCGAATTACGTGAAATACGTGGAGCTGTACGCGAAGCACAGTGACGCGGAGCAATTCGATGCTGCAGCCAAGTACGCCAGCTACATGTTCCGCCATGCGCAGAATTTCAATCGGATAATGGGCAGTAACCCGGAGTCCAGGGCCGAAGGGAAAGCGATGGTGCTAATTGCGGAACTAGCCGTAGGGGAAGTTGAGTTCATGCAAGACCTCGCTTCGGTCGACAACGCAATGGCTGATGGGCAGTTTGATCGCGCCTTGCAGCTTGCACGGCAACTCCCTTCCCACGCGAAGGAGTACGAGCGACTGAACCAGTTTCTCGACCAACTGGAAGACGAGGTAGGGTCCAGTGGTCTGATCGAAACCACCGAGCGTGACATGCTAAAAACGGCTGGGCCATTTGTCGAATGGACAGCACTGGTTCTGCTCGCACAAATCGAAACGGCCAAGGGCACATCCGACAGTTTGAACGCGTTCAAGCAGCACGCAAGCCAGGTGGCGAAGATGGCCGAACGAGAGCCTCTTTCCAGCATCCCCTTTATCGTCGTCGAGTCGAAGATGATCCACGCGGAAGCACTTATGGCTGATCTTAGAATTGAGCAAGCCACAGAAGAACTGGCAGAGGTACTAGCCGCCTTAGAGACCACCCGAGGAAACCGACGGAACGATCCGTGGGGCCTCGCCGACAGGGAATGGATCGGCCAAACGTTTCTCGCCTTAGCCATCGGGTACCACGGACTTGGCCTGGACGCAGATGTGGCACATCTGCTCGCAAAGGGACGAGACCTAATAGCGGAGGCCGGTGTGGAAATCGATCCGCTGGTTCAAGCAAACCTGCATGTGATTCTTGGTGAATACTCCGAGGCAGTACAGATCTACAAATCGCTACGTGCTCCGTTGCTGGGCAAGCAGGGCCTAACTCATTTGGAGCGCCGACGGTTAGCCAGAATTGAGACGCAGTTGGCTCTGTGTCTTGTCGAAATGGAGCATTTTGACGAAGCTGATGCCCTTCGAGCCGGTATTCTTGGCTACATCGGAGACCGGGTACTTTCTGATGGCGCAGGTGGTGCCTCCTTTGGTTCGCCCGTTGGGTTACTTGTGGACGCTTACTTGGCGAAAGACCGGTTCGCCGAAGCAGAGACACTCGCTAGAGCATCTCTGGAGGCCAATGACAACGACTGGGAGTGTCGCCAACAGCTTGCAGAAATTCTTGATCGAAAGGGGCGCCATACGGAGGCGGTAGCCCAGAATGAAAAAGCAATGGAGGGATATTCCCAAGCATTCAACATCGACGCTCTTCCCAACCTCGTCCGACGGAGTCGCAGCCAGCTCATGAGTAGCAGCCGCTCTTGCCTGGCTATGGAAGGAGCACAAGATTTCATCAACGAGCTGGCGCAGCGTATGGGTAAGAATTCACTATGGACCATTGAAATCCGAGCGATAAGTGCGGCGGACTATGCCGAATCAGGTGAGACAGAAGCGGCAAGAAAGCAGCTTGCTCTGGCACTCTCAGCCGCGAAAGCATACGGCGATTCGCTTCTGCCGAGCATCTACGTGGATGTTGCCGATGCGTACCGAGAATTGAAGCAGTACCAGGAAGCCATAACGTATTACGAGAGCGCCCTATCCACGCCACTGGACATGTACGCCAGTTTCCTCGGTCCGCTTCCCCCCGGATGGAAAGAACGCACACATGTTCAGATCGCCTACTGTCTGGCTTTACAGGGCAAGCGTGACGAAGCGCTAAGAAAGTTAGCCTCCGTCGTGATACAAGAAAGCCATCGTGAAAGGGCGGTTCGTTCGCGCACGACCACGGCGACAACGTATCGCCTCTGCGGCGAAAGCAAGAAGGCGCTCGCGCATTTGCGCCGGGCAATGGAATTGGTCCGCGAGCTACGGGAAGTCGATGCCGCGAATACGCCACTCGATGCGGCCTACACAATGTCGGCAACCGGAGTCGCTCAGGTTATCCAAGAGATGATTGCGTGCCTGGCAGAAAAAAGCGAACAGGTTGGAGAGCGCGATCTTGCCGAAGGGTTCGACGCGATGGAGCAAGGCCGTGCTCAGATTCTGCTCAACCAGATGCGCCGGCAGCGAATGGACTGGACGCAAGGTCTAGAGCCCGATGAAGTCGAGCGTCTACAGGAACAGGTAGAGAGGCAAAATAGGCGGAGAATCAGCCTACGAAACAATGGCGCCGAACCCGAAGAGCTTAGGAACGCCGAATGGGAGCTTCTGCTTGCTCGTACGGCGCGAATAAGTGCAAATCCCGCTTACATACGGGCCGTGTCAGTCGCCACACCCGTGTCGCTCGCCGCGTTTCGTGACGTGCTCGCACGATCACCGTGTCAGACCTGGGCACTGGACTATCTAATCGGCGAGGAACAAAGCTATGTGCTTATCGTTCCTCCTAGCGGCGGCCCAAGTCCTGTTTTTCTGAGGCTCGATATTTCCGAAAACGCCGCGCACCACCTGGGAACCGCTCCAGGGCCTCTAACCGCCCGGACACTCAGAAGCATCTTGCACAACGAACAAGCAACTGGCGTTTTGGATTTCCTCTCGAACCCGAAGAAGGCGGAGTCACAACGCGGGCAGCTTGCCCGTGAGGAACTGGCGAAACTCCACGCGTTATGGCAACTCCTCGTTCCCGACGAGCGCCTTCGCAGACAGTTCGTCTCGAAGCGCAGTGAAGCCGCACGAGATCGGTCCATCGAGCGTCTACTGGTCTTGCCTGACGGGCCCCTCGCGTCGCTTCCGTTCCAGTCGCTAGTTCCCCAGTACAGTGAGCTGACACCGGGGGATTCCCAATTCCTACTCGACTGTGGCCCCACTATCCAATATGCGCCTTCAGCGACCGTCTACTGCAAGCTGCAAGAGCAATCCGCTGATCCGCAGACCCTAAACGTTTTAACCGTTGGCGTACAAGATTACAGCGGTCGAAACGAGTTGGTTGACTTGCCGAATACCGCGCGCGAAACCGCCCACGTCGAGGCGTTGGTAGATGGATTGCCAAGTGGTTCGGCAACACGTCTGTTTGGTAACAAGGGAGAGAATGCCAGCGAATCACAGGTTCGGGCCAACATCGAGGGAAAGACAATTCTTCATTTCGCCTGTCACGGGAGGGCGGAGAAGACACGATTCGGCAACATGTTTGGCTGTCTGGAGCTGTATCCCGCCGAAAGTTCTGACATCGATCATGACGGGAGTCTGGAGTTGCACGAAATGTGCGAGCACGACTTGACGACCTGTGAACTGACCGTACTCAGTGCATGCGAAACGAATCTAGGAGCAGTAATGAGCGGCGAGGGTGCCTGGACACTATCTCGTGCGTTCATCGCTGCCGGGGCGAAACGTACGGTTGCCACCAACTGGTTTGTCGACGATCTGGCTAGTTCCGAGTTGGTTTGCCAGTTCTTTGACCATCTTCTGAAGCCGAATCCTCAAGAGTCGCGTTTGCAGTACGCGGAAGCGTTGCGGATGTCCCAACTCGCCATTCGTGGCGGCAACGGAGGGAGCAATCCCGAGTGGCAACACCCGTACTACTGGGCACCCTTCACGTTGATTGGGCCTTGATGTACTGACCACGCGGCCAAAGCCTGGACCTGACGCGCGCCTAGACTTGCGCAGAGGTGCGGTCGCCAAAAGGAGAAACAGGACATGTCCCACTACCGAGTTCTGACCAGCGTCTCTTTGCTCATTATCGCAGTCGCCAGTTTGGACGGTTCACCTGTTCCGGCTGCAGAAACTCCTCCCGGCAAGGCGATGCTTATTGGGATTGAAACCTATGATGTCGAGGACCTGAAACTCAGGTTTGTAGGTAATGATCTTGGTGCCCTCTTTGATGCACTCGGAAGATGTAAGTTTGAATGCGCCAAGATCTACGATTCGGCTGTCGATTTCGGCGACGCGAACACAAGCGAACGCGATGCCATGCAGCACGCCATCGGCAATTGGATTGGCGGAATGCAGCCCACGGACACCGCTTTCTTGTACTTCAGCGCGCATGGCATCGTTGGCTCTGACGGCAAGCTGTATCTTGCGCTCACGGACTGCAACGTGAACAACGCCGAAAAGGTGGGATTGCCAGCGGCCTGGCTTCGGGAAGAACTCAAGCGTTGCCCAGCTCGCTGCAAAATACTGGCCATCGACGCCTGCCACGCCGGCGCTGGCCAGCGATCGTCGAAGGGATTTGCCACCACCAAGGCCGTCGTCAAAGAGTTTGGAACCCTCAGCGACGTGATCCTGCTAGCCAGTTGCGCCGAACACGAACAGAGCTATATCTGGGAGGAGAAGAGACACTCGCTGTTTACGTGCTGGCTAAGCAAGGGGCTTCTAGGCCAAGCCGATGCGGGGCTGGACGGCAAAATCAATCTGAACGAACTGAACGACTTTGTAACCAATAGCGTCCACAAGACCTCCCTTCATCTCTCCAAGCTTCATCCGTCCGTCAAGGAGCAGACACCAGTCGTCTTAGTGCCCAATGGGAACGTCGCCTTGCCAGAATTCGAGCCACGTCCTATGAAGTGGAACCACTTTCTCGACCAGATTGCGGATCGGTTGGACACGCTCATCCGCCAAATCCACCTCGACTCAACCTCTGGCGACAAACCCGTGGTCGGCCTTTGTGACTGGACTAGCGGCCGATTTTCCGACCGGGATCTGGGAATGCGTTTCGGATTACTCCCGCGATCCGTGGTCACGGAACTCGAAAAACTGCTGCGCTCGAAGGCCGGTCATGAGTACATTGTTTGGAGCCAAGATGTCATGCGAATGCTCCTGCAACGCCGAGGGATAACTCCGCAAGACATAGAACGGCTGGGGATAGAAGGCGTGGAACTCAACGGCAGGAAGCTCACCGCCATCATCGACGGGAACCTCAAGGGCCGTGCCGGCCGGATGATGCACGTACGCGTTGATTTGCGCGACCTCCAAGACGTGCAACACCACACGACCGGCGGTTTCGCTCATTTGACGCAGGAGGAGTGGTCTGAAATTACAGACAGCGTAGATTTGATGAACGTGGAAATCGAGGGTCAGGATGATTCCGACCGTATCACCGTCCTCGACAACGCCGCCGCCAAGCAACCGCACCCACTTGACGACAAGCGTCGGGAAGAGGCCGGCATGGCCGAGTTTCCTTTCGACCTCACCATCGAGGTGCGGGGCTCCGACGGTGCATGGCGCGTCCGACCATTTGACTTCGCGCGCGATCCCAATAAATGTATCCTGACCTTCAAACGCGGAGAGATATATCGCATCCGACTTCAGAACAAATACCCAAACGAAAACGGGGCCTTCGCGCGGATACTCGTAGATGGCCTGAACACGTTGTCACAAATGGCGCCCCCTTCCGCGAAGGGCGTTTCGATCGAGCCGTCGGCCTCCGGGCATGTACTCCGGCCGGTGGCCTTGCAGCCCGATGAGCTGGCTGCTCGTATGGATTCAGCGGAAGAGAAAGCCGAATGGCGCCTTGCTCCTCGCGTGCGCTTGTGTGAAGCACGCGCTTGGCATATGTCGCCTGGATGTGACGGCCCAATTCCAGGGTATATCTGCGGGACAAAGGACGAAGACAGGGACTATCGCCAGTTTCAGGTTGTCGACGCCCCAGCGTCGCTCGCGGCGCGGAGCGGATACACGGAAGACGTGGGGATCATCTCCGCTGCGTTCTATGCGCCCACGACCGATCGCGGCGGCGAGTTTCTAGGCACGAAGCCCGGTGATTTAGTCAAGACGGACGAATTTGAACGGTATAAAGGAAAGTACAAGCCGGGCAAATTGCTCGGCGTCGTGCATATTCACTACGT
>CAZUAH010000176.1:0-24731 GCA_964617665.1 uncultured Pirellulaceae bacterium
CGCCAAACCCTCGAAAAACCGGATACAATAAAGGCGGATGAAATATTGCGGCTAGAGCCACGCCAGGGGTCTTCTGCAGTCGTTTCATGATCTTCTTCCTTAAAGGTTTGCAGCCGTAGCGGAGATCGCCGGGACGTTCGATGGGTGACGGTACAGCCGAAACTCTCGGCGAGTTTCGCTACCCAAAATCAGGCGTTGACAAAGCACCAGGGTCAGTCATCCGGCAACTCGTGATTAGTCCCGCCTACGGCGAAGTTGTTGCCTGAAGTCTCGCAAATGCGTCTGCTGGTCGATGAAGAAGCATTCGATATCGACCATCTCGGCAAAATCCTCGATCTGTTCGCTCGTGGCGGCTTGGCTGAACGCCATGTGATGCGGACCACCGGCATAGATCCATGCGGCGGCGGCCGTCTTCAGATCGGGACGTGGCGACCACAGCGCGCGGGCCACTGGCAAATTCGGCATCGGCTGTTCTGGAGTGACTGCGTCGACTTCGTTGACCATCATCCGGAAGCGGTCGCCCAGGTCGATCATGGCGACGTTGATCGCAGGACCAGGCGACGTAGTGAAGACCAGACGCACTGGATCTGCCTTGCCGCCAATACCCAACGGATGGATCTCGCACGAGGGTGTGTCCGCGGCAATCGTCGGGCAGATTTCCAGCATGTGTGCGCCCAGCACTTGGGGGCCGTCCGGATCGAAATGGTACGTGTAATCCTCCATGAACGATGTTCCGCCTGGCAAGCCCGCGCTCATGGTTTTCATCACACGCACCAGGGCCGCGGTCTTCCAGTCTCCCTCGGCGCCAAAACCGTATCCGTCGGCCATCAGCCGCTGGACGGCAATGCCCGGCAATTGCTCTAGACCGTGTAGATCCTCGAAGCAATCGGTAAAAGCGTTGGCTCCGACGCTTTCGAGAAACGTGCGCAAGCCGAGTTCGCCACGCGCCGCGTATCGCAACGACTCGCGACATTCTCCGCCCGGTTTCAGCGAGTCGATCATCGCGTACGTATCGTCGTACTCGGCCACCAGACGGTCGACGTCGCCGTCGCTGACATCCTGAATTCTCTCCACCAGATCGCCGACGCCGTATCCGTGGACTTCCATCCCCAACTGCGTCTGCGCCTCGACTTTGTCACCTTCGGTCACGGCCACCTGCCGCATGTTATCGCCCAGGCGAGCAATCTTCAGGTTGCGCATGTCGTGCAAGGCAATCGCAGCACGCATCCAGGCGGCCAGACCTTCGTGGACTTCCGGATCCTGCCAGTGCCCGACCACGACCTTGCGCGACTTGCCCAATCTTGTGCAGATGAAACCAAACTCGCGGCCTCCATGAGCCGACTGGTTCAGGTTCATGAAATCCATGTCGATCGTCGCCCATGGAAGATCGCGGTTGAACTGAGTGTGCAAGTGGACCATTGGCTTGTTCAGAGCCAGCAGGCCGGCAATCCACATCTTGGCCGGCGAGAAGGTGTGCATCCAACACACCAGCCCAATGCACTCGGAGGCGGCATTCGCTTCGCGACACAACTGAGTGATTGATTCAGGCGTCGTTACCACCGGCTTGAAGACTACGCGGATCGGCAGGTTCTGCGAGGCATTCAGCCCTTCCACAACCTGGCCGCTGTTCGAAGCTACCTGTGCCAGCGTCTCTTCACCGTACAGGTTCTGGCTGCCCGTGACGAACCACACTTCCAGAGACTTCAGTTTGTTTTCCATGCTCATGAGCCGCTCCAATCGAATAGGAACCCGATGTTACGCTCTTGACGATAGCACCATCGAAACCTTTCAACTAGCCAATCTTGCGCAAAAAAATGTTACAATAGCGCACATTTCGACGTTCCTGGTACGATCCGGATTGAGACTGACGGAGCAAGAACCATGAGCAACACGCCGAAAGTGGCTCTGTTGATTGAAACCGCCCGCGGCTATGGCCGGCAGATGGTGCGAGGCATCGTGGGTTATGCACGACTTCACGGTCCGTGGGGTTTCTATATCACGCCGGGCGATTTCGAGCAGGCCCTGCCCAAGATGCAGCAGTGGGGCGGCACGGGCATCATCGCCCGGATCGAAACGCCAAGGATTGCCCAGGCCATCCTCGATTCTGGTTTGCCCACGATTGCCCTCGACCTGTCTGAGAAGGAGCTGGAATCGGAGCATCCGCTTTCTTGCCTAAGTGAGGTGTCATCCGACTCGGCCGGTGCAGCAACAATGGCGGCCGAGCATCTACTGGGACGGGGCTTTCGGCATTTCGCATTCGTAGGGATTGCGGGGCGCGTGTGGTCCGGGCGCCGAGAGGCAGGTTTTTGTCGATCGATCACCGCGGCGGGCTTCGCGGTCAAAGTCTACAAGCCACCACGCGCTCGTCGTGACCGAGCTTGGGAGCGGGAGCAGCCGGTCTTGGCCCAGTGGCTCCGCAATCTGCCCAAGCCGGTTGGACTGATGGCCTGCAATGACGACCGCGGGCGAGAAGCTCTGGAGGCGTGCCGCGCCGCGGAAATCCGTGTTCCCGAGGAGCTTGCTGTGATCGGCGTCGACAATGACGAACTGCTCTGTGAACTGGCCGATCCGCCTCTTTCCAGCGTTGCCTTGAACGCGGAGGGAGTCGGATACCGAGCGGCGGCCCTTCTGGCTCGGATGATGCGCCGTCGGCTGCGAAAGCCGCGGCGTCTCGTTGCCGAGTCGTTGCACGTTGTCACCCGACGTTCCACGGATATGATTGCCATTGATGATTCCGAAGTTGCCGATGCCGTTGGTTTCATCCACGACCATGCGGCGGAATTCATCCAAGTCGCAGATGTAGTCCAACATGTTGCGATTTCACGCCGTAATCTGGAAACGCGTTTCCGAAAGCTAGTCGGCCGAACGCCTCATGCCGAACTGCAGCGAATCCGGCTGCAACGAGCAATACGTTTCCTCGTGGAAACCGATTTGTCGATTCCCAAGATTGCCATAGCCGTGGGCTATACCACACCTAGCTACTTCATCCAGGTATTTCGAAAGGAGCACGGCACTACCCCCGCCCGCTACCGCCGTCAAGTGCGTGCGAGCGACGGAACCGAATGACGTCTTCCATCGCCGACATTCGCGATTTGATCGTCTTTAGCCGATCCCCTGTGGCGAGGCGGGACTATCTGGCGAGAGTGACGAGCTTATTTCACACGATCGCTCAGCACGACTTCGCCCTTGTCCGGCACGGCTTGGACCAGGGCAAAGCGGCCACCGTCGTGTTCCAACAGGGATACTTCGGCCGGCGCGCCAGCTTGCGTAGCACCGACAGTCTTCCAGCCGTTTGGCAGATGCACCTTTACGGTCAGTGGGAAATCGAACAGGTTATCGTCCATGTCGTCGGAGAGCGCGAAGCGAATCTCTCCGGCAGGGCTGTCAAACACCTTCAGCTTGGCCGTATCTCGTTGCTGACCGTACATGATCACCTCGCGAAACAGGCCTACCCATACCTGATTTTCCCGCTGTTTGATGTAGTCAAGCTTCTCGCCCAATTCGCCTCGGCGATCTTCCTTCACGCCGTGGAAGTGAGTGCAATACCAGCCGCGGTAGCTGCGACCTCTGTATAGGTCCGGGTCCAACAGATTGTTGAATTCGCTCCACGGCGCCCCGCCGATGTTGATTCCTCCGATACTCGATGTGTTGAGGTAATCAATCTGATTGGCCCTGTTGATGTGCCCCACTGTGCCACGCGCGCCAATGAAGTACCTTGCAGCGACCTCTCGGTCATTCAGATGGCTGTTCTTTCCGCCTGGATAGGCCAGAACCACGCATCGGTGCGCATCCAAGGTCTGCTCAATTTGACGGATGGAGACCGCGTACTCGCTTTCGATGTCCTTGATTTCATCGCTCGCTCGTCCCTCGTCCTTGAAGTGGAGGTGCGTCACCGTGTGTGACTGCACGTCGTGGCCCAATTGCCGCAATTCCCTCCAGCCATCCCACGTCCCCCAATAGCCGCCGGTGCCCACCCGTTCCGTGATAACGAACCACGTGAACTGCCAACCGTATTTCTTTCCCTGCTCGATCCACCAAGCATGGTCCGGCGCACAGTTGTCGTCGATGGTGATCGACAGCGCACACAGTTTGTCGTCCTTCCAAAGACAGACATGTGCATTGCCCGGACGCTCCGGCCACACGCGGTCGGTCAGTTCGAAACGCGGCGCCTCGGCGGCGGGCAAGTGGTGAAGTTGTCTGCCCTCTGGGCCGGCTTCGCCTGCGATCGCGACGCATGCGCAAGCGACGATTGACAAGGTGACGATCAGCGTTGGTTTGCATGTGTGCATGATTTATCCTTCGTCCAAGAGGGAACCGTGACTGCAATTGAGAGAGGTACGGGATTCGGGTTGCGGGATAGGAGTGTCTGGAATCGTGTTGAGGCCTTGGGGTGGCGTGCAATAGTACGATTGGCGCGCCAGGACCGTTGGCCATCCGCGTATCCCGCATCTCGCATCCCGTCTCCATCTAACCAGAATCAACGCTTCTTTGGTAGACGACGGAGTATTCTCGTCTAACCGTGACCGTGGTACGCTTAGACTATCCCGACCAGAAGCTGCACTCGACCGTGAAGCGGGATCGCCAGGAGTTGTTCGATGGCGTGACCGAGACCTGGGCTTACCGGTATTAGCAAACACGCAAGTGAAGAAAGGAACGGCAACTATGAATTCGCGACTCCGTAAACCTGCGGTGGGCTCATTCGGCAGTCTTGCCGCGCTTCTGTTTCTAGTATGCGTCGGAACAGCTTCGAGAGCCGCTGGAGCGGAGAAAAAGCCCGCCTTGGAAGAAATCGAAACCGTGCGATCGTCCATGTTTGACGCCGACTTGGTTCGGCTCGAATTGCAGGATCACACTGCGTTCATCCTCAAGCCTGCCAAGCCGAAGGTCCTCGGCGATAAACCGTGGGTGTGGTATGCACCGACGTTGCTGGCGAATCGCGAGGAAGACTGGATGTCGCCCGGGACGCGGCATGCTTGGATCTTCAAGCGGCTGCTGGCTGCTGGAGTTTATGTTGCGGGCGTTGACGTGGGCGAGTCGTACGGCAGTCCTGCCGGCCGAGGCATCTATGACCGATTCCACGACCTGCTCGTGAAACGCTACGGATTTTCGTCCAAGCCAGGCCTCTTGCCAATCAGTCGAGGCGGCTTGATGGTTTACAATTGGGCCGCCAATCGCCCGGATTGTGTAAGCTGCATCGGCGGCATCTACCCGCTGTGCAATCTTGCCGCCTATCCTCCGCTTGAACGGATCGCGAAACCCTACGGCATGAGCGTAGATGAATTGCGTGCGCAGATGGACCAACACAACCCGGTCGCTCGCCTCCGCCCGCTTGCCGACGCCCGTGTTCCCATGCTGCATGTTCACGGCGATCAAGACAAGGTCGTTCCCCTACAGTCCCATTCGGCTGAACTTACCCGCCGCTACAAAGCCCTTGGTGGCTCCGCCGATGTGATTGTCATTCCCGGCAGGGGCCACGAAGTCGTGCCCGAGTACTGGCAAGAACCACGCTTGGTCGAGTTCTTTCTGAAGCATGTGGTCACGCCGTGATCTATCCATACCTTCCGTGCCGAGTGGAATAGCTCTGACTTGCGGCGCGATTCTGGATTAGCGACAATCCGGACCGTCATCTTCGGGATCACATTTGAAAGGCCTTGTACACATGGCAAGATCTGGATGGATACGCGTGGATCGCGTGATGCGGTGGTTGCACTTGTATACGGGGCTGTTTCTCGTGCCTTGGATGCTTATCTATGGAACCAGCGCATTTTGTTTGAATCACAACGAATGGGTCCGTGAAGTACTCGGCGTCGAACCGCCGACTTGGGAGATCGTTCGTGAGGAGGCATCTGTTCCGGCTGACCGATTCGCGGGCGAGCCTGCGGATCAAGCGCGAGCGATCCTGCAGTGGCTTGATTTGGATGGCCCTCATCGCATCGCCGGGAAACCCAACGCCCATCAAATGGTCATCTTTCGCATCTGCGGCAGCGGGAATTATCGTATTACGTGGCGCCGAGCCCAGGCGCAAATCGTCGTCGAGCAACAGCAGCCGTTTTCCGCGTATCGCCTTCTGCACTATCTGCATTTTCGGGGCGGCTACGGCCAAGCATATTTCCCACTGATCGCGTGGGCTGTCATTGTAGACGCGGTAGCGATATCAGTGTGGATATGGGTGTTGTCCGGAATCTACCTTTGGGCGCGTAAGCCCAGCAAGCGTCAGTTGGGCGGAGTGTGTTTGAGTGCCGGAATTGTGCTGTTCATCATACTAACGGTTCTTCTATGCCGATAACCACGGTCGTATCCATCGAACACGCAACCGATAGTCACATCATTGACGAAAGGAAGGATAACATGAGAAGCATCCGAAACGCCGTGCAGGTTCTTTCTTTAGCAGTGCCTGCGTTCCTGGCCTACGGCAGTATTGCCCTCGTTGCTGCTGAATCGGAGGCCGCGACCGCCAATGGAGCGTCCTCCGTCAAGGAAGCCCATCGGCTGCGTGTTGCCACGGCTCAGATTTCCGTGACGAGGGACATTGCTACGAACGTGAAAAACATCAATCGCGCCATCGGTCAGGCGGCCGCAGAGAAGGCCGATGTCCTGTTGACTCCCGAGGGATCGCTGAGCGGCTACACTCACCAGTTCGACCAATCACAGGTGGAAGCGGCTCTGAAGAAGATCGTGGCGAAGGCAAGCTCATCGGGCTTGGCGCTCGCCCTGGGCACCTGCTTCGTGGAAGCGGATGATGGCAAGTGTTATAACCAGATTCGCTTCTATGACTGTGATGGGACCTTTCGCGGATTTCACAACAAGATCCTGCGATGCGGCACGATGACCGATCCGCCGAAGGGGGAGATCAATCACTTTGCGGCCCGGCCCTTGCGCACGTTCAAGTTGAAGGGGATCACCGTCGGCGGCCTAATCTGCAACGACATGTGGGCCAATCCGCAATGCACGCCTATGCCGGATCCACACTTGAGCCAGAAGCTGTCCGACATGGGTGCTAAGATCATCTTCCAGGCAATCAATGGCGGGCGCAACGGCAGCGACTGGTCGCGAAATGTGTATTGGCCTTTTCACGAGACCAACCTGCGGCTTCGTGCTCGCACTGGCAAGCTGTGGATCGTTACGTCCGACAACTGCCACCCGACAAACATCCCCTGTTCGGCGCCCACGGGCGTGTTGAAGCCTGACGGCCAGTGGGCGGTTCAAACGCCGAACCAAGGGGAGCACGTCGTAACGTACACCATCGAACTGAATTGAGCGCGGCGGACACCTTGACGTCCTCGCGGCATTCACTATTGAAGTGATCCACATGGACTCCAAAGACAACGCTTTCTGCACGCGTCGAGGCTTTCTCCGAGTTGCATCGGCGGCGATGGCTGCGACTTGCTCGACGAAACTCTGGGCGGACGAGCCGCCCGAGGTTACGCAGCCTCGTGCAACATCGGGCGACCACATCGAACCCGACTGGGACGAACGTCTGACGGTCACTGTCGGGCGTGGCAAGGCCGACTTGGTAGGCGACGATCATCGTGTGCTTCAGGCGGCCGTGGACTACGTGGCGGGCCTGGGTGGCGGCACCGTCAAGGTTCTTCCGGGCGAATATCGTTTGCGAAACGCGGTCTACCTGCGCTCCAAGGTGCGGATTGTTGGCAGCGGCGACGAGTCGGTGCTGATCAAAGAGCCTTCGGTCAGCACAAAGACCTCCGTTGATTCAGATTGGTTCGATCAGGAGATTACGCTGGCCGACGCCAAGGGTTTCGAAATCGGCGACGGCGTGTGCTTGCGCACTCGCAATCCGCACCACGGTGGTACGGACGTCATCAAACGAACGTTGGTCGCACGTACGGGGAATCGTTTCAAACTGGATCGTGCGCTGCGGAAGAACGCCTGGCTTCAAGGCGACAGCACAGTTGCAGCGCTGTTTCCCATTCTGAGCGGCGAGGAGATCTCGGACGTAGTGATCGAGAATCTGACGCTGGACGGGAACAAAAAGAACAACGAAAACCTGAACGGCAACTACGCCGGCTGCATTTTCTGCCAAGACTGCAGCCGAATCACCGTTCGCGGGGTCACCACACGCAACTACAACGGCGATGGTATCAGTTGGCAGGTGTGCCACGATGTCGTGATCGACGGTTGCCACAGTCACGACAATGCGGGCCTTGGGCTCCATCCCGGATCGGGCTCGCAACGACCTGTAATGCGGGATAACCGGCTGGAGCGAAACTCGATTGGCCTCTTCTTTTGCTGGGGCGTCAAGTTCGGACTGGCCGAACGCAACACGATCGACCACAACAGCCGTTACGGAATATCCATCGGTCACCGCGACACCGACAATCTGATCACGAACAACACGGTCCGCCGCAGCGGTAAAGTCGGGGTGCTATTCCGTCCAGAGCGTGGAAAGGCCTTTGCCCCACATCGCAATTGGCTGGAACACAACCACATCGAAGACAGCGGTCCGGAAGACGGGGTTGCGATCGACGTACAAGGCGAGACCGAGTTGGTCGCGATCGCCGAGAATCAGCTTGTCGAGACCCGGACTGCCGCCAAACGAATTGGTATTCGTCTGGGCGAGAAGACCAAAGACATCCGCCTGGCGGACAACGAGTTCAAGGGTTTCGCCACCGACGTGGCTGATCTCCGCTGCGATTCATGAGCCGGGCATCAATTCCCGCGCACTGGAACACGCATCCCACGTCAGCCGTCAACCAATTGACACCACTCGCAGATCATGGTGCACGTCATTTGCCGATGCCATTCGGAAGATGGACCTACTTAGGCGCCATCCCGGCAGCAGGATCCCGATCCACGGTGACCTGAAGTCGCTTCACTTCTTCTGACCCTTCTTCCGCGCTTCCATTTCGGCTTTCTTCTTGGCGAGTCTCCTGGCGTGGTATTCTGCCGCGTCTTCAGAGGTGAAGGCGGGAGTGTTCACGGGGTAGGAATTGATCGTCTTATCCAGGATGATCGTCACCTGCACGAAGTTCCCTTTCTTCAGTAGAAGCCTTCGCTGTAGCCAGGATACGCCCATTCCTTGAAGACGCCCTCGTCGTTCACGAGGTATGGAGGAAACTTCTCCAACATCCCGTTGAGGTGAGACACGCGGTCCGGTTCAAGGCCCAGGTTTTCATAGGCCTCAATCAGAATGCGGATGGACTGCTTGCCGGCCGCAATGTTCTGCACCGCATTGATCTGCTGGCCCGACAACAGTTCCGGGGAATAGGACGGAACGAACATGAACCTCCCGTCCTCATCGTACTCGGTCAAGAAATCCTCATGGAAAAGCACCGCCTTCTCCATCAGCGGAAGCGCATGCTCCTTCAGGAATTCCTTGTCGCCCGTCACCAGGTAGTATTCGTAGAGCGGGTAGATCAGCCAGGCGGCGCCGGCCGTCCAGCAGTGCCCCGGCCATTTCCCGAAATGCGTGTGGTAGTTCTCACGGCCGGCGGTCCGGGCTCCGGACATGATTCCCCTGCAGCCGTAGATGCTCTTGGCGTTGACCTCCCACGTTGGCGCAATCTCCTCAATCAGGCTCATGTAAGCCTTCAGCGCCTCGGGCAGCCCGCAGATGTTGGCACTGGCGATCTGCTGGTTGACGTTGGTATCCAACGTCCAATCACCGGACCATGCCGGTTTGTGGGAGCCGTTCCAGATGCCAGTCAACGGCGGCGGGTAGCGTCCGCTGGACGAGAGCAGCGCATAGCGGCCCATGTTGAACATCTTCTGCAGGAACGCCGGGATGATCTCCGCGGTCTGGGACTGCCTTTCGATCCGCGGCGAGCCACAAACGCTCCACGCCTACGATCGACTCGGCGAAGGAATCGCCCCTGGGTCTGGTGGGTCGACCAACACGGCTGCCTACTAGCAGCCGTAAGTGGATTGGAAGTGTACCCGCTAGAGCCGCAAACGCGGTGACGAAGTAGTCAGGGATGGTAGCAAAGCGGGTTGGTCATCCCCTACATCCACGCGACGTCAGAGTTTCTCCCGGTTCGAAACGCATCGCAGTTGCCATCGAACCTCAGCGCTGGATATCACGCGTTGGATCGTCGCGTTATACTTAGAGAGATAGATAGGGCCGTTATTTTCGGAGTCGTTTGCGGAATCGACTAGGTGATCGGGTCTCTAGACGAGTAGCGCAACCAGATCTTGCCGTGACGAACGAATTCGATAGTCTGTTCGCGCGCGTTCGCGAAACCTGTATTCGTCAGACAACGCCGAACGAGACCTATACGAAACTCCTTCGGCAACTTCTTCGCGATTCTCTCGATCACAACGCGTCGCACATTCACTTGCACTGCTCTAGTAAAGAACTGGTCATTCGATACCGCATTCTTGACGAGCTGCACCCACGCGGGACTCTGCCAATCGACGCTGCAGACGGACTCCTTGACGCCGTCAAGTCGGAGTGCCGAATGGACATACTGGAGCGCCGTCGCCCACAGGATGGACGTGCAGTCTATCGAGCAGAAGAAGGTGAGCGGACGATTCGCGTGTCAGTTGTCAACGCGTCCCACGGGCCAGCAGCCGTACTCGCGTGGGAAGAACAGGATTTGAAGTGTCGGGAAATGCATGAAGTGGGGCTTCTTCCTGACCAGGAGGCTCTTTTCGTACGGATGCTTCAAAACCGGGTCGGCTTTGTCGTTGTTTCGGGGAATGCTTGGTCGGGTAGGCGGACACTAGGCCACGCGGCGCTACTGGCCGCCCAGCGCGCTGGGAAAGAGGTCCTTTCTCTTGAATGGGGCGTGAGCCGACTATTACCGGGAATCCTCCAGTGCGACTTAACTTCTCGCTCCGAGCTCACTCAATTGGAGTGGATTCAGGCCGCCTTGCGTCGACGACCAGACGTCATCTTCATTGAGCATCCCGGCAACGCAGATACGATTAGGGATGTCATATCGGCAGCGCGCAATAGATGCCTTGTCATCGCCGCCATGGGACGCCCCTTTGAGTTCCTAATCGAATACCTCGAATGGCTCGCGGTTCCTCGATGTACGTCTGTAGAGACGCTGTTGGGTGTCGTCGAGCAGCGACGACTACGGACCGTGTGTCCAAAATGTACGACGTACTATACTCCAGAGGGCTCAGAGCTTCGCGAGCTGAGAATTCGCTGCGCAAATCCTGAAAGACTCTCCTTTGCCGGAAGCGCGCGCTGTTCAGCCTGTCGCAGATCGCCCCGCCCTGCTTTCGTGGGCGTGCACGAAGTCGCCACGATGACAGCTGATTTGCGAGACATGTTCCTCCAGGGGACACCAACGCGGGCAATTCGTCAGCACATGCTTGATTGTGGCATGACGACCTTCTATCAGTCTGCCGTTCACAAACTGGTTACGCGTAAGATCTCCAGCGCGACTGCTGTTACCTGTCTACGGTATTTGTGGAGAGAACGGAACGCTTGGCTCGACGTCGATCCAGACACGGGGATCACAAAGCGCATTCTCTAGTCGGTGACGCGCGTAATCGTCAGGTGCGTCTTCCTCAGGGGCGCCGGATTTAAGTGGGATCAGCTGAGTTCAAGATCGTCCTCGCAATGCAACCTTCATCCCATCAGTGGTGTTCGGCCGGCGGCTCGGCGGGCGTCGGCGACTTGGCCGCCGTGATAGACCAAGTGCAGCGGGATCGCCGATAGACATTGGCCGATGGTGCCAAAGAAGTCTTTCGCCTCCTCTGGCACTTTGCTTGGCTGGTCCAGATCGTCGTCCGACATCGATTCCAGTATCTTCAGCGTTTCAAATCTAACTTCGCCGAACTTGGCCGCGACTTCATCGAACGGCGGATACTGGCTTACGTCGTCCGATGGTTGGCTGCCCTGACCGAAGATCTCCTTCCATTCGGCCAGCGAGTTTTCGTTGCCAAAGATGAACTCTTCGCGCAGTTCCGCTTCGCTGTACGTCACATGGCCCAGGATCCAGAGCGGATGGTTCCCGCCGTTCGGCGTCGGAGCGGTTGTCGGCGCGTCTCTCATGTCCATTATCAATTCCATCACCCAGGCTGTGCTTTGCTCGAGTGACATTTTGATGACGTCGATAGCTTTCATCGTGGATTCTCCAATCCTATCAAAGAGGTTTGCGAAGTGTTGTAGACCTGAAAGTGCGGCGCTATGGTCGAACCAATGCTTCCTGCAGCAATGCATTCTCTCACGGGCCAGAACAGGTGAGCAGCTCAATAAGGCATCCCGAAAGACAGATTCTAGCACGGGACGTCCGCAGGTGAAGATGCGGCCATGACATCTATCTGCGGCCGAATCAATTCGCTCATTAGCCGCGTTTGCACCAGAAAATCGTGCAGTGATGCGAACCATGGCATACAATCATCAACGAGTATCAGCGCTGTGTCCGGGAAGTTAGCGCCCCGGCACTTGCGCGGTGGAGGCTTGCGCAACAGATCAACCGCCTCGCTGTGTCGCTGCCTGGTACGAGTCGTGATACCATCTTGAGGAGCCTTATGAATGATCCAACAGTCCCGTCATCTCGTGACCGTGCTTTTCGCTCTGTTTGCGTCTTGCGTATTTGCCGTTGGCGTCGTGAACGCCGATGAAGTGGCGACTCCCCATGTTCAGGTGACAAACGTGCGCCGTGTCTGTCACAACGGCGAGCATAACGCGTTTACGGATCTGATCCGTTTTCGCGATCGGTTCTATCTGACGTTTCGCAGTTGCCCCGATGGGCACCCCGTACATCCGACAGCATCGATCATCGTTCTGGAGAGCAACGATTCCCAGACCTGGGAACCGGTGCATCGTTTCAGTGTGCCGAAACGCGACACACGCGATCCGCACTTCCTGATCTTCAGGGACAAACTGTTCGTCTACACCGGCACATGGTACTGCGGGGATACGTCGCCCAAGGTCTACGAGATGAACCGGCACCTCGGGTATGCGGCCACGAGCCCCGATGGTCGCACCTGGAGCGAACCGATTATGCTCGAAGGAACCTACGGGCACTACATCTGGCGGGCCGCTGCCCACAACGGTACGGCTTACCTGTGCGGCCGGCGGAAGCACGAATTCATCGACGCACCACGCGCTGATCGGTCCGTCGTTGAATCGGCCATGCTGGAAAGCAGCGATGGCCTTGTCTGGCGAAAGCGGGCCCTGTTTCAAACGACGCAGGGAAACGAAACGGCCTTTCTGTTCGAGCCCGACGGCAACGCCCTGGCGGTGTCCCGCTTAACTGGTAACAACGCACTGCTTTGCCGCTCGACGCCACCCTACGACAAATGGGACCGTACCGACTTGCACCGCTACATCGGCGGTCCGCTGCTGGCAAAGTGGGGTGCCCGCTACCTTGTCGGAGGACGGAAATCGACTGGCGACCGCGGACCGAAGACGGCGCTATATTGGCTGGTCGAGGGGAAACTGCACGAATTCGCCGAGTTGCCCAGCGGAGGCGATAACTCCTATCCCGGCTTCGTCGAACTCAGCCCAACTCGCGGGCTGGTCTCGTGGTATTCGAGCCACGAGAAGGACGAGTCGGGGGAAACCATCACTGCGATCTATCTGGCGGAGTTAGAGATTACGGAGTGAGAACTGACTCTGCAAACGTGAAGAAGTTGGCCTAGCCAACAGCGATTGTGCCTGGACACGTGGAGCTGATCTTCGTTGACGCTGCCCTTGGTGGAGCAGTGGCAAGAGAAATCCGCGTCCGTCTAGTTTTTTGGAGAATCTGACATGCAACAACATCATGCACTGCGTTTGCTGCTCATTGCCGCATTGACCATCCTTTCGTCTTCTGCGGGTAACACAGCCGAGTCCGTGTGGCCCGGCAAGACGTGGGCGACGAAGACGCCTGCCGAGGTTGGAATGGATGCGGAAGGGCTGAAGGAGTTCAGCCGCTTTGTTGGCGGACGCGGCTGCGTCGTTCGGCATGGATATATTGTGTACTCGTGGGGCGACGTCAATCGTCGGGCCGATGTGGCTTCGGCTGCCAAGCCGTTCTACTCGCATCTTCTGTTCAAAGCAGTGGAAGACGGCCGTATCGAAAGTCTGGACGAGAAGCTCGTGCGGTGGGAACCGCGATTGGGCAAGATCAACGAGAAACTGGACTACAAGGATCGCGACATCACATGGCGGCACGTGGCAAACCAGACTTCGTGCTATCAGTTGACCGAGAAACCTGGTACGGCGTACGCGTACAACGATTGGCAAATGGCTTTGTTTTGGGACACGCTGTTCCTGAAGGCATACGGTGCGACATTTGAGAATGTGGACGATCGAGTGTTCCATCCGTTGCTGACGAGCCAAATTCAATGCGAAGACAAGCCAACGATGCTGGCCTTCGGCGCGGGCAATCGTCCGGGACGCGTTGGAATCTCGGTTCGCGATTTTGCTCGTTTTGGCTTGCTGTACCTGCGCAGAGGCAAATGGAATGGCAAACAACTGATCACCGAAAAACACGCCGTGATGGCTGTGAGCAGCTCGCTGCCGAATTCGATCCCGCGGGCGGGCAACGAAGCCGCTGAGATGATCTCGGGACAGCGGTCCGTAGGCTCACGCTCGAAGCCGGATAATCAGACGGATCACTTCGGCAGCTACAGTTGGCTGTGGTGGGTCAACGGCGTTGATCGAAACGGCACGCGCATGTGGCCCGACGCACCGGAAGACACTTACGGCGCATTCGGTCACGGCGGCCCGCGGGCCATGTGGGTAATGCCCAGTCTGGACATCGTCGTGTCGTACAACGACGCCAAACTCCGCGCATGGAACAGCGGAGCACAAAGCCCAACGAATCAAGCGATGAAACGGCTAGTCAAGGCAGTGAACCGGAACTAACGCGTACCACGCTGCGACGCCAGCTTTCGCGAATGAGGCATCGAGGGTGTTGGATTTATTGCCTTGATGCTTGACTTGTCCATGAACTTGTTAGACCATCTCTAGCGTTGAGAAATGGTGTAAAATGGGCGAGCGTCACAGCTCTCTCCTGCCGGGAAGACAACAACAAGAAAGGGACAGCCGATGAAAAGCGCAATCTGCACCTTGGGGACCCTCGTTGTTTGCGTACCTACGTTGCTGCTGGGTGCCGAACCGGTCTTTGTTCCCGTCAAGGTTGACGGTCCGGTTCACGATCCGGCGAACCATACGTTTTGGTACGGACCGTTCAGTGAATGTGCCTCGGTAGCGGATTTTGATGGCGACGGCGACTTGGATATCGCGGCTGGTCGCAATTGGTATGAGGCTCCGGATTGGAAGAAGCACACGGACTTCCGCGACGGGGCGGAGACGAATGGACCCGAGACGGACGACAACAGCGAATTCGCCATGGACGTCAATTGCGACGGGCATCCGGACGTTGTCAGTTCGGGCTGGATGCGGATGAAAGGCGCCTTCTGGTATGAGAATCCCGGGCCCGAGGGTCTAGAGGCTGGAGCCAAATGGAAAGCCACCAGGATTCATTCGGCCTTAAACATGGAGGGTGTTATTCACGGCGACATCGACGGTGACGGCGACGACGACATCCTGTGCAACCACTGGGCGCCGGTTGAAGGCCAGGGCATGACGTGGATCGAGCATTTGGACAAAGCACCGTGGCTGGTCGAGCACGTGATTGGCACGGACGGCGAGCGTCACGGAAACGGCTTGGGGGACATCAATGGCGATGGTCGCGTGGATATCGCTACGCCCACCGGCTGGTACGAACAGCCAAAGAATGCGACTGCCGGCGAATGGCCGTTCCACGCGGAGTACACGTTCAAGGTCAAACAGAGTTATGCAGCGGCTTCGCATCCGGTCCTCGTTTACGACGTGAACGAGGATGGAAAGAACGACATCATCGTCGGTGCCGCTCACACATACGGCCTCGCGTGGCTGGAACAGAAGGTGCAGGACGGAAAACGCACCTTCGAGCAACACTGGGCAGAAACCGACTTCGGCCAATTCCATACGATGGCTATGGACGATCTGAACGGAGACGGCAAACCGGATCTTGTCACCGGAAAACGGCTGTTTGCTCACCACGGCCGTGACGTGAGCTGCTACGAACCGATGTTCGCGTTTTGGTACGACATCAAGGGCGGCGAGTTCGAGCGGCACATCTTGGCATTTAACCACTTGCCGAAGTTGGAGGATGACGAGACCCGCCGGAACCCCGCGCCGAACTTCGTTCCCGCAGTCGGCATGAAGCTGAATATCGCTGATATGGATGCCGACGGCGACAACGACATTGTCATCGCCGGCAAAGGCGGCTTGTACATCTTCTACAACATGGCCGTGGCACCGCAGCCAAGGCCGAAGCATCGACTTCCGCACGAGGACACCTATCCGTCGTGGGTGCCGTGGCATAAACCTCGGAAGTAGGCGGCCGGGGGGGGGGGGGGCCCGCGCCCCCCCCCCCCGCAACTGTGCGAAATGCAGCAGCACGTAGGCCGGATCAAGGTCGCACAGGGTATTGCCGGAACAGCGCAAACGCAATCGAGGCTGCTTGACAAGTCGTGTACGGAGGAATCTAGGAAGAGCGACCGCAGCTCCGGCACGAACGGCGTTTGCTCGGTCCGGCCTACGAACTTGCGAACAATCCGGGTTACAGCCGGCCGAGTCGTCGAAGGTGGGCTTCCCAGAGATCCATTCGTACCCAGACTTGCGCGAGCACGTTTGGGCGCAGGGCATAGAAGGAGGTCATCAGGTGCGTATCGTCGAGGCGTTCGGTTAGAGCCTCGTCGAGTTCTGATAACGATATCACGATCGGCGCGCTTGGGTCATCAGGCAATTGCGTCCAGTAGCCGACGCTTTCGAATTGTCGAAGATACCAGGGCAAGGGCCAATAGTAGCCCTCCTCATCCCAGATCACTTTGACCAGCACGTCATTCCCGTCGGGCGACGCCTTGGCCAACTGCTCGATGTCGTCCGCCAATCGCTGGACGTCGGGCATCGTGTGGGCGTAGACGTACGGGTTCTGGGGATCCTCGTGGTAGACGTAACTCATACAATACGATTGCCAGCCGAGGTGACCTGCTGCGCCCAGCAAGACGATCGACATCCCGACCTGGATTGGCAGTATTCGCATGGCGCGAATCAGTGCCACCGCACCGACACCCGCCAATAAAATCATCCCGTGAAGGAAGCCCAGCAGACACCAGGGCGTTTTGTAGGGGATACAGGTGTAAACCGCCGTGAGCAGCACGGTGTAGAAGCCGATCCATCGCACAAACGACACACTTGCGCCGCGCAGAAGTCCCATTCTCTCCGGAAGGAACGCGGCTACAAATCCCAGAAGGGCCAGCTCCAGGACAAGTGCCTCGGACCACACAGGGCCATCGCCTATTCGCCAATAGGCAAGAATATGCAGGTAGTGATAGAAGGGATGTATGTGGGGTGACGCCCCTCCGGCCCGTCCGAGCCACGGAAGATACGAAAGCACACCGTCGACGGGGCCTCGAGAGTTTGTGAAGAATGAAGACAGAAGCGTCACGGTTACGAGAACGGCCACGGCAACCCCCAAGACCATATGCCTAGTGAGCGTCGAGCGATGTTCGCCAAGTGTTGTCTCGCACACCAAACCGGCTTTGGCTTTGGGAGGGCGAAGCTCCTGCTGAGCCGCATTTGGCGCATCATTCCGGCTCGGCAGGAGCCTCGCCATCCCGTCTTCTGAAGTCTCATCAACACGAGCGGAAGAGCACCTACGCAGCACCCACGCGAAAAGCAACGTGAGCAGAATCCCGACGCCCATGGAAAAAAAGACGATAACGCTGGTTTCCTTTGTCGCCTGCAGCAGGCCCAAACACCCACCGGCGATCAGACACCAAACAAGTCTTTGGCTGCAGGCGTATCGCCATCCGGCGGCGACCGCCGCGAGCGTGAAGAAGACAAACAACGTCTCGTGGATGTAGTACCGACTGAAGAAGACCATTGCCGGCGATATGGCCGTCAACACCCCAACGCATACTGTCGCCGCTCGTCCCAGACCGTCGCTTAACAGGCAGAGCAACAACACCAAGCCCGCACCGAACACGACGGGCACGATACGGTACGTCGTTTCATTGGTCTCGGCGAAGCTCTCTTGGCCTTTGAGCAATGGTACGGGCAACGTGGCATAGGTGAGCGTCGGACCGTGGAACTCGTTGGGATCGTACCGGTACTGCCCGTCCTGCCAAAGCTCGCGGAACCGTGCCGCCTGCACGGCCTCGTCCGCGTGCATCGAACGATCGGCAAGCTTGGGTAATCGGAACGTGAGTGCACCGAGGGTCACCACCAGCAACGCGACGTCGAAGATGAGTCGATTCCACACTTGGCCAGCGCTCCGTGAGCTTTCTATTGAACAGCCACCCAGTTGGCCCAGTATCGTCCGCCTGTTGCGTAGAGGTCAAGTGCCACATTTGTCGTTTAACCCGAAGCCGGAAGGCGATGGCCGTAGCGAATCGAGCCGCTCACAATGACAACCGTCACCTACCGGCTCCGGGTTAAACGAGGACACCGCAAACCGGCGGTAGCATAATCCGCACCGGCCCGTAGCGTTTGCGTCCGTGCTTGATTACACTGCAATTGTACTCAGAAGAAAACCATATCGTTCGTTCGAAGGGAGGAATCGTAGATGGCCCGCGTGATTACGTCGCTGATGATCGTTGCTTGCGTAGCATCTTGGACATTCGCCGAAGAGGAGAAGGTACCGCTCAAGACGGAAATACCGGAAGAGGTTCTTGTTGGGACTCCGCCTGACGTCCTGTCCATGTTGTTCCCCAACTTGGAGAAGCTGCCGAAGGGCAAGCGGCCTGAGTTCATGGTACCCAAGGGGACGGTCAACTTGGCGTTGAAGAAGAAGGTGACGTCCAGCGATGCGAATCCCGTGCTCGGCGAGTTGGTGTACGTCACCGACGGCAGTAAGGAAGGGACCGAGGACAGTTACGTGGAACTTGGCCCCATGCTGCAGTGGGTCCAGATTGATCTGGAGAAGCCTAGTACCATTTATGCAATCTTCGTGTGGCGTTTCTTCCGCGAGGCCCGCAGCTATAACGACGTGATCGTACAGGTAGCAGATGACGAGAAGTTCACGAAGAGCGTGAAGACGATCTACAGCAACGACCAAGACAACTCAGCTCGCATGGGAATCGGCAAGGCGCGGCCGTATATCGAGACGAACATGGGCAGGCTGATCGACGGCAAAGGCGCAAAGGGCCGCTTTGTGCGATTGTACAGCCAGGGGAATACGGCCAACGATCTAAACCACTACGTCGAAGTCGAGATTTTCGGCAAACCGGCGACGTAGCTGGGTTGGAGGCGATCACGGCCGATGCCTATCACGCATGGATGATGGTGAGGCCAATGAAGCGGTGCCATGAAGACCGCCGGTGGCCCTCAATATCCGGCTTCGTCGGGGGACGGGAGGGCGAGGCTCCTGCCGAGCCGCGAAGTCGTGGGGTGATGCTGGCTCAGCGGGAGCTTCGCCCTCCCGAATCTGCGGCTATCGGAGTCATTGGCCGAGGCCGACTTCTTGCGCTTGCCGGCGTTCTACTGCTCTTTAACTCAGCCTCGGTTCGTGCGCAGCACTCAACGAGTCGTGGGCCAATTGGCCCGGCGCAAATCGCATCGTCTTTTCGACGCTTTGTGGAACCAGTGGAAGGCTTCACCGCGCACGGTGGAACGTGGAAGGTGACGAACGGCGAGTTGTGGGCTAGTGCAGGACCTGGCCCAAAACTAGTGTGCGATTCGTCTGCGTTCACGGTGGGCGAAGTGGGCGTCGAGGTTTTTCTGACCGACGATCGCGATGGCAACGCGGCACTGATTGCTCGTGTGAGTGAATCCGGCGTGGGAGCCGACAAGTTCATTGGATACGAAATTGCGCTGGATGCGCGGCATCAAATCCTTCGCCTCGGCCGCCATCGGCACAACTTCGAATTGATCCGCGATGTGCCCTGCCGCGTGCCCGTGGGCCAGTGGATCTCGCTGGTGGCCAAGCTTGGCGAGACTTCAATCGAGGTGTTGGTCGACGGCAAGAGCATCCTACGTCACGACGACGGAACGAAATCGCTGCCAGCGGGCACCGTGGGGCTGCGTCCCTGGCAGCGAGAGGCGCGATACCGGAATCTGTGGGTCAAGATTGAAGGACGGACGCACACGTTACCATTTCGGAAGAACGAAGGACTTGATCGCGCCAACGAGTTACTGACCGAGGCCCGTCTTCCACCCATCGCGTTTTTCACTCGACACGCACTGAGCCGCCCCAACACAATCAGTTGTGCCATTTGGCAAAGCCAGTCGAGTCGTCCCGGATGCAGCATCCGCATATTCGATCCGGCCAAGCCGAACGAACCGCCCCGGACGATTTTCCGCGACCCGGATGGCTGCATTTTCGACATGAACGTGTCCTTCGACGCGCAGACGTTGCTGTTTTCGCATCGGAGCAAAGGCGAGAAATATTGGCACATCTATCGGATTGGCACGGACGGTAGGGACCTGTGCCAATTGACTGATGGACCGTTTTATGACATTAGCCCGACTGAGTTGCCGGATGGCGACATCGTGTTCGTCTCGACGCGTCGGGGCGGATACACGCTCTGTCAACCCGGTCCCGCGTCGAACCTCTACCGCATGGCGTCCGATGGCAGCAACGTCCGTTGCGTCAGTATGAACACGCTTGCCGATTTTAGCCCGCAGATGTTGCCAGATGGACGCCTGCTTTTCACGCGATGGGAGTACATCGACCGCGATTTGACGTATCGTCAGAGCCTGTGGACGCAGAATCCGGACGGTACGGCTTTCCAACTGTATTTCGGCAACACGATTCGCGACGTGGGCACGTTTTGGCAAGCACGGCCGTTGCCCGAACGCAGCGACGTGGTCGTGGCCACGTTTGCTCCGCACCATGGCTGGCCGCACGGCGCGATCGGGCTGATCACCAACCGCGCGGGGCTTGAGGCGCCGCGCGGAAAGGGATTCGCTTGGATCACCAAGGAGTTTCCCGAGATTGGCGACCGCTCTTTTCAATGGTCGTATCGCGACCCCTTCCCGTTGGGCGATTCCCTTTTCCTGGTCTCGCATGGTGGCAAGGCGCAGAAGTTTCGCATCTTCCTTCTGGATGTGTACGGCAACAAGAGACTGCTATGCGAAGATCCCGAGTCTGGCTGCTACAACCCGTTGCCGTTGCGCCCCATGGCGATACCGCAGGTCATTCCCGTGCAAGGGGATAATGAAGATACGCAGTGGGGTACCTATCTGCTGGTGGACGCGTATCGCGGGTTGGACGGAATCGAACGCGGCCGAGCGAAATCCCTTCGTATCATGGAACAGGTCCGCAAGACGGAAGACCTCGTCTCGCGCGCGTTCGATCAGTCGCCAGTGATGAGCTACGCCACGTACTACGCCAAGCGATCTTGGGGAACAGTGCCGTTGGCCGAGGACGGATCGGCATACTTCAAGGTGCCGGCGTTGCGCGAGATCTACTTCCAAGTACTGGATGCAGAGGGGCGTGAATTGCAGCGGATGACTTCAGGCTCGCAAGTCATGCCCGGCCAGACGGTCACTTGTGTCGGGTGTCATGAGCCGCGTTCCGAGACGCCGCCAATTCATCAGTTGCCGCTGGCTGCGAATCACCCGCCAAGAGAGCCTGAATCGCGTGAATGGCTGAACGACGGCATCGTTGATTTTCCAACGGTAGTTCAGCCGGTGCTCGACAAATACTGCGTCAGCTGCCACAGCGGATCGAATCCAGATGGTGGCCTGCTATTGACAGGCGACAAGACGCGGCTTTTCAACATGGCCTACGACAATCTGCTGGGCCGCAGTCGATCGTATCGCCAGCACGACATGGCCACTGGCGAGATGCTTGCCACGGAACGGAATAAGGAGAAGCCGCTGGTCCATTTCTACTGGTTGCTGCGAACGCCCACCGCCGTGAATCAGCCATTGTGGACTGGATCTCACGCCAGCCGTCTCTTGGAGTACGTCGACACAGACCATTGCGAACAGGAGATTCCGCTGGAGGATCGCCGGCGCATCTATTTGTGGATCGACGCCAACGTGCCCTACTACGGCACGTACGCACA
This sequence comes from uncultured Pirellulaceae bacterium, assembly GCA_964617665.1. GTDB lineage: Bacteria > Planctomycetota > Planctomycetia > Pirellulales > Pirellulaceae > JADHUC01. The sequence goes on from CAZUAH010000176.1 coordinate 21,970, forward strand.
CAGCAGGCCTCGTTCGCCCGGGCGCCGCGACTTGTGTACGGATGCCAACACGGGAAAGGAATCCGCTTGGTTTGCCCAGGATTTCCTCGGCGCATACAACCGCCGCTGCCAGTCCTGTCACGGAGCCCTCCCGCATCCGAATAACCACGCCGAGATCTGGGACGGTCGTTTGGCATGGATCAACTTCTCTAATCCGAATCACAGCCCGGCGCTCACAGCTCACTTATCCGATAAGGCTGGTGGACGCGGCATTTCGACAGCATCGGACGAGCCACCCAAGCTACTTTTCGCCGACACTGCGGACGCGGACTACCAACGCATGCTGAAGGCGATCGAGACCGGCAAGCAATTGATGCTGGCCAACCCGACTGCTGACATGCCAGGGTTCAAATTCGCGAAGAAGGAACCGTAACAGACGTGGCACTGCTTGCTCGCAAGCAGTGTTGAAGGATCCGCATCGCCCCAGCCTTGACTTCGTCTCGCCTGTATTTGCTCGCTAGCGCTATTCTTCCGCGCGGCGGGTCCTGGAACTGACGAACCAGAGGATCAAGCCACCAAATCCGAGAACAATGACAATCGCGTTCGTGATCAGACCGGTGTACGGTAGGTTGGTCAGCTGATGCTGGTTCAGCAGAATCACCACGACGACCAGTCCCACGAGGAAGGGGAGAATGCGGCGCTGTGTCTTGCCGGCAAAGAGCATGAATCGGCCAAGAGCGAGGCTCACCATGATCTGTGCGATGTAGGACGCAAAGAACCAGAATCCCGCCACAGAGCCAATCAGGGTCAATACGCCCGCAGTCAGCACCACGGGGACCATCTCGTCAAGCGTCAGCAGTGAAAACGCAAACATCAGCGCAACGACCAGCACTACCAATAGGATCAACGAGACGGCAAAGAACACGATTCCCAACAGGCCGCTTCCCAGACTCGCCAGCGGCTTAGTTCTAACGGACTCGGCCAGCCCTTGTGACCAACGCGGCATGATCACGAGAATGCACAAGCCAATAATGGCCAAGCAAGCAAACTCGCGAGCTAGTGTCAGGGCCTTATCCATCGTCGTCGGCTCCGCCTTAGGCGTTGCCGATACGATATGGGGTGCGTATTCGACGCCGCCGGCGATGGAAGCTCCTTCATCAATCTTGCCTTTGACGCGTGATCGGTAGGACAGCACGCCGTCGATCACGGTCGACGATGCGACGGTCAAACCGGGTGGAACGGCTGGCATCGCTACGGGTGGTTGGGGACGAAATTTTCGAGTCTGTGACGCGTTCTCGTCTGGATCCAAGCCCAATCGAACATCACCAAGAACCGTTCCGCTCAATTCGCAGTTCGACAACGTCGCTGTGATTCCTTTGCCAACAGAACCGGCGAATCTTGCCTGGCAACCTGCGTAATAGAAGCCGCCGTCTACCGTGCTGTCATCCTCTGCTTCGACGCTGAATCCAGCCGCAATGACGTCGTCCGCGACTTCTGAATTCGTTGCGAGTTTCAACACCTCGCCAGCCATGCGGAGGTCGTCGCCTACGGCACCGTTCAGTACCACCGTATGGCCCGCGGCAACCAAGTCGCCAACCACTAGGCCGTTCACGGTGATCTGTCGCGCAAACACGACCAAATCGCCCTGGACCGTGCCATCTACAATCAACTCGTCGCAAAAAACGTATAGATCATCGCCGATGAGCTCGTTTGCTTCGACGGTCACCTTATCACCCGCGCGGAACTGGGCAGCCTGAACCATGCCAAGTTGGCCGAGCAACGATGCGGCAATCACCAAGCCCGTTAACGCGATCGTCTGATACACACCCTTCATCATCGGCTCCTTTTGCAGGCCCGAAATCGTTTGTCTACTCTGTGTCCTCGCCAACCGGTTCGAACTGCCGGTCACCCGTGTCGTAAACGATCACCGCACGGCACGACTCGTCACCGGTTCGCGCTGCGTGGCGGACACCTAAGGGAATCCGGAGCGTATCGCCCTTCTTCAGCTTGATCCACTTGTCGCCCAGAAGATGCTCGCACGATCCGGACAACACGTGCAGGCATTCCTCGCAATTGGGGTGTATGTGGATTGGGTTGCTCTGGTTGGGCTTGACGTACACGATACCGAACGTCATCTCGGATTTGGGATCGAGCTGCGAATTCATCAGCCAGCGAATCCAGCCCCAGTCGTACTTCTGCACTTCTACCTTGTCAAATTCCTTTACTGTTATCTTCGCCGCATCGCAGGCGTTGCACGACGCGTCCGGTTTCTCTGTCGCGCACTCAGCCGCATTTGCCAACGCAAAGTGCGAAAAGCCACAAAATACTGACGCTACGAAGGCAAGACGAACGAGCATGGTGAATTCCTTTCTGTATGTTGATGCGGGCCAATTTGCACGACACTATTCTAATTCAAAGAAGGGCCCGCTGCCATTGGCAATGGCATACGAGCGCAGGTTGGCCTCTCTGTGATGAAGGGGATCCAAATCAGATCGAAGCGTCCGAGCGACCTCCGGTGCGACGAATCAGCTCGAGGTTGCAGATTCGCACCAATGGCTCGCCATCATCGTCCTTGGCAAGGCGGTTCTGGGAAAAAACTGTCGCAGACGCGTGCAAACCGCTTCTGACTCGGATAAGCTGATGGCGTTGCGCTAAGGAGGTGACGCTTTCTCAAATCAACGAGGAGGTTTGATGATGAAAGAATCGAAAAACGGAATGACTCGTCGACGATTCCTGCAGGGTTCGGCGGCGGGGGCTGCGGCATTCTCGATTGTGCCGCGGAA
>CAZUAH010000177.1:0-24679 GCA_964617665.1 uncultured Pirellulaceae bacterium
CGCGTCGATCGACAACCCACTCGCTTCGAATCGCTTCAGCCGCTCTTGCCACTCCCGGAACTCGTCCCGGCCGCTCTGTGGGCGTTCCATTCATGTCGCCTCCAATCGAGTGATTGATCCAACCACTCCAGACTAGACAACCCGTCAAGTATGGATCTGGCGCACGCTTACCCTGACCTGTCAGTCCCGAAGTGCATCAGGAGGGCGTGACATGTGTCATCCGGGGCAACACCGTTCGTGACACATGACAATGTGACCTGATGCAGTTGCGCTTGATCCCAACTCTGCGTGCCGACCGTGGAAACCGGTCGTCTGATGACACGTTTTGCGCCCGACGAGTCCTCAGGGTTCTTGCCGTGTTGGAACGAAAATGGCATATTCCGATTCGGCAAGCGCCTCGCCTGCCGTCTCTGGCCTACGTCCGTCGCCGTTGAGGTGCCAATCCTGCCGTCATACTTCGGCTATCGTGGAGGTTGCTTGTCGTGACTACTCCTTCACCCACGCGAGCAGCGCGCATCATCGGTTGGATAGCCGTGCTGGCCTCTACGGCGATAACATGCTTCTGGGCGTTCTGGGGCATCATCGAGAACTTCCACGAAGGTTGGCACTATGAGTCGATTTGGTCCAACCTGGCATTCATGTTCGTTCAGTACCTCAGTTTCATGCTGGCCTTCTCGGCGTTGGCGTCGGTCTCAATTGCGTGGCCACGGGTTGGAGCTGCCCTCCACGCGGGGCTAGGCGTGCTTGCTGTTTGGTTCTTCGGCTTCACCGGCACGATCACGAGACTTGTTGTGGTGCCGCTGGTCCTGATCACGCTCGCCTATTGGTTTGGTCGGCCGCAGCCACGCAAATGGGCTTTTGCCGTGTTGATTGGCACGACGGTACTCACGTTCATTGTGTCCGGCGCGGAACCAGCTTGGCGGATTCTCGTGGTCGGGCGCACCAACGACGGCGATTTCGGAGCGCGCGTCGTGGAAGGGAATGGTGTGACGCTCGTGTGGGCTCCAGAAGGTCCGGGCTGGCCTCGTGAAGGAATCGAGTGGGATGAAGCCGTTCGGCGGTGCCGACACCTCTCCGAAGACGGCCTTAGCCTGGCCGACGAGCCATTGGATATCTGGCGACTCCCCACTGCCGACGAAGCTGTGCGCTCGATGCATCGCCACGGCAAACACTGCGGCGGCGAATGGGATGGCAAGTCGGCGTTTCCGAAGTACGACATGAAGCCCGACAAAGAAACGCCGCTGTGGAACATTCACTCGCACGTTATCTATTGGTGGACCGGAACCGAAATCGATAGCGAGCGCGCCTAAATGATCTGTTACAACGGGCAAGTCCGAGTTCGCAGTAAGACGTGGGCACCGGCGTATTTCGCCTTCCGAGCGGTGAAAGACCCTCCAGCCGATTGACCACCCGCTCAGTTCCGGGAGCACGCCCGTTCCCTACCGATCCCCAGTTGATTTCAGCAGCAGAAGCATCTTTCAAGAAAGGCTGCCATTCATGCACAATGCTACATCGAGAATCCTCATAGTCTGTATGTTCGTCGCAATGTTGGCGAATCACGGTCTGAACGTGCGGTCGACTGCGTCATGTGCGGAATCCAAGGCTGCTCGCGATGCCGACGCTTGGCGACGGCATTGTGCCGCGTTGAAGAACCATCCCAATATCGTGCGCCACTACACGTTCGACTCCACCACGGTCGAGAATCCAGTGGCCGAGAACGTCGCTGGTGACACCGAACCGTTGACCTACGTTGCGAACGAGCCACTGCAACTGGTCCAAGGATTCAGCGCCGGCACCACAGCAGTGCGTTTGGATAAAGGGTACTTTCAGGGCAAACCGTTTGAAGTCGCGGACAGCGGCTTCACGGTCGAGATTCGTTTTCGCAAACACGGTCAAGGGGCCCACCTCGGCAACGGCCGGACTAACGGTATGCTGTTTGCCCAAGGCGATGGGTATTGGAACGGACTGCGCGTTTGGGCGGACTATCCGTCAAGACATCTCCGTTTCGAGATAGGCCGGCCCAAACCAAGCAGCGCCTTTGGTATGACGGCCAGCGATCCGTGTCCGGATGGCGTGTGGCATCACTTGGCGGCCACATGGGACCGACGTGAATTGCGGCTGTATCTGAACGGCATCCTGATGGTAGCCGTCGCATACGAAGGGGACTATTCGGAGCCGGCTGCTCCGTTCAAGCTTGGCCTCGCGGGAGCCGGAATTGGGTCCATCCAAATGGATGTGGACGAGGTTGCCGTTTTCAAAAAAGCACTTTCGCCAGAGAACATCCTGTGTCACGCCTTTCGGAAACAAGACCTGCCGGAGAACGTCAAGCTGGCATATATGACTGCCACTGCAGCGATTGCCGATCAAGATTGGAGTGGAGCGGGCGGCCAGTTCGCAAAGTTGTTGGAGATCGAAGGCACTCCAGTCGAATACCGCGCGGTTGCTCGTCTGGCCTTGGCTCACACGTTGCGGAAAAGGAAGAAGACCAAGGAAGCCGTCGCGCAGTATGCGACTCTGGCCGATGATGCCGACTCGCCTGAATCGCTACGCGAAACCGCAATTCGGCTGTGCCTGCCAGCGAGCACGCGAACCATCCACGCAGCGGCTTCGACGGGCGTGTACGAGCGTCTGTTGGAACTGGATGATCTGTCGCCGCAGTACAAGATCACTGTTCGACTCTGCTTGGCTGAGTGCTACCTGCGCGAAGGGAAAGCCATTCCGGCTCGCGAGCAATACGAAGCTGTGTTGAAGGCGTCCGAATTGCCAACCCGCGATGCCCTCGACGTGCGTCTGCAAATCGCTCACACGTACCTTATTGCCAAAGACTACCCAGCCGCTCGCGCGGCGTATTCAGAAATCGCCAGCGACGCGGATCTGCCACCCGAGTATCGCGGAAACGCAGCGTTGTGTTTCGCTCACACGTACGTTCGAGAAGAAGCGCATACGCAGGCATCGGCAGTTTTCGCCAAAGTTGCGAAGCGCCCGGACATTCCCTCACATCAACGATGGGAGGCCGAGCAACGGATGCACGAAATGCAGCGGATGGCGCGCGGACTTGCGGCTCGAGACCCTGCTGCCTCGCGTGTCAAAATCCTGTCTCTGCCCAAACCGGGTGCGACGTTCTACGTAGCCCCCAACGGAAACGACGACGATCCCGGTACTCGCGAGAAACCCCTTGCCTGCCTGCAACGGGCACGCGACGCCATCCGCGAGATGAAGTCAGAGCGAGGATTACCCTCGGGAGGAATCGCGGTCTTTGTGCATGGCGGTGCATACCCCACCCGCCAGACTTTCGAACTGAACGAGATCGACTCGGGCACGGCAGAAGCTCCTATTGTCTATCACGCATTTCCCGGCGAGAAGCCGATCTTTAGTGGCGGCGCGCGGCTGGAGGGCTTCCAACCCGTGACGGACGGAGCAGCACTCAATCGGTTGCCTGCCAAAAGTCGCGACAAAGTCCTGCAGTTTGACTTGCAGAAGAAAGGCGTCAACGACTACGGCACTCTCCTGCAGCGCGGCTACGGCTTCTCCGGCTATCCGACAAATCCCTGGGTGGACTTGTACGTGGGAGGCCGATCCATGCAGCTTGCTCGGTGGCCCAACGAGGGTTCTGTCAAAGTAGGCCGCGTGCACAAAGGGCGCTTCAGAGGCGAAGATTCGGGGCAGCCGGGCGAGTTCGAATATGACGGCGATCGTCCTAACCGGTGGACGGCAGCCGACGACATCTGGATGTTTGGCGCCTGGGGACATCTGTGGGCAGGCCGTACTGTGCGTATCGCCGCGATCGACCGAGAACGACGACGCATCAGCACGGAACACAGAACCTCGTACGGCTATCGAGAAGGCCAGCCATACAACTACTTCAACCTGCTGGAAGAATTGGACGAGCCGGGTGAGTGGTATTTGGACCGCAAAACAGGAATCGTCTATTTGTACCCTCCGGACGGCGAACACGATCCAGTTGCGCAATTCCCGATATTCGACAAGCCGTTTGTCATCATGAGAGACGTAAATCATGTGTCGCTTCGTGGCCTGGTATTCGAGCTTGGACGCGCCGAAGGTGCGGTGCTTGTTGGCGGCACTCGCAATCTGCTGGCAGGCTGCACGTTTCGGCAACTGGGCACAAACGGCGTGATCGTCCAAGGCGGTACGGGCCACGGCGTGTTGGGTTGCGATATTCACACGGTCGGTGCCGGCGGGCTGCGCGTAGCCGGAGGCGACCGCAAGACGCTTACTCCCGGTGGACATTTTGTCGAAAACTGCCATGTGCACGACTTCAGCCGAATCGACCGCGTCTATGCACCGGCCGTGCACCTGGACGGAGTTGGCAACCGCATAGCGCATAGTCTATTCCACGACTCGCCGCATCACGGCATGCGAGTTGAAGGCTACGAGCACTCGATCGAGTACAACGAGATCCACAGTGTGGTCTACGAATTCGACGATCAGGCCGGCATCGACATGTTTGGCAACCCGGCCTATCGGGGCAACGTGATTAGGTTCAACTTCTGGCACCACATCGGCAGCGGGCACGACGTTGCCGGCCAGGCCGGTATCCGATTGGACGATTTCATCAGCGCTGTACACGTCTACGGAAACGTATTCTACCGAAGCGCCGGCGGACGATTCGGCGGCGTCCAGATCCACGGCGGCAAGGACAATGTGGTCGACAACAATCTGTTCATCGATTGCAAGTACGCGTTGAGCTTCTCGCCGTGGGGCAACGCGCGCTGGCTGGAACGGCTGGCCCGCGACAGCATCAAGGCGGCCGTGAGCCGAGGCGGTGTAGACATCACGGCACCGCCGCACAGCACCCGCTATCCCGACTTGGCGAACGTGGCCGAGAATCCAGATCGCAATTTCATCCGACGAAACCTGGCGATTGACTGCGGCGACTTCAGCGCTCGCGACCGCGGAGTCAACGAGCTGATGGACAACCACGTATTCGTCGGCGATCCTGGTTTCGAAGATTCGGCAAAACGCAATTTTACGTTACCCGAAAACTCACCTATCTACGACCGATTCGGCTTCAGACCCATTCCCTTCCAGGAAATCGGCTTGTACGAAGATGATCTACGAGCATCGTGGCCGGTCGAACACGACATCACGCCGCATTACGTTCGGGAGTAATCGACGATTTGACTCGAACTTCCGATGAAACACTGCTATCCCGAGTCAGCCGCAGTCGTGCTACAGATGATAGATCGTGATGTCGGTCGCTCGGCCTTTTCCATCCAGCCAGGAAAAGCTGCGGTGATGCTTACTGATGTGAATGGTCTCTGAAGCCCACGTGGGGCTACTTCGACGAAAGCGATCCGAAGTGGTCGGCTCGCGAGATCGACCTTGCCGCCGACCACGGGATCGACGTTTTCCTATTCGACTGGTACTGGTACAGCGGCGTGAGGAACATGCAGGAGGCGTTGGTGAACGGTTTTCTCCGCGCCGAAAATCGCGATCGCATGAAGTTCGCCCTGATGTGGGCCAATCATGACCGGAAGGATCAGTTCTGCCCGGACTTCAACAAGGAGCGAAACGTCTGGTTGCCATCGCGACACTCGCCGCGTGATCTTGAGCGTGTCATTGAATACTGCATCGAGCACTACTTCTGCCAGCCCAACCACTGGCGAGTCGACGGCCGCCTGTTTTTCAGCGTTTATCAGGCGACGCGATTCGTGGAGGAGCTTGGAGGTCCGCTTCAAACCCGCAAGCTGCTGGAGAAGGTCGACAGCCGACTGGGCAAGGCGAATCTGCCGCCGATGCACTGGAACGGGATGGTGTCGCGCGCGGAGGACGCGGCCGTGGTCAAGGAAGCCGGGTTTCGCAGCACGAGTAAATACAACGGTCCTTGCTCATGACAAAGTACGTCCCGATCTCACCGTAAGTTACGAGGACGTCATGCAAGCCCACCGCAATCATTGGCAGAAGATGGGCACAGCGCCGCTGGTCAACCTGCCCGTCGTGACTGTCGGCTGGGACGCCACTCCCCGCTGCCGCCAGGATGTCCCGTGGCCTTTCCCGATTTCGCCGTGGGCGAATCGGCATGCCTACCCCTATTGCCACCTCGTGGTCGGCAATACCCCCGAACGATTCGAGCAGCTTTTGAGCGATGCCGCTGCGCACATCGAGCAGGACCCGCGCCAGCCATTCGCCGTGCTGCTGAACGCCTGGAACTAATGGACCGAAGGATGTTACCTGTTGTCCGAAGAGCAAACCGGTACGGCTCGCTTAGAAGCTATCAAACGCACGTTCGGCACCGCGATAACAAACAAGCACTGAGGAGAACCATAGTGAGCAGGACCACCGTCATCTCGATTCTGGCCTGGGTAGTCGCAGTCGGGCTTGCTGTCGGCGCCGAGGTGCGAGAAGTTCGCGAAGGGGATCGCCAGCACACTCACTTCTCTTTCAAGAAGCGCGGCAAGCTCATCTCGCGGCCGGTTGGCATGCCAGGACCGGGACCATATTACACGTGTTTGGCGAAAATGGATCAGGTCGATCGGTTTCCGTACGAGTACGCGTTGTACTTCTCTACAGATCACGACCGAGGCAAAGGGGGAGTCTGGTTGTACGTGGCCGACGGCGACCCCACGGACGCCAATAGCTGGAAGTCATACGACCAAGCGGTCGCAGATGGCGAGTTCGACTACCTCCCGGAGAAGCCCGCCGGTAACCCGATCTTCTTCGACAGTGTGCAAGGCCGCCAGACCGAGACGCCGCATGCGAACGTGATCGACGGTACGGTCTACATGACCTACCACAACGTGGCCGCGGGGCATAACCAATCGACCTTGCTGGCCACATCTCCAGACGGCGTGAACTTCACTCGGATTAATGGCAAGAACGATTCCGTGATCCTCGACTACCATCCGCGACAGGAAGTCGGGGATGGACACACAGGATATCTCCGCTGGCGGCCGAACCCGTTCCCCGACTTGGACTACAAATACGTCGGCTATTCGCTCCACGGCGGCGGCGACGATTTCCACGGCGCAATGTGGGCGTCGAACGATGCGATCCAGTGGGACAAGCTGCAGGTGTTCGACGCGATCGAGGGCCACGCGGTCGACGGCGACCAAATCATCCGGCGTCGTTCTATCGATCCCAACACCATCACCGACCTCGGTGGCGGTGAGTTCGTCGCCATCTGCTCGCTGGGCCATCGATCGTCGGGCGGCCGACCTCGTGTGCTGGAACTTCACGAAATTTTCCTGGGCAGCGACGGCAAAGCGTTAACACGCCAGGGCCGCAAGATCCTGGGCAACGGGCCACCTGGATCCTACGATGCCGAGGAGTTGGAGACTCCCACGTCTATCGTCATCGGCGATACCTGGCACCTGATCTACGTCGGAACCCGAAACAGGGCCCGCGAGAATACGGTGCTCGGCGCCGTTGGGAAGCTCGATCTGTCCGCCCCTAGACCGCCTGAACTGTCAGACGAGGACCGAACACGCGACTTCCACAGAAGGTAGTTTCACCGATTCCACCACGTGCTGATTGCATTGACGGCAGCCTGACCCGATTCATCAGCCGCAGGGCGCTAAGCCCACGGTTGCAGCAATCGTCGGACAAACCGGACGCTAGCGCGTTCCGGCTGATATACGCAGTGTTTTGGGTTAGGCTCTTACTGACTCGACATGCACGACTGATGATTTACCACATCAACTGCTTTCCACCCATACTCTCCGAAGGGGGCTCGCCTGCTCTCTGTCGTGCTTTGTCGATCACGGGCTGCACTCGGCTCTTAATCTTATCCTGATCCGCCTTCTGAGCCTCCTGAAACTGTTCAGAGGAATACACTGCCGTGCCAATCTGCTGCAGCATATGATGATAGGGACCCCACTCTTCCGTATTGTGCTGATAACTCGGCGCCGAGCTCAGCAAACTCGGCAAAGCGTCGACGGCCTTCTGGAATGCGGCTTCTTTCTGTAATCGCGGGGTATCAGGTTTTGTGAGCCTCTTGAGCAACTCTTGCGGAGAGAGCATTTTCTCGACCACTCCGACTTTTTCACCGCCTCCTTTGTCAGAAGCATCGGCAATAATGGCGCATGCTCTCTGAGCAGCCTGTCGCGCTCTTTTCGAAGGCTGTAGTTCGCCAATCTTTCCCTTCCCGGCAACGCTCTGCATAAAACCAAAAAGTGAGAGTGTTATCGATGCCGTAGGCACTTCTCGGTGTGGCGTTCGTATTCTTCCGGTCAGTAGCGATTCAGTGACGGTGGAGAGAAAGACGGAGTTCCCCTTCCCTGAAGCCAATTGCCTTTCTGACTTCGTTTTTGGCTCATCCACCCCGTGCTGAGGCAGCACAATGTCTGCGTCTTTGTATACATTTCGCAGGGCGACGACATTGTTGAGGAGTGTCTTCTGCCACCGCTCTGTAGCAGCATGCTTTCTCTGCTCCACAAGAGGCTTCGCTGCAATGGCTGCTTCATCCTGTTTCTGCAGTTCCCGCAGAAGCGTTTCCAATTCCCCTTCCGTTCCGGCATCCACTTCTATGGAAACGTACAATCCCTCCCGCTTCGATTCAGGTGTGCCAAAGGCAACAACGGCCGCAGCATTTGAAGCTCCGGATGTGGCCTTCCTTGGTAGCTTGATCTCTCCCTGCTTGTCATGGAGTTCCAGAATGTGCAGCGCAGGATCACTGAACTTGATGCGAGCGCCCGGAGGTCGTTTCACGCGAAGGAGCAACATTCTCGTCGCTGCCACTGGCTGTTCATCCGCCTCGCCACTTGACGTTGCCGAAGCATCCCTCTGGACAATTGCACGATCTTTGCGCTCGAATTCCGGAGGCAGCGACAGGCTCGTACTGGACGCGTTTACACCGAATCGCCGGCCCTTCATCGAAGCTTTCATAAATGCCCTTCTGCCCTCATCGTGCATGCCGCGTGTCATGGCATTCGCAGCTTCAGTCGACAGAGCCAGCAACCCATCATCGTCAGCAACAGCGGTGAGCGTAATTGGGTGTTCTGGGATCACTTCAATAATCTGATCTCCCGACTTTTTGGGACCCTTCTCTTTGGCCTCTCGAGCTCGTTCCGCCGCTCGTCTCTCCGCAATCTGGCTGATAGTGGAAAAGGCACCATCGACCGGCGACTCCACGCCGGTCAGAACCACTCTCCTGCCATCCATGCGGAGGGAAAGCTTGGAGACGTCATACGTTTCCAATTGCGGTGCGTCATCCTCTGCCTTTTTGAAGGGATTCGGACAGGTGAGCTGAGCCCCCGCAGGCAGCATGATGGAAAACTCTCTGCCGTCATCGAGTGCGTACGCCCTGCCGATGGCGGCCTGCACATTGGATGCATCCACCGGTCCGAGTGCGACACTTTCACTCTTAGCAGAAAAACAAAGTCCGAGCCTTCCCAGATTCTCATGAGATGACAGGTTCACAGTGAATGGCATGTCCTCCTGACCCACCGTGAGCACGGTGCACTTGGGCAATCCTTTGACAGGCCGCCGGAGCTTGTCTCCTTCGGGCGGAATGAGCGCGCTCGCGATGTAACACTTGCTCTCGTCAATGACGACCTCGACCTGGCATACGGATGCGGGTTTGCTTTTCTTCTCTCCCGCTTTCAGAGTTAACGTCGAATTGCCCGGCAATCCGTCTATTCTGAGAGGTGCCTTCTCGGGGAAATCCATCGCCCCCCCCATAACCTCTGCCAGTCTGAGCAGCAATTCCGTTCTGCCTTCGACCACGAGTGCGCCCTTCGCATCCTTCTCGACCAGAATACGAATGGGCCTCGATTCTCTTGTGCGGGGATTTTCCGTAGACATTGGTAGAAAGGGAAACAAGCAGGATAAGGAATCGTAGTACCCTGAACGAACGACCAAGGAACCTAAATTGAGCATACCAGGAGGAATTGGTGATTCAAGGGGGCCGGTATCCGGAGGCTTTTCTTTCAGGCTCGCTGTTCCCCACCGACTGCTCGATTCTTTCAAGTACCTTTCCGTGCAGTTAGAATGGAGTCCGTTTAGGAAGAGCCCCTTGACATGTTGATCAAGTCGGATACCTCCCCAGAGGCGTAACAAGAAGGAGCAATGCGGTATGAAGACGTTATCGACAGTAGTCCTGGTTGTCGTCGTGACGACGGGTGCGCGGGCGGCGAAGGAGCCTGCAGCAGCGTTGAAGGAAGCCGGCATCACCGGTGGCCTGGTGGTACATCTCGGTTGTGGCGATGGAAAAATGACCGCCGCGTTGCGGACAAGTGACGCTTTCACCGTGCACGGGCTGGACCGCGATCTGGCAAACGTTGGAAAGGCGCGAACATACATTCAGTCGAAAGGCCTCTATGGACCGGTCAGTGTTGACCATCTCCCCGGCAGCGTCCTGCCGTATGTGGATAACCTGGTGAATCTGATTGTGATACGAGATACGCGGAACGACGTGCGAGATGAGGAGCTGAAACGAGTATTGGCTCCGAGGGGGAAAATCGTCGCCCCGGAAGGAACACGCATCCCGCATCCCGTATCCCGCATCGGGAGCGGTCTTGTGATGTTCACAAAACCCGTTCCTTCCGACATTGACGAGTGGCCGCAGCACTACAACGCACCCGACAATAACGCGGTAGCGTTGGACAGCGTCGTGGGTCCCCCACGGTACTTCCAGTGGATAACCGAGCCGGAGTGGAGCCGTTCTCATCTCGAGCTACCTTCGATTCACAGTCTGGTCTCGGCCAACGGGCGGCTGTACAGCATCGAGGACCGCGCATCGGTCGAGCATCCGGCCTTGCCGGGCAAGTTTGCATTGATTTGCCGCGATGCCTTCAACGGTATCGAGCTATGGCGGCATCCGTTTCCTGACTGGCAACCGGTGAATATCTACATCAAGTTCACGCCCACTCAAGTGCAGCGGCAATTGGCAGCCATCGGTGACAAGATCTATTGCACGCCGGGTCTGAACGCGCCCATCACCGTGTTCGATGCTGCGACGGGAGAGACTCAGAGACAATTCGAAGGCACGGAAGAGACCCAGGAATTCGTCTACGCCGACGGCGTCTTGTACGTGGTCACGGGAGATCCCTACGACACCATGGGAATCGGGCAAACGCCCCGAGGTGTCGCGAAGCTTGGCCCCGGCACCATTGCCGCGCAGAGTCGAGGACGCGCCTCGACCATTGGTCCCAGTTCTTTCCGCAGGGAAGCCTACGGCCCGCTGATTCCGAAACTCGACAATCCGACGAGTACAATTCTGGCGATCGATGCCGAATCGGGGCAGGAAATTTGGAGACTGCAAGGCGATCAGACAAAGGACTACGAAGGAGCGACACTGGCGGTTCGCGGACCTAACGCGGTCTATGCAACGCAGGACTCGCTGGTATGTATCGACCGAAAGACCGGGCAGCAGCGGTGGCGAGTAACCGCGGAAAAGGGGCCGTGGTTTACACAGAACGCCAAGGAGAGGATTCTGGGCAACCGCAACAGACCTGGCAAGTCGCCAGGGACGACTCTTACAACGGTGCTTTCCGACGAGGCCGTGTATATGGCAGGCTGTAATGCGCTATGGGCCTTCTCGATGGAGGACGGCGAGCTGATGTGGGAAGCGCTTACTCATATCAATCACTTCAAAGCCCCTGACCTCTTCTTAGTCGACGGGGTGGTGTGGACGGCGAACAAGCGAGGATATGATGCGCGCACGGGTGAACTCGTCAGGGCTTTGACGCAGGATGTGATCGGCCCGATGAGCCATGACCGCTGCTACCGCAATCGCATCACGCCGCGCTGGTATATCAACTCGGCGACCGGCGGCAGCGACTTTTTGGCGCTGGACGGCTCGGGCGAGTTCCCGAATCATTGGGTGCGAAGTACCTGCGGCGTCGGCTACCTGCCATGCAACGGCCTGCTGTATGCCGGGCCTCACGCCTGCTCCTGCTACAACGTGGTCAAGCTGACGGGATTCAACGCACTGGCCTCGGAGCCGGGTTTGAAGTCATCGGGCCAACCGATACACCTTAAGATCGAACCGCGCGTCGAGAGAGGATCCGCTTTCGGGAAAACTCGAAAACCGAAGTCCGAAATCCGAAACGAAGATTGGCCAACGTATCGGAACAATCGTAGCCGAGGCGGCTGCACCAAGGCTGCCGTCTCCGCAAAGCTCGAACCCAAATGGCAGACGCAACTAAGCCGAACCGTGGGGCAAGCTTCCAGCTTGCCTTTCCCGGCAAATTCGCAAGCTGGAAGCTTACGCCACAGCCCAAGGATCAGTGCCCCGACGATCGCCGAAGGTAAGGTGTTCCTAGCCGATGTGGATGCGCACTCCGTTCGCGCACTGGATGCCGATACCGGAAAGCTACTATGGTCCTACACAACCGGCGGTCGCGTGGACTCGCCGCCGACCTGGCACAAGGGGCGCCTGCTATTTGGCTCGCGCGACGGTTGGGTCTACTGCCTGTGGGCAGAGGATGGCCAGTTGGCTTGGCGGTTCAAGGGCCTGCCGGATCGATCGATTTGCGCTTACGAGCAAGTGGAATCCGCGTGGCCGGTGGGTGGCAGTATCCTGATCAAGGACGACATCGCTTACTTCTGCGCCGGTCGGAACAGCTTCGTCGACGGCGGGATGGTGCTGTTTGGACTCGATCCGGAAACAGGCCAGGTGCGCCATCGCCGACACCTGTACGGGCCGTACGGCGAAGACGAGTTTCCAGTCCGCATGACCAGGGAAGAAGTCGGCGGCAACGGCTTCGGGATTCAGGGCAACAAGGCCGATATCCTGCTAGCCGATGACCAGCACGTCTATCTGCGGCACTCGGCATTTACGCCGGACCTGACACCTGTAAAACACAACCAGCTCACGAAGCCGCATCTGATTGCCACGCCCGGTTTCGTTCAGCCGGTGCCGCATCACCGCAGTTTCTGGACGGTCAATACGCGCTTACTGTACGACATCCCGACTGGCGGGGGCCCGACTTACGGCGACATCCTCGCCAAGGACGGTGCCCGCTTCTACGAAGTCCGTGGATACCAGCCCGCCCGCGCCTCCTATTTTGACCCTCGTGTGTCGGGGTACACGCTTTTCGCGGGTGAAATCGGCTCGAAAGGCAAAGGCCCGCATCAAGCGGTGAAGGAACGATGGAAAGCGGATCTTCCGCTGACCGGCAAGGCGATGGCGTTGGCTGGCGACGTGTTGTTCGTAGCGGGGACGCCGGTGGCGTTTCCGAAGGACGACCTGTCGAAGGCGTACGATGGCCGAATGGGCGGAGTGCTGTGGGCCGCGTCGGCCCAGGACGGAACGAAGCTAGCCGAGTACAAACTCGACGCCCCGCCCGTCTGGGACAGCTTGGCAGCAGTCCAAGGAAAACTGTTCCTCTGCACCACCGACGGACAGTTACGCTGTTATGTCGAGAAGGAATGACTCACTCAGAGTGAGAATTGAAATGATAGTCAGCAACAAGATCGGTCAGCGGCTGTCGTGGAAAGTGACGGTGCTCCTCGTATTGTTTGCGTTGCTCATCACGCCCCTGTCCCTTGCCCAGAGCGGAGAGAACCGTGAGAGCGTAACAAAGCAGGATGGAGAAGCGCTCGCGAACGAAGAAGACCAGGGGTCGGCGAACGCCGGCTCGCATGAACACCGAGTAGACATCAATTCCGAGAAAAGGAAGCGAGAAACGTGGCTGCTCGCACTTTCTTTTGAGGGAGGAAAACGAATTGCCAACCCGGCTGTGCTGTCCGAGATTAGAGCCCGCTCGTTGACTTTACACGGACCCCAAATCACTGATGACGCCCTTAAAGGTCTTACAAACCATGCTGGCCTTCAGGAACTCGGGCTGTTCGACACGTGCGTGATAGGGCTTGGCCTGCAGCACTTGGCCAAGTTGAATAATCTTGAAAAACTGGTCTTGGCCGGACCACACGTGACGGATGCCTGGCTTGCATACTTGCCCGAACTGAAGGGCCTAAGGCGTATTGTCATCTCGCAGACAAATGTGACGAACGCTGGGATCCGTTTCCTGGAGAAGTATGCGCAGTTACGAACGCTAGACCTGCGATATTCAGCCACTGATGATGAAGGCCTGCAGGTGTTGGAGCACTTGCCAAACCTCACGACTCTGTACCTGGGCGAGACCAACGTGGGTGACCGTGGGCTTGCCAATCTTCGACATGTCCCAAAACTATCCCGCCTGGAATTGAAGCATACGCAAGTGAGCGACGAAGGGCTGGCCAACCTGAAACACGTTCCTAATCTGTTTTACTTTTCGTTGGCATCCCCACACGTGAAGGGAAACGGAACGGCCAATCTCAAGCACACCCAGCGTCTACAGCAACTGCAATTCGTTGGCGACAACGTGACCGACGAATGGATGCGTAGGGTTCCGCCACTCAAGGAACTCTATTGGCTCGAACTGCACAGCACCAGCGTTACATCAATTGGTCTGCAACCAATAGGAGACTGGACGAAGCTCGAAAAAGTGTATCTGAATCGAAACAGGTCACTCGACGACAAAGTCATAGTCCATCTAAAGGGCCTCGACCGTCTGAAAGTTCTTGAGTTACGAGAGACTCAAGTCACGGAAAAAGGCGCTGGCCAACTGCGGGAGATGCTTCCCAATGCTCGTGTCAGTGTGTCGGCCGAGGCCCGTTAGAATCGCTGGCCGAACAATGAGCGCCGCGATCCGCAGCGGCGGACTCCGACAATGTGGTTTTGTGCTGGTGCTCACGGTTATGACGATCACTGATACGACCTGCGGCAAGAAGGAAATCGTTTGTCGGGGGCAGCTGCATTCATCTCGAGCTAATCCTCAGGTAAGTTACGGAAGGCGGAAATAGCGCGTAAGAGCCAGTCTTCAAGTACGTAGCCGCCATTGAATGGCCTGGATATCGCCGAAAACGTGGCGGCTGGAAGCCACCACTACCAAACTCGGCCGCTATTCTTGCTCTTGAAGACTGGCTCTAAATGAGGCAGTGAACATCCCTGCAAGGCAGAGGCACCTTATGAGCAATGAGTTGAATGACTTGGCTCAAGATGGCGAGCAGCATCTATCAGAATCGGAAACCTCGATCGGGGCTACCCGATGTTCGCATCCGCTGCTTGGGAACCGCACCGAAGTTGCCGACAGGGAAATCGTCTACGAAACGGCCTTGCATTCCGGCTATCCATCGTATCTTGAGGACCACTGCATTTATGGTTCCGCTGTGGTTCCGGCTGCGGCCTATGCGGAAATGGCCGTGGCCGCAGGGATGGACGCTTGCCCGAGCCAGGACGTGATACTGCAAGGCATGGCGATCCAGCAAGCGATGTTTCTTGAGCCAGGAGTAACGCGAGTTGTCAGGAGCATCCTGACTCGCGAAGAGGAGGATTTGTTCAGTATTCGAATCTGCAGTAGGGCGGATAGCGACGAGAACGACGAGCGCACGTGGTCGGACCACGCATCCGGAAAACTGTTAGCCCAAGAAAAAATCGCGGTGCCGGACCGAGTCGCTCTTCACACGCTCCGAGAAATGCTAACAGAGAGTTTCGAACCAGCTCAGTTGTACGAAGCCTGCCGCCAGCGTGGTTTGGAGTATGGTCCGCAGTTCCAGGCAGTTCGCAGCCTTCAAACGGGAGACGGCCAATCGCTGGGCGAAGTGCGTATCGCAGACGATCTATCGGAACAGGCGGCGGACTATCTATTGCATCCCAGCCTCCTGGACGCCTGCCTGCAGACACTGGCGGCTGCACTAGACTTGGACGACATCAGTTCGGCGCTGTTGCCGGTCGGCATCGATCAAATGCAAGTCTACATTGCAGGCGAGAGCAGCGTCTGGAGCCGTGCGCAGATCACATCCAACACGAAATCCGGAAAATCCATCACGGCGGACATTGATGTTCTGACCGGCGAAGGTCAGTGTGTCGCATCCGTTGAAGGCCTGCGTATCCGCCGTGTGAAAAAAGGGATATTCACGCGCAGCCGGAGACGCCACGCGGACCAATCCTTGTCCCGAACGGTTTAGCCCCCACACGTCAACAGGCCGACGCAGGCTAGCGAGAGTTCTACGGAGCTACCTGACCGACGCTGGAGCGATGGACAGGCCCAACAAACGGTCGAAAGCGCGATCGACGCCAAACTGCGTCGGTCCGAGACACATCTGAGGTAATTCTGACTGCTCGAAGAGCACCGAGGTGCCGGCCCTCTGCACTTTTTGGGCGATCCAGAAGTACCAGAGGAACCCACGATTAGTAGCATTTCGGAACTCAATAGCAGGGTTTTTGGACTCACTGTCATCGCTGCTTCGCTCCGATTCTAGAACCGCCGTTTCACGGGTTTGCCGTCGACATACGGAATCGTTTGGCCGGTTTCACCGTTTACGGTTGCCGCTACGTGAACCCACCGATCCGGGACAAGGCCGGCCTGGTGAGTGAGGGTGTCATAGTGGAAATTCAGTACAATGGTCTCCCGGGTCGGATTCCCGTACACGATGGCTCCGATGCGCCCATTGCCCGTCAGAAAACCATAGACCCACCGGCTCGCCGGCACGGAACTGGCCACGCCCCTTTCGGAAGAACATTCCCCGGCGCCCGAGACGGTTCCGCAAGCCAAAATCAACATAGTTGTTAGTAGTCGACTCACTTCGAACGCTCCCTCCTGCTATGTCTCCATTCGGGATACCGTCATCGCCAGAGCTTCGCAATGAGACAAACGAGCATGCGCCGTAGAACGACTGCGTGCGCTTCCGTGATTGCTTTTCCAACGTGTCACTTGGTCGCTTCAGTCTATTCTGACGATGTCTTCGCCCTCCCTGGCGGCGCGTACGTTCGTCCTGCCGATCCGACCGTGAAAGTCACGAAATAGGCTCGGCCCCTGAGGTTGACGCTGATACGCGATCGCAACTAGCCCGCATTTCTCACAAGTCCACAGTAGCCCGACGCGCAAGCGAGGGACGGACAACAGTTTCCCTCGCTTGCGCGTCGGACTATTGTCGGACACGTTGTCCGCGTCGTCCCCGGCCTGTGAGAAATGCAGGCTAGAACAGTATACGGTTCATTGCTTTTCCGAGATCTAGTCAAGGCAGGTGAGCATTCCGCTGTCGTCAGACACAAATAGCTTTCCGTATGCTGCCGACATGCCGTCAAAGACGGGGAACGCATCCAAAGGAGTCTCTCCCACAGCCTTGCCGTCACTGGCGGAAAGCGCCAGCAGCGTTACCCCCTTGCGGCCCTCAAAGACATCGTCCAAGTGTGACCAGTCGCCTTTCGCGCCGGCAACGAAAAGGGTTTCGTCCGCCAGCACCATCGCTCTCACGTACATGGGCAGAGGATGACTCCAGACTTCGTTTGCGACGGTGGCTCTTGCCTTTCTGCCTTTCCGTGTGTTCGCAGGCCTTGCGGGGGCGGACTTCGCCGCGGCGCGTGAAGTGCAGGAAAGAAAACACCCCTCGCCATCCTTCAAGGCCGCGTTGACGGCCTTGGCTCGGCCATAATGGTAGAGGCGATCTTTTCCCATGGCGATCAGCTTGCTGCCGCGTCCTGTACCGGTCGGGGCACCGCTTCTGGCTGCGATCGAGCCTTTGCCCACTTTCCAAAAAGTGCGATGAAACTCGGACCGGTCCAGAAACCCGTTGGCTGAGTACAGATGGTCGTTGCCGGGATGATCCAGACGCTGCCCGTCCAGATCAAAGGCAATGTGCCGCATGTAGATACAGTCTCCATCGGACGATAGGACATCCGGCAATGCTCCGGGCATGGAAAGCCAATCGACCTTCGTCTGCCGGCCATCCGGGTCGAGCAGATCGAGGCACGCTTTGGAAAGCTGCTTCCCCGTTGCCGGATCCAGGCGGTACAGCGTGATTCCTCCCGTCAGGAATCCAGATCTGCCGGCAGCGAAATAGAGTGCATCGTCCGCAATCAGCACGCTTCCCGAGACCGGCCAGAGTGATTCCAACTGACCGCAAGATACCAGTTGCCGACCATTCACGGCGGCGAAGAACTTCCACACCAGTTCGCCCGTATTGGCATCGAGACAATACAGGGAGCCGTCCCGCGAACCGAAGATCGTCAGGCCGCGATAGAATGTGGGCGACGAATCGACACGAGCCCCGGCAGTGAACGTCCAGAGGACGCGTCCGTTTTCGGCATCCAGTGCGCTCACCACGTGCGTATCAACCGAAGCAACAAATACCTTCCCATCCGCCACGACCGGTTGGGTCAGCATGCCGCCAAGCTGCCTGCCCCAGAGCTTCGTCGGAGATGACGAAACCGCCGCAGGCGATGCTCCGGACCGCTGGTTGTCGCCGCGCAGAGTTGGCCATGAACCGGGATCGTCCTTCACCGCGGCCAGCTCACTCGCGCCAAAGGCGGGGCCCTTCTCCAGACGATCCTCGTCGACCGCCTCTAATTCGCCGTCCCCTTCAGTTTCTGGAGCGAGCGCGAGGAAACCGTTCAGCTTTGCCTCCGGATAGCAGGCACATGGGTTCGGCGGAGCGTAGATCAGTCCGTTGGCGGGCATCGAGCCAAACAGGCACGCGCCGCGGATCCAGTGGGTGGCACGCATCTTCCCGGTCGTGGTATCGATGAACTCCACGCCAGGCCACGACGTAACCAGGAAACGATCCACGGCCTTCGGCATGGAGCAGCGATGGTGACAAACGCCGACGCCTTGCTCCATATCAATCGGTAATTCACGAATCCGCTTTCCGGTCTTCAGATCGTAACCAACCAGCAAGCCGATTGGCCCCCTGTTTTTCGCCCAGGCACCGCTTTCCGGTATCCATATTGTGCCGTCGATGACGCACGCGCCGATGGGTGACCTGTAAACGCTGGCGTCGCAATCAACGCTCCAGAGTCTCTGCCCGTCTCCGGCCGAAAGACCGGTCAGGCTCTTGGCCTCGGCAAAGCAGAGCACTCCATCCTGCACAAAGAAGCCGGGACTGGAATTCGTGGCCAGTTTCTGCTTCATCGGCATCGGTTGCTGCCACAACTTGTCCCCGCTCTTCACGTCGAGGCAGTGGATCGCATCATCGCTGTGAAAGAACACATGCGTTCCATCCGAAATCAGCGTCAACGGAGTGACTCCGCCGCACCCTTTGCTCCACTGGGGCTTGCCCGACTCGGTGTCAATCGCCATGACTGAACGCGATTCCGCTTCGACAGCGACAGTGAAACCACGTCTTGCCTGATTCCTGTAAAGGAACGGAACGGGCTCCTTCCTATCGTTGGACACCAAGAGCAGCGTTCCATTGCTGTGGATCATCTCCTCCGTATACTCCGTGCCCTCAAATGTTCGCACGATTTCGCCCGTCGCGGCGTCCAGCTCGGAAACGGGAGCGTGTAGCCCCACCGTCACATAGACTCGATCGCCGACCGCAATCAGCCGGCGTGGTAACTGGAACGGGCCGCTTTTGAGTTGGAACAGTTGCGTATGCCAAAGGGGGATCGGCTTTCTCCAAAGCACAATCCCATTGAACGCATCCCGTGCCGTCAGCGACCACTTCGACGGCAGGTAGACCGATGCCAACGGTCCCTCGTCCATGATCGAAAAAACGCGTCCTCCGGAAGTGACTGCCACACTCACACTCGACATCTTCTCGTGGCTTCTGGTGCCGCGTGGCCCATCCTCCCACTGCAGTTGCCGGGGCGGCCCCGTTCGCTTGTCGTTGCCGACAGGATTGCCAGAGGCATTGTGTAGAAAGTGGCTCCAGTCATCGATTTCCACGGGGATCGGTTTTGTGTAAGGCTGAAGGTTGGAAGCTGACGGCTGGAGGGAGATCAGGACGCCATTGGGGGCAAGCACTCGCAGCATCTCGGCTCTGGGCACTTCGTTCCGACCCAATGTGACCAGCACGTTCACGAGGTTGTCAACGTACGGCAACTGCTTTCCGTCAAAGGTGATGGCTGAGACCTTTCCATAGGCACGCCGTGCGTCGATCACCTCCCTTACTTCACTGATTCTCTCAGCTGCAACGTCAACGATCTGGACTACGTAAGGACCTTCGATGGCTCTCAGCAAACGCTCGAAGCTCTCCTGCTCGGAACTCGACGAAGGGCAACCAACAACAACGACAAGCCCGCCCTTGACGCCTGACAGAGCGATGATGTCTTCACCGTTTGGTGAGGCGTCGGCAGCGGCGCTAACGGTCATGTTTCCGGCAATCAGCGCGAATGATAGCAACAGTGCGACGTAGTGTTTCATGATGTCTTGACCATAGCATGGAATTCTCGTGCTGGGTTATGAGGTTCGGGTTTCACATTACCGGAAATCGAATCTCCCGTTCACGCAATATCAGTAGCAGATTACCCGGAAGCCGACGTTGAACACTTTGTGGTAGGGAGCGTAATCCACACGGCTCCCCGCCGTGCATCGCTTGGGACGATCACAGAACGATCCGCCGCATGCAAGCTTTCGGCCCGATTCGGTTTCCGTCGTCGTCCATTCCCATACGTTGCCGTGCATGTCGTAGAGGCCCCACGCGTTCGGCCGGAATGCCGACTCCTGCGGCATGCCCTCAGCACCTTCCGGACGCTCCGCCTGATACATCGGCTCGGCCAGCATCACGCCGGCCTCGTCCCGCGGAAAACGGTTGGTCAGGAACACCCCGTCATCAAATAGCCGGTCACGTGGAATGCGATCGTCGTACTTGCCCGGATTCTTGATCAACGAGGTCGTCGTGTAGCCACCCGTGTTCGTGTTCGAAGCGAACTCGACTAACCGAACATCTCCCAGATTGGCATACGGCGTGAAATCGTCGCCGAGACGGCCGAACCAGAAATCGCTGTCGCTTCCGGCGCGGCAAGCCCATTCCCATTGGGCCTCCGTCGGCAGCGTGAAAGTCTTCCCAATGCGATCCGAGAGCCATCGGCAAAACGCGACCGCCGTATTCCAGTCGAGGCGGACCGCCGCCATCTCGTCCCCGTTCATACCGTAGCAGAGCCGTCCAAACTGATAGCCATACCGGTCTTCCCTTCGAGCGTCGAAGGACGGATCGAAGCGGCGCATCTGCTCGTTGGTGATTTCAAACTTAGCCATCCAGAAAGGCCGGTCGATGGTCGTCGCCGTACCGTCCGCATCAACGTACCGCCCGGCCGGAACGGGAACCAGTTCGACATGCACACTCCCGCCAAGGTCAACCAATTGTGGCGAGGCATCCTTCACCCGCGCAGCCGCCTGCTCGGACGAAAAGGGCCAATCGGCGATGCCTTCGGACGCCACACTCGAATTGGCAGTTGTATTTCGCGGCGCAGGCGGCTGAAAGGGCGCTGGCTCCGGCAGCGGCTCCTGCTGCTCGTAGTCGGTGACGATGTTCGCGTAGAGTGAGGCCAATTCAATCCGCCGCTGGTTGACCTGAGCCACTCGCTGTGCCGGCTGCTCGCCCACCGCTGCCCACGTGCCATGGCAAGGCGCGTTAAGATCAATCCAGGTGGTCAGCCGCTTCCATGATTCCGCATCCAGCCGCACGTTGTAATGCCGGCCATCGCGAAGCATCTGAACCAGCTCGGTCGTGTCGGCGTGGAACTCGCCGGGCGAGAGCATCCGCAAAGGCCCCTCGATACCGTTGCGACGCACATACCGTTCAAGAGCAACATACGAAATCGGGAAATTGCCACCCTTGGCACCACCGCCGCAATTGCCGCCGTGTCCGCTCTTCCAGTCGGTGATGTACTCCGTGCCACGAAGATCAACGAGGCCTTCCCCATTGTCCTGGTCGCAGTGCAAATCGGTCGGGTAGACGATGCCCGGTATCTCCGGCAACTTCGGTGGAGACGAACCGTTGTGGCACCCCACACAGTATCGATCGAGCACGGGCTGGATTTCGTGAGGGAACGAGAAACCTCGGATCACCTCGCGGTCGGGCTCGATCGGCGTGGGCCGGCGCAGCGAGGCCTTCGTCGCCTTGCTCATCACCACCGAGTTCTGCGATTCGTGGCAGCCGACGCACGAGATCGTTTCACCAGGCATACCCACCATCCAACTCCGCATCAGTTGCAGGGCCTTCCCTTCCGAGTCCAGCGGCTGCAAGAATATCGGTGTGTTGGCCGGAATCGTAAACGACGCCGAGCCGTCGTCTTCAACGGGAACTGACCCGAGCACGCGCTTGATGTCCCACGGCCCGTCAGCACCGATCGAACCGAGTAGCCCGCCCGTACCGTGGCTACTAAAGTAGTAGGTACCGACACGGAGCTTCTTCACCGTGCCGCGGAAAATGTCCTTCAAGCCTTCGCCCGCGTAGATGTCTGCCAAGAAGACGGTTGCGTTCTTCTGGCCCGGCACGGTCTCGTCGGCGATGACTGGCGGTCTGCGCCGCGGCGTTACCGGAATCGGATCAAGAATCGCGCTGCCTTCTTCCTGGTAGAGCAACGTGAGATTGTCATAAATGTCGACCAGGTACACGCCCCACAGTGCATCCCGGTCGGGCTTCATCGCCGCGATGAAGTACTTTTGGCTCAGAGGATAGGGATGCAAGAAATGAGGCCAGTAGAAATCAGCCAATCGGTCCCGCACCTCCGGCTCCACCTTCTTGCCCCAACCAGGGATCTCTTGCACAACACCTTGGGCTTCACGGCGACCGAGCTGCGGATCGACGATGATCAACCGGCCGCTCCGCGGCGTGCCGTGATGCCCCGTGGCTACGCCCACTACCTGGGTATCATGGTTGGGAATCGGCCGGGCGTAGAAGTAGGAAGGCATGAAGTAAGACCCAGAGCCGTAGTACTCGCGTTGAACTCGGCCGTCTGGATTCATCTGAAAAAGGATGCGGCTGTTGCTGTGCGGCAGGTCGGTGTATTCCCAGCGAAGATACATCACCCGCCCGTCGTGCAGTGCCGTCGGCGACCAGTCCGAGTCCTGCTCGAATGTAAGTTGGCGGATGGCGCCGGTCCGCCGGTTGAGTTTGAACAAGCATGTCATCCGCTTCGAGCCGTACTCGCACGGCAGGCCCTGATAAGGGGCCGTACTGGTGAAGATGATCTCCTCGCGATCGCCGACGTAACACGAATCGAAATGCCCCACATCCTCGCCGTCGTCCGGTGTGATCTGCTGGACGGTCGAATCCAAATCGTCGCCCTCCAACTCCATCTCGAAAATCCGCCAGTTGCCTTGCTCCAGCCCAATCGACGAAAACATCATCCGCGAGGATTCGAAATCAACCTCCAGATCCGTGATGATCCGACCCTCAGTGTCATGTAGATCCTTCGCGATTGGCTCGGTGCGGAGGCTACTCAACTCGGCAATCGTGTTGTCCCAACCGGTCCGTTTCAGCGAGTCGTTGGTATGTGAGTTGAGCGTGCCAACGCCGAGCGTCGATCCCATGGCCCGGCGCGACTCGCCGCCCAATCGGCGACGAAGGACGACCATTCGATCGAAGTCCAACAGCGGGTTGCGCAATAGCACGTCGCGTTGGAACTCGACCAATCGAGCCGCTTCGGCCCAAGCGTCAGACCGCCCTGCCGCAACGTCGGCCTTGAGAGCCTCGAACGACTCGACATACTTGCCGAGTCGACCGCGGAGACTCGCAGCGTCTGGATACCGCTCCGGGTAACGGCCGGCTAAATCACTCAGCGCGCGAGCCAATGCGGCCAGATCGATCAGTTCAAACTGCTGACGCACATCGATCCACTCTCCACTTCGGGCAAGCGCCGCTTGATACAGAGTCTCCCAGCGATCATCGTCGAGCAAGACCTTGCTCGCAATCAATTTGTCGCGGTTTGCCGCCAGATCTTCGCTGTCGCCCATTCGGCCGAGGATCGGATCGATCACACGCCGGGCCACGTCAAGCTCGATCCGCCAATCCCCTTGCGGTGACCGAGGCGCCGAACGACTGGACCAATGGGTAGCGCTCGACTGGCTGCAAGGCCGTCGCAACGCAAGATTAGTCTTCTCGTCGCCAGGCGGCCGCGCAGAAACAACTTCGTCAACTTCATTGTAGCCATCACGCTCCGCCGTGATGATCGCAGGACGAGACCGCGAAGTTGTTTCTGCGCGGCCTCTAGGCCCGAAAACCATCACTTCATCCAAATGCATCCACGTACGGCTCGATGCCGCAATGCGCAGGTACCGCGTCGAGACGTTTGGCAGCGCAACGTCGAATCTCTTATCGTCGTTGGTCGCCTTGCCATGCTCATACACGGTTTCCCAGTCGTGCCCGTCGCCCGAAGCAAGCAGACGAAACTTCGACATCCGCTCGCTGACATGCGGCGAGTAAATGCGGACATGAGCAACCACCTTCGATTCTCCCAGATCGACCTGCCACCACGGCGGATCGTCCTGCCCCGTATGGAAGCTGTAGTAGTTGGTAATCTCCCCATCAACGGCGCCCGGCGCATCTTCTTCCGGCGCGATCGGCCCCTTCGAAGCGAGCAAACGCTTAACTTCGTCGGTGAATTCAGAGGCCTCAAGCAAAGTGATTGAAAGGGCTGTCGCAGTAAGAAGGAAAGCAGCGATAGACAGACGGACAGAAATCATAGATCGGGTTTCCCTGCAAAGGTGATCGGCCTTCGATGGCCGCGAGACTCTCCGATTGTACTCTCAAGCCGGGGTATCTCGAACAGCCGGCTGAGAACCACACGGCCGATTCGATGGAGAATAGGAAGCCTTGCCCGCCATGTCCCTGTCAGGACCTCTCCTCCAACGCCGTACATTTTGTCCTCAGGGAGATAGTGTAAATATGTATCTGTCGCAGCTACGATCGACGAGCGCAATCCAGGGCAGATGCGCCTTCGGTTCACGAACTCAAGCTAAGAAAGTGAGGATCAACTATTTCCCGATTGTCTTGGCCGAATCGTGTAATT
>CAZUAH010000178.1:0-24665 GCA_964617665.1 uncultured Pirellulaceae bacterium
CGATGTTCCGCAAGCCCGATGTCTACCACGTGGGGATCGCCGTCGCGCCCAAGCCGCAGCCACACCTTTACAATGCGTGGTTTCAGGAGATCTACATGGAGACCCGCGAGACGAATCCGGATGGATACCGCCGGTCCGCGCCAATCAACTTTACCGAAGGCTTGAAGGGAGACCTATTGATCATTCACGGTACGGGCGAGACCAACACCCATCTTCAGATTACCGAAGGACTGGTGGATCGCCTAATCGAACTGGGCAAGCATTTCGATTACATGGCGTATCCCAATCGTGATCACGGGCTCCGCGAGGGTCGTGGCACGGCGGTCCACCTGCGACTGCTCATGACGCGGTATCTCCTCGAACACTTGCCGCCCGGCCCACGGTAGGTACCGAGCAGTTCCTGTTGTGATGGGTGAATCATTATGAAGACACACTTCCCGAAGACTCTCCTGTTGACAGTGTTCTTGGTCAGCCACGTGACTTCCGTCATTGCGGACGAGACGACGATCCCGTTGGCCGGTACGTGGAAATTCCGTCTCGACGCCGAGGGCGTCGGTGTCGCACAACAGTGGTTTGTCCAAGAGTTCGAGGATACCGTCCAACTGCCCGGCACCACCGACGAAAACCAGAAGGGCATCAAGAAAAACGAACAATGCATCGATCGGCTATCGCGGGTGTGGTATTGGAAAGGGCCGGCGTGGTATCAGCGTCGTGTGAAGATTCCCGACGCATGGAAAGGCAAGCGAATCACGTTGCTCCTCGAGCGATCCAAGCATACCCGCGTGTGGGTTGACCGGACGTTTTGCGGTTGGGAAGACACTCTCAGCGCCCCGCAGATCTTCGACGTGACCGCGGCAATGACCCCGGGCAAGCATACGATCACCGTGCTGGTCGATAACGCCAGGCTGCCGCCGGTCGGCCCGTCCCATGCGGTTGATGAACGGACCCAGACGAACTGGAACGGCATCGTCGGAAAAATCGAACTGCGTGCAACCGCCCCCGTCTGGTTGGATGACGTGCAGGTCTATCCGGACATTGAAAAGAAGCTGCCCGTCGTTCGCGCGATGATCGGCAACATTACGGGCAAAGCGGCCACGGGACAAATCACGGTTGGATGCAAGAGCTACAATGCCGATAAACCCTCAACGTTCAAGACCCAATCGGTCAGGCTCCCTACGTGGGGCGAGCTTCCAGCTTGCCAAGATGCACGTCCGCAGGCTGGAAGCTTGCGCCACATCGAGTTCACCTATGAGCCCGGCGACGAAGTTCCGCTCTGGGATGAGTTTCAACCGGCCATGCTGCGCTTGGATCTGTGTCTTGAATCGACGACCGACGGCGTATCGCACCGCGACCATCGGACCGTGAACTTCGGCATGCGGCGCTTCGCCACGCGGCGAAACCAATTCACCATCAACGGCCGCCCTGTCTTCCTCCGGGGCAAACTCGATTGTTGCTTCTTTCCCCTGACCGGTTATCCGCCCATGGACAAGGCCGGTTGGCTGCGGGTCTTGTCCATCGCCAAGTCGTATGGCATCAACCACTATCGCTTTCATTCGTGGTGTCCGCCGCGCGCTGCGTTCGAGGCAGCCGACGAGCTGGGAATGTATCTGCAACCGGAGCTGCCGAACAAACGTAGCGGATTCAATGCTCCGGAAGACAACGAAGCGGCGCAGTACAACATCGACCGGCTCGAAGTGGAGAGCACTGAGACCAAGGTCTCGCTCTACGATTACGCGAAACGCGAAGGCGAACTGATCTTCAAGGCGTACGGCAATCACCCGTCTTTCGTCATGTTTACGCTCGGCAACGAGTTGGGACGCAACCAGGGCATGTTCGATATGGTGGCTTACTATAAGGAGCTCGCTCCTCGCCGATTGTACGCGCAGGGGTCGAACAACATGCATTGGGCGCCCAGCTTGGCCGAGGGGGACGATTTCTGGGTCACGTGCAAGACGAGCAAGACGCTGCCGGTGCGCGGAGCGTTCTTCCAGGGCGACTATCCCAATCCCCATATCGAACACGCTTCGCCGTCGACGATGGTCGATTTCGGCGAGTCGATTGCCGGCGTTCCCGTCCCGGTGGTCAGTCACGAGAACGGATCGTTCCAGGTTTCTCCCGACTTCCGCGAGATTCCCAACTACACAGGTGTGACGCGGGCACGAAACCTGGAGATCTTCCGCGAGCGGCTCCGCGAAGCAGGCATGCTCGACCAGGCTCACGATCTTATGCGCGCTTCGGGCGCGTTGTCGGTGATCTGTCACCGCGAAGATATCGAGGCGTCGTTGCGAACGCCCGGTTTCGGCGGATTCCAGTTGCTCGATTTGCAGGATTTCCCCGGCCAAGGCACGGCATTGGTCGGCATGCTCAACGTGTTCATGGAATCAAAGGGGCTCATTACGCCTGAGGCTTGGCGACAATTCTGCTGCGAAACGGTCCCATTGTTGCGCATGAAGAAATATACCTGGACGACCGACGAGACATTCATCGGCCGTGTGCAGGTCGCCCACTATGGCCCGACCGATTTGCCCGATGCTCGTGTTACGTGGACGGTCACCGGCAGCGACGGGAGGAAAGTGGCCGCAGGTGCGTTCGATCCGGTGACGATCGAGCAGGGCAGGGTGTTCGAGGTCGATATGTTCGCGCTACCGCTGGGCGATATTGCTGCGCCGCAGAAACTGACGATCACGGCGGCCGTCGAGGAGACCCAGTATCGCAACGACTACGAGATCTGGGTCTTTCCGCCCAAGGTCGACACGGACGCCCCATCGGGTGCGATGATTACGGACAGTTTCTCAGACGTCGCGACGCAGAAACATCTCGGCGCAGGCGGCAAAGTCCTGTTGCTTCCGAAGCTGGACGAGCTGCCTCATAGCATCAAGGGTTCCTTCCAGACCGACTTCTGGTGTTTTCCCATGTTCCGTCGCGCTGCCGAGCGAAGTGGCATCGAAGTGGCGCCCGGCACGCTGGGCTTTCTCTGCGATCCCAAATCGCCCGCTCTTGCCGAGTTCCCCACGGAGTTTCACAGCAACTGGCAGTGGTGGCACTTGGTAAAGAACTCCCGGCCGATCGTCCTGGACGACACGCCGGACGCTTATCGCACCACGGTTCAGGTGATCGACAATTTCGAACGAAACCACAAGCTCGGCCTGATCTTTGAAACCAGGGTTGGCCGAGGCAAGCTTCTGATTTGCGCGATCGACTTGCTCGGTCACCAGGACAAACCGGAAACTCGCCAACTGCTGCACAGCCTGCTGCGGTACGTTGACTCCGCGGCCTTTGCCCCCAAGGCCGAGTTGGATGCCAAACTTCTGAAGAAACTATTCCCCAATGCGTAGTCGCTTATTAAATGCGTATCTCAAGGAGTATCGGACCACGCGGACCACGCCCGAAGAGGATGCGTTGTGGAAGCGCGGCGCCTCCAACGGCGGCCACCACTACCTCGGCTGCGCCAAGACCTTTGCACTGATCGGCAAGGCCTTTGCGCAGGCCATGCTGGTGATGCAGGAGAAATGACTCGTTCCGCTCTAGAATAGAGGGAAATCATGATATTGAAGAGCCACCAGTTCAAAACCGTTTTTCCGTTCGTTGTCGCCCTCGTGGCCACGCTGCAGATCCTCCCCGCCACGGCGGCGGACGTACCAAGCCAACTACCCGCCCCGGATGGCAGCCCGGGCGACGCGACCAAGCCGGTCAAGGTCTACGTCCTGGCCGGGCAGTCGAACATGGTGGGGATGGGTGACCTCATGGGGGCAAAGAATATCTACTCCGGAGTCTACCTCACCTCCGATCCCACCGTCCCCGAGGGTCCGCTGGCGATCTATCGTGTCGGCAACTACAAGATCGCGCCACTCGCCGTGTACTTGCCGGACGGCACGCCGACCGACAAAGCTGTCGCGAAAGGACTGCTCGAAGTGCCCGAGCGGGGCGTCTATCAAGTGCACTGTGGTTTCGGCGAGACTTCGTACAACGTGATGCAGCTCGACAGCAAGGAAGTCTACCGCCGGGACGCGGGCGGCGAGGCGGTCAAGCAGGACGTGACTCTCGAACCCGGCAAACGTTACGCGTTCAAAATCTCCGACTTCCAGGGTGACCCGCCGAGGTTTTGGATGCAGAAGGTGGATCTCTTGGGTTACGGCGACCTCGAGGCGGTGGCCCAGCGCGACGGGAAATTCCCGTGGCTGATCAATGGCAAGGGCCAGTGGACGGTGCGCAACGACGTTTACTTCCAGGAAGCCCGGCTTGCGAAGGATGGCAAGGGCTCGCCGCTGAGCGCCACCTCGAACGGCAAGTCTATCGGACCGGAGTTGGGTTTCGGTCATGTCATGGGAACATATCACGACGAACAGGTCCTGATGATCAAAACGGCCCAGGGAAACCGCTCGCTGGGTTTTGACTTCCGTCCGCCGTCCAGCGGCCGGAACGAACCCGACAGTGAATGGGAGTCGCTGGAATACAAGCTAATGATCGAAGGCGTGCGCAAGACCCTCGACAACATCGACAAGGTCGTTCCGGGCTACCAGGGGCAGGGCTACGAGATCGCCGGCTTTGTCTGGTGGCAGGGGCACAAGGACAGCGGCACGGAGGAGTCGATCGCGGAGTATGAACAGAACCTAGTCAACTTGATCAACGACATCCGCAAGCAGTTCATGGTGCCGAAGTTGCCGGCCGTGGTTGCCACTGTCGGATTCGGCGGACACAACATGGCGGACAAGTTCTTGAGGATTCTGGAAGCGCAGATGGCGGTCGGCGACCCGCAGAAACACCCCGAGTTTGTCGGCACAGTTGCCTCCGTCGATACCCGCGACTTCTGGCGCGAGGTCGACGAGTCGCCGAGGAACCAGGACTATCACTACAACCGCAATGCCGAGACCTACATGCTGGTCGGCGATGCCCTCGGTCGGGCGATGGTCGGACTGCTCGGCGGCAAAGCGGAACCACTCCCCCAGGCTCGCCGGCCGAAACGCGGCGCTGGGCAGCAGACGACCGAACCGTCGGAAGAAGAAAAGGCCGCCGCACAAAAGGCTCTGGCCCCGATCATCCTCGATGGAATCGCGGCGTCCTATGTCGGTGACCCGCGCTACAATAAGTCCCTGCTGCTGGAGGCCGGCGGCGAGCGGCCGCATCGCCAAAACCAATTCCTCCGCGGCGCGATGTTCGGACTGGCGAACTGCTACCGCGCCGCCGGGATCGAAGACTATGACTGGCGACCCTTCGGTCCGGACCTGAAGAACATGCAGTGGGATTACTTCAGCTTTGACCCGCCTGAGACCTTGCCCGTGCAGAAAGGAAACCGATACCGCAAGGTGACGTATCCCGCGGGTATGGAGACTTGGTTCGCGCCTGCCTTCGATGCGGGCGGCGCCGGCTGGAAGGAAGGTCTGCAACCCTTCGGGCAGTTGGATGGCAAGTCTGCACCGCTGACGGAGTCATGCACGGCGCTATTCTGCGGGTGCGGCGAGACACCGAAGACGTTGTGGGACAAGGAAGTCCTGCTGGTGCGCGGCACGTTCGAGTTCCCGCCGCTGAAGGAGGGCCACCGCTACCGGATCGTGGTTGGGGGCAGCGCCCACGTCAATTCCGGCGAGGGTTATGCGATCTACGTCAACGGCAAGCTGCTGGCCGAATCGGACAGGGGTGTCGCAGTTCGCCAGGGCGGACAGCCACGCGGCGGCCATATCTACAACGACCTCCGCGACGAATTCAAAGGCGGCAGCGTAACCATCGCAGCCATCAGTTTCCTCCGCTACAACCACCCACGCATCAAACCCTATCCTCCCCGCGGACACTTCACGATGTGGATCGAGGAGCAGAAGTTGCCGCCCGTGGTCGAGGCGCTGGCCAGTGATCAATAAGTAGCGGAAGCCGCCATATTGGGTATGACCCCATCTGCCGACGGCCTGAATGAAGGTACAGCAACAATGAGACATTCTGTTTGTTCGATCATTGCGGTGTTCGCTCTCGCGGTTTACCCAGACGGTGGCATGACGATTGCCGCCGGACTGGCGGACGACATCCTCAAGGAGGCCGGCGTCGCAGGTGGGCTGGTGGTCCACGTCGGATGCGGTGATGGCCGCCTGACGGCGGCGCTCCTCGCTGGCGACGGGTGCCATGTCCAGGGGCTCGCGGCGAACTCGGAAGATCTTGCCGCCGCCAGTGAACACATTCAATCGCTTGGCTTGTATGGAAAGGTGTCGGTCGCGCGGTGGATGGGCGAGCGGCTCCCTTACGTGGACAATCTGGTGAATCTGGTGGTGGTTGATATGCGATACGAGATACGAGATACGAGATTCGGGCCGCGAGATGCGGGAAGCGAGATCTTGCGTATTCTGGCCCCACGCGGTGTGGCGGTCGTGCGAGAGAAGGGGAACGAGGTATGGCTATCCTGTATCCCGCATCCCGTATCCCGCATTGGAGACGGTTTGTCGATGTTCACGAAACCGGTCCCCGCCGAGATTGACGAGTGGCAACAGCACCACCATGGGGCTGACAATAATGCGGTGGCGCGGGACAGCGTGGTCGGTCCGCCGCGGCGTTACCAATGGGTTAGTGATCCGGTATGGAGCCGGTCGCACCTGGGCATGGCGTCGATCACCAGTCTGATATCCGCCAAGGGCCGACTGTTTTCCATCGAAGACCGCGCGTCGGTTGAGAACCCGGCGTTGCCCGGCAAGTTCTCTCTTGTCTGTCGTGATGCATTCAACGGGATTGTCTTGTGGAGGCATCGGTTGCCGGACTGGCATCCGACGAATATCTTTATCAAACTCACACCGTCACAGCTGCAACGTCAGCTTGTGGCTGTCGACGACAAGGTCCACTGCACACCGGGCCTGAATGCACCCATCACGGTCTTCGACGCGGCTACGGGCAACGTACTGAAAAAATACAACGGTACGGAGATGACCCAGGAGTTCGTGTACGACGAGGGTGTTCTCTTCGCGGTAATCGGGGACCCTGTGGATACTTCTTCCGTTGGCGGTGGGAGATACACTCTTGGGACGAGTGCCTTTCCCTCGGAGGTTTACAGCCCCAGAATCAAGCATCTTGACGATCCCAAGTGCTCGATTGTGGCGATTGATTCTGACTCCGGCCGCGAACTCTGGAAGAAGGCAGCGGATGTGACACGTGGTTACCAGGGTGCTTCGCTGGCGATTCGCGGATCGGACGTCGTCTACTCGACACTTGATTCTGTGGTATGCCTGGACCGAGCCTCCGGCGAGCAGCGTTGGCGTACTGCGCTGAAGACCTCAGCACACACGGCAGGCAGCGGCAGGATCGGGGCCAGCTATTTGCACCCGAATGCGAGGCGAAACTCTGTTACGCTGGTCCTTTCAAACGAGGCTGTCTACCTGGCCACAGGGAAGTCGCTAACGGCATTCGCCATCAAGGATGGCACCGAGCTGTGGAGCGCTGCGACCCGCATGAATCATCACAAGCCGCCTGACATCTTCCTGACCGGCGGGGCCGTTTGGACTGCAAATAACAAAGCCTACGATCCGTTGACCGGTGGACCGATCAAGGTTCTCTCCCAGAAGATGACCGGTCCTATGGGGCATGATCGCTGTTACCAGAACCGCATTACGGACCGGTGGTATATCAATACGGTCTCCGGTGGCAGTGATTTCCTGGCGTTGGATGGAACCGGGGAGTTTCCTCATCCATGGGGACGGAGTACCTGCGGCGTTGGGCACTTACCATGCAACGGCCTGCTGTATCTCGGACCGCCTGCCTGTTCGTGCGGCAACAAGGTTCAACTCAACATGTTCAATGCGTTAGCCCCCGAGCCGGACTTGAAGTCCTCCGGTCAGCCCATCAACATCACCGTCAATCCGCGACTCGAAAAGGGGCCGGCTTATGGATCACTTCAGCCTTCAGCTTACAGCCTTCAGCCTAACCAAGACTGGCCAACCTACCGGCGGGATTCGAGTCGAAGCGGCCATACCAAGGCCACGGTACCAGCAAGGCTCCGACCTCGGTGGCAGACGAAGCTCACCACGCGCGCCAGCTCGCCCGTGATCGTCGCGGATCAAGTGTTCGTTGCCGACGTCGATGCGCACACCGTGTGCGCCATGAACGCAGACAAGGGCGAGGTGCAATGGACCTATACTGCCGGCGGGCGAGTGGATTCACCGCCGACCTGGCATGAAGGGCGGCTGCTGTTTGGTGCACGTGATGGCTGGGTGTACTGTCTACGGGCTATGGACGGCGCATTGATTTGGCGTTTCAAGGCGCTGCCCGATCGGCTGATATGCGCCTTCGAGCAAATCGAATCCGCTTGGCCGGTCTGCGGTAGTATCCTGGTTCACAACAGCGTCGCGTATTTCGCGGCCGGGCGGAACTCGTTTTTGGATGGCGGGATCTTCCTCTTTGGACTCGATCCGAAAACAGGTCGGGTGATTCATCAGAGGAACCTGTACGGACCTTATGACAAGAATGGGCATCCGGTCATCAGTAAGGAGACAGCCCTGGGTGGGACCGGAGCAGGCGGTATTCAGGGAGACAAGGGCGACATTCTGTCGTCCCGAGGCGAGCATGTGTTCCTGCGTCACGAAGCGTTCACGTCTGACCTCAATACGGTCAAACCCGACGAACGCGTCCTGCCGCATCTAATCACTTCGCACGGTTTCACCGAGCGTACTCCCCATCATCGCAGCTTCTGGACGATTGACACAACGCTTTACTATGACCGTTGGACCTCGGGGTTAGGGGTGCGCGGGGATATCTTGGTCATGGACGGTAAGCGTTATTATGAAGTCAGAGGCTACCCGCCGGGTCGCTATACTACATACGATGTCCGGGCGAATGCGTATACTCTTTTCGCCGGCGAGCTTTCGAATGAGGAGCCGGAGAAGGATGACCGGCGGAACTACAATGAGTTGTGGCAGACAAAGATTCCGCTGACGGGCAAAGCCATGGCTCTGGCGGGCGAGGTCGTGTTCGTGGCCGGTACGCCGGCAGTGTTCCCTCAAGGCGACCCTGCAAAGGCATATGAAGGCCGAATGGGTGGTGTACTTTGGGCAGCCTCTGCGGTGGATGGCACGAAACTCACGGAGTACGCGCTAGATGCGGCTCCAGAGTGGGATAGTCTGGCGGCAGCCAATGGGCGCTTGTTTCTGTGTACGACGGATGGCAAAGTAAACTGTTTTGCGGAAGAGCAGAAAACGGACTCCGAATGACCTGTTCCATTTTTACAACTAACGCCGCTCGCCCTCAGCGTTCAGGCCACGCAATCAAGACGTTTCCTTTTTGGTCGCTTAACTTCAAGTCGGCAATCGTTGCTTTGCCTGGGCCTTCACTGACGTCAATCCGAAGCTTGTAGATTCGCTGATCGGTGGAGAGTTCAGCATCTATGTCCTGCCACTCGTCCGTCGACTGGACATCGAATTCGATACGCTTGCCTCTTGGCAATAGCAGATCGGGCTTCGTTGTGTAGAACACCTCACCTTTGCCTTCTGTTTGGGCAGCAAGCCGAAACGACAAACGGTAGGGGCCGGGCGGAAGTTCTCTGCCCAGGGAATCGATGGCGATTCCGGGGTCCTCGCCGGTGAATTGCAGGTGAAGCATGCGGTCCTTGATTTCCAGTTCCGTATTCTTGCGAGCACGAATCGTCTTGGTCGCCCGCCTCTTCCTCGTGACCGTCTCTTGTGGGTCGATTTCAAAATTCGTCCATTCAGGGTGACGATGCGGAAGCGATGCTGTCGTAGCAGGCGTATAGAACTTGGGCGATGCGTGCAGAACATCGCGAGTCATGTCGGTCCACTGTTGTGTCATCGCCCGCAATCGATCTGGCTCGGAAGCGGCCAGATCGTGCAACTCGGTACGATCTCTACCGATATCGTAAAGCTCCCATGCCTCGCCGCGAAAACTGACCGCTTTCCAATCGCCGTCGCGAAGCCCCCGGTCGTTACTGAACAACAGATGGATCGGTTTGCGCGAAGCCGCGGGTTCGCCACGAAAGATCGGTGCGAGCGATACGCCGGAAACGGTGCGTAGTTCGCGATCGGGCCAATGATCCGGAACGGGGCTCTCGCCGATCTCGGCCAGCGTTGGCATCACGTCGATCAGGTGCACCGGGTCGCGAACGATGGCTCCAGGGTCCGTCTTGAGACCGGCCGGCCAGTGGACGATTGCGGGAGTACTGATGCCACCTTCAAATTGGTTCTGCTTGTAGTAGCGGAAGGGACTGTTTCGCGTCCAGGCCCAACCCGTCGAGTCACTCCACCTGACGCTGCCATCGGTTGGCTCCGCGTCCAGGCCGTTTGATCGACGGTCATATGGACAAGCGCCGTTATCGGACACAAACAGAACCAGGGTATTTTCCAGTTCATTGTGGGATCGCAAGTCATCAATCAATCGTCCGATTTCCACGTCGACACGGTCGATCATCGCGGCAAGCGCTGTCATCCGCTTTGCTTCCCACGCTCGCCGCCTGTCGCTCAGTGATTCCCACGCGGGGATGTGCTCCGGACGGAGGCTGATCACCAGACGATCAGGCAACAAGCCAATTCCCTTCTGTTTGGCAATACGAGCATCGCGCACTTGATCCCATCCCAGATCATAGCGCCCCTTGTACTTCGCGTAGTCTTCGGGCAGCGCCTGCAGCGGGGCGTGCGGTGCATTGAAAGCAATGTACAGGTACCAGGGCTTCGACGTGTGACGCCCGTCTTTCAGGAACTTCAAGGCGAAGTCCACGTTGGCAATGGTCGTGTAGAAGCCATCCTCCGGAACTTTCCAGGTCTCGCCGTCGAGCCGGAAGGTACCATCGCCGCTGAAATAGTTGCACGCGCCACTGAGATGACCAAAGTAACGCTCGAAGCCAAAGTCGGTCGGCTGACCACTGAGGTGCCATTTGCCGGTCATCGCGGTAAAGTAGCCGCCGCGCCGAAGCACTTCTGCCGAGGTCACTGCGTGCGTCAGTTTTACGTTACCAGCGGCGATGCAATATTGACCCGTTAGCAGTGACACACGCGACGAATGGCACTTGGCCGTGTTGTAGAACTGAGAGAACCGAAGCCCACCGGCGGCCAATGCATCCAGGTTGGGCGTGTGAATCTCGCTTCCATAACAGCCGACATCCGAGAATCCCATGTCATCGACCATGATAACAAGGATGTTGGGACGGTCCGCCGCGTGCGTGCTGCACACGCACGCGATTGTGAACAAAGCAGCAAGGGTCTTGATCATGATCGTTCCGGCTTTCTGTTTCAGTGACATGATTCCAGTGTCATCGCTACAACGCTACTGGGCAAGGTGTCCCGTGGTGGTGGCTGGCAGCGATTACTACACTATCATGGCACAAACCTGCTCGGTTTCGTACCATCCAGTACGAAACCAAGACAGTTGGATCATTAGACCTTCGGTTCTATTGGAATGACGTGGGATTGCATGCCATGAAATGTGTCTTCAACAGTTGTGTGATGCCTGCGTGGTTTGCTCTCGCATTGAGCCTCGTTGTCCAAGCAACAGCGGATGAGCGAGTTGGCCAATTCGTGGTGCACGAAGGTCTCGCGTTCTCAGATGCCGCGCCAAAGCTTCGCCTCGATCTCTACCTACCCTCAGAAGCGCGGAAGCCGGCTGCGTGTGTGATCGTTATTCAAGGCGGCGGGTTCATGGCACAGGATGGCAAGCGTTTTCGCCCTTTCGCCGTCTATTTGGCCGAGCACGGTTTCGCCGCTGCGTTGATTTCGTATCGAGGTCGCCCGAATGACCATTACCGAGACACCGTCGCCGATGTCAAATCAGCGGTCCGGTTCGTTCGGCGCACCTCCTCAAGGTACAACCTCGACCCGAATAGACTCGGTGCGATGGGCCGTTCGGCCGGGGGAACGCTCGCGGCATTGCTCGCCGTAACAGACGACAAAGAGGATCGTAAGGACGCGGACGGAACTTCCGAGCCCTCAAGTCGCGTCCACGCCGCTGTTGCGTTTGCGGGTGTGTTCGACTTTGTGTCACGTTTTACGGACCAGAATCAGCGGGCTTTGCAGCCGCGGCTTGAGACGAAGATGAAGACGAACGGAGACTGGGTAGGAACTCCTTTTTCACCGACCAATCAGGACTGGCTCAACGCATCGGCGATTCAGCACGTAGATGAACATGACCCACCGATGCTTTTCATCCACTGCAAGGATGACGCGACGGTTCCCTGGCAGCAGTCTCGCGACATGTGCGAGAAGATGAGGGAAGCCGGTGTTTCGTCTGCGTGTAAACTGTACGAGACTGGCGGCCATGGATTCCGTGGCCTTGGCGAAAAGCCGATGGCGGAAATGGTGCGGTTCTTCGAGAAGACCCTTTGAACGGGATCTGTTGGACGCGAATCTCATAACCACCGGGTACGAGGAGCATCATGACATTGCACGGGCAGTACACTCGCAGCATCTTGCCGACTGCCACGCTGCTCGTTGCGGCCTTTGTGACTGTTCTGTCGACCTGCTCGACGATCCAGGCGGAATCGACTGTCAAGCGCGTCGACGCCTATATTTCTGGTCAAGACGGCTACCACACGTACCGTTTACCCACGCTGGTGTGCACCAAGGAAGGCACGTTGCTGCTGTTCTGCGATGGCCGCAAGAATAGCGCCGGTGACATCGGCAAGATCGATCCGGTGCTTCGTCGCAGTCTCGATGGCGGCCGGACCTGGCAGCCGCTTCAGGTGCTCGCCACCGACCCAGCCCCTCACACCAAGCTGGGTAACGCTTGCCCGCTATACGATTGCCAGAGGGGCGCGGTCCATCTGATCTACCTGGAGAATCTCACGCAGGCGCTTTTGATCACCTCAACTGACCAAGGCGCGACGTTCACCCTACCGAGAGACATTACCGCCGCTTTCCAAGAGTTTGACTACCCGTGGAAATACTTCGCGACGGGCCACGTACACGGCATCCAGATGCGTAGCGGCCGACTCGTTGCCCCCGTGTGGCTGAACACCGTGCCGCGCAAGTCTGAGCAAAAGGGACGCATGCGCAACGGCATCCTGTACAGCGACGACCACGGCCGCACTTGGCACGCCGGTGGCTTGGTCGAGCATTTTCACAATCTCAACGAGTCGACAGTCCACGAAGGCTGCGAAGATGGTAGCATGATAATGAACTGTCGCGCGATGCACCTTGGCTGCCGCGTCATTTCGCGCAGCAATGACGCCGGCGCCACGTGGTCCGTGCCGATCAAGAAGGAAGAATTGCCCGGGCCGACTTGCCAAGCAAGCACGCTGGTGCTGCCGTCCGATAGTGGCCAGCAACGGGTGCTCTTCTCGAACCCGGCCACGAAGAGTTCGCGCACGAGGATGACCGTGCGTCTCAGCAGCGACGGCGGTATCACTTGGCCAGTGAGCAAGCTGATCGATGCGGGCGGCGCGGGCTACAGCGACATGGCGCTCGGTCCGGACGGCACGATCTACCTTGCCTACGAACGATTCGAAGACCGACCCTACGATCGTATCACCGTTGTCCGGTTCAGTCTCGAATGGCTCACCGGGAAACAGCAAGCTCGTTCTTCTCACTCGTGGTATCAGAAGACTTCAACCAGAAGAGACGCCGAATGAGATTCCTGCCAATCGCAATCTTGCCTTTGACCGTTCTGTGCCCGTCGCTTCAGGCGGAGGCATCAACGTCAGAAAAACCGAACGTTGTACTCATATACATCGACGATTTGGGATACGGAGACGTTGGATGTTACGGCTGCACGGACATTCCGACGCCCAACATCGATCGGCTGGCTAAGGAAGGCGTCCGTTGCACGGCGTCCTACATCCCCAATCCGCCGTGTTGTCCGAGTCGTTGCGGCCTGATGATGGGGCAATACGCCCAGCGTTTCGGAAAGTATGGCATGTCACGCGGGCTTCCGATTCCGGAGGACCGCCCGACGCTGGCGAGGTTCCTTCGCGATCACGGTTACGTAACCGCTCAGATTGGCAAGTGGGACATTGGGACACGGGCGCAAGGGCCTCTCAAGGTGGGATTCACCGAGGTCGCGAAGTCCCCGCCGAAAAAACGGTACACCCGGGAAGAGCTCGCCAGTGCGCCGGAAGAATTGCGGAAGCAGATCGCCAAGAAGAACGGTCACTCAAAGTACTTCTGCATCAACAAGGATGGCGAGACGGTCTGGCTCACCGACTACGACGGCGATTTGATGGCGGGCTTTATCGATCGCCACAGAGCCGAACCCTTCTTTCTCTACTGGTCACCAGAGGCGATCCACTCGTTCAATACGGAAGTCCCCAAAAGACTGACCGATCGGACTCAGGCCGAGGGGAAGCGACGAAAGTTGGCCGGCGCTATCGTCTCGGTCGATGATCAGGTTGGCAAGCTACTGCAGGTGCTGAGTGAGCACGGGCTGCGTGACAAGACGCTGATCATTTTTTCCAGCGACAACGGAGCCAATGGAGGCGAGGGCGGCACTTCGACCCCATACACCGGCGGTAAAGGACAGGGGACCCAAAGAGAAGGATGGGTTCGCGTGCCCACAGTCTTCTCAATGCCCGGCGTGCTTCCCGAGGGAAAACAGTACGACGGTTTGATGGCAAACTTTGACTTCTATTCCACGATCACATCGCTGGCTACTCAGATGATTCCCGATCACTGCGACGGTGTGGATCTGGTTCCGTATCTGACGGGCGAGCGGACCGGCCATGCGCACGAGTATCTCTTCTGGCTTAACAACCAACCGGATGATGCGGTCCGCAGGCACTTGATCGCAGTTCGTTGGCAGGATTGGCGGCTGTACAAGAAGTATGAAAAGGACCGGTGGCAGTTGTTCGATCTCAGTTGGGATCCCCGGGAAGAACACGACATCGCGGCAAAGCATCCCGACGTTGTAGAGCAACTGGCCTCGCAACACTCGGCGTGGTCAAAGACACTCGCACCACTCGGCGAGATTCCAAAGATTCGTGCCGATAAGCCGATCATTCCCAGTGGTCACGGCTGGGCGATTGTCTCAGCGAAAGAAGGCGACAACAAATGAAGAGAACTGCCAGTATGTTCTTTGTGCTGACGTTTGTCGTTCTCCACGGCTCGATTCAGATGTGCCGGGCCGCCGAACGAATGAATGTTCTCTTCTTATGCGTTGATGACCTCAATACATGGCTCTTGTCCGACCCAGATCGCTATGCAGGCAAAGTCGTCGCGCCGTCGATCCAGAAACTGGCGAGTGAAGGTGTGCTTTTCACGCGGGCCTATTGCGCCGCTCCCAAGTGCTCGCCGTCGCGAACGGCCGTGCTCTCCGGAGTGGCGCCCTGGAAATCCGGGATCTATCAGAATTCGCAGGTGATTAGTGACAGCCCTGCGCTAAAGACGGCGATTTCGTTGCCACAGCATTTCAAAGGCAACGGGTATTACATCGCGTCGGCCGGCAAGGTTTCCCATGGGTACGACATCAGGAGTGTCTGGGACAAACACGTCCCGCATAAACGCGATCCCGTACCGCCCAATGCACCTCTCTCGAAGATTGGGCGTGGGGAAAAGGACTGGGGGGCAACGCACCTGTCCGAATCAGAGATGGGCGATACGAAATACGCGGACTTTGCCATTGCCCAGTTACGGAAGAAACACGACAAGCCCTTCCTGATAGCGTGCGGATTGTTTCATCCTCACTACCCCTGGTATGTGCCGCAGAAGTATTTGGACCTGTATCCACTTGACGAGATTGTTCTGCCCCCGCTCAAAGAAGATGACCTGGCGGATGTGCCGAAAGAGGGAATCGATTTGGCCAACCCCTCGACACACGAAAAGATCGTTGAAGCCAACGAATACAAGAAGGCACTCCAGGGGTACTTGGCGAGCACAAGTTACGCGGATGCGCAGATTGGGCGAGTTCTCGCGGCGCTAGAGGCGAGCCCTTACAGAGACAACACACTCGTCGTACTCTGGTCCGATCACGGGTTCCATCTGGGCGAAAAGAGTCACTGGGCCAAAAGCACGCTGTGGGAAGAAGCGACGCATGCGCTCTTGATGTTCAAGGTGCCGGGAGTAACGAAGCCGAAACAGGTCTGCAATCGCTTTGTCTCGTTGCTGGATATCTATCCGACCCTGGTCGAGCTCTGCGGCCTGCCCGCTCTATCGCAGCACGACGGAAACTCGCTCGTTCCGCTTCTCAAGAATCCAGCTCTACCGTGGGACAGGCCAGCCATCACCGGCTTCTTGGGTATGTGGAAGCTCGACGTTCATCTAACTGTGCGAACGGAAAGCTATCGCTACATCCGCTATGGCCAAGGTGGCGAAGAGTTCTATCACTGCCGCAAGGATCCACATGAGTGGACCAACCAAATCGGCAATCCCAAGTTCCGGGCAGAGCTAAAACGGCATATCGCCATGTTGCCCGATCCGGCTAAGCCCATCCCGTACAAGCAACGTGGGGACAAGAAGGCGAAGAAGAAGTGAAACAACTCCGCCAGCAATACAAAGTGGAAGAGTGAAACATGGTGGGAATCAACTTCACCCTCCCGCAGGGAGGGTGAAGAAATCCAGATCTACAAGACACGATCATGACTGAAGACCAACCGAATCCTGATGCCACGACGCGAGTACGGTCGTTACGCAAAACACAAACGGTCTCCGAGGGCTTGTTGTGGAGTGTGCTACGGGCAAAACAGGTGTGCGGCTTGAAGTTTCGGCGACAACATCCAATTGAACCGTGGATTGTGGATTTTGCATGCTCACAGAAGATGTTGGTTGTCGAGATTGACGGCAGCTATCACGACTACGTCGTGGAAGACGATCTGAAGCGGCAAAAGCATCTCGAAGCTCTGGGCTGGAATGTCATCAGATTTGCCGACAAGGAAGTGGAGCAGGATGCTGAAGCGGTCGCCCGTGCGATCGCGAGAGAACTGAACCTGCCGTACGAGTTCAAACCTCGCAAAGCAACAGGATCAGGAATGAAGGACATCAACACTCCAAAGAAGAGAAAAACGTAATATCTCAACTTCACCCTCCCAGAGGGAGAGTGGAATCGGACGAGAAGTCCTGGCAGGTACACAGATTTCTTACGCAAGGCGAATCGAACAATGCAACGCCGCGATTTTGTGCGATATTCGGCAGCCGTCGCGCTCGGCAGCGGACTGGTGGATGGGGCACGTGCAGAAGCCGCCGTCGCCGCGACTGACCTGGACCGCTTTGGCGGCTGGAAGGCAAAGCGTTTCGATGCGACCGGCTTCTTTCGAGTAGAGAAAGACAAACGCTGGTGGTTAGTCACACCCGAAGGCAATGCGTTTCTCAGTTTCGGCATCAATCACTTGCATCCCGGCCTGTGGAAACAGGACTTCAGCCGCCAGGCGTGGCGGAAGCA
Source organism: uncultured Pirellulaceae bacterium (assembly GCA_964617665.1). Classification (GTDB taxonomy): domain Bacteria; phylum Planctomycetota; class Planctomycetia; order Pirellulales; family Pirellulaceae; genus JADHUC01. The sequence continues at coordinate 17,272 of CAZUAH010000178.1, forward strand.
CCTGGGACTTGAGAACCTGAACTCTCCCCGGTTCGCCCCTGCTCTTCGGACGTGGTTTCTGAAAACATGCCGCGAGTACGGTTTCAATACCGCGGGCGTCCATACGGAACTCTCCGTATTGAACACGCCCCGGCCGGCCTTGCCCTACGTGCAGGGAATTCGCTTTGTGGATATTCCGCACTGGAAGCCGAAGATACCCGACGAGGCCTTCCGGGACGTATTTTCCGACGAGTTCGCGCGGCACTGCGATCAAATGGCTCGGCGACTGGCCGCTCCGGCTCGTGACGATCCGTTTCTGCTCGGCTATGCCATGACCGACTGTCCGCTGTTTACGGAGGAAGACTGTCGGGAACGGCCCGACGTCATCGGCGGAGCGAGACGCGAGTCGCGAATCGGCTGGCCGCGAAGGCTTCGCAATATGGGCGCCGACGCTGCCGGCAAGGCGGCCTATGTTTGCACAATGCGGGACCTGTACAGGGGCGAGATCGGCGATTTCAACGCCACGTACGATGCAGCGTTCGATTCGTTCGACGCGCTGCTGGCAGCCGAGAACTGGCGGCCAGCTACCGATCTTTCCAACGCCAACGAGACTCGCGACAACGTGGTATTTCTCCAGCGGGTTGTGGCCAAGTACTACGAGACGGTCCTGGAAGCGATTCGCCGCTACGACACGAATCACCTGTTCTTCGGCGACAAGCTCAACGGCAACACGGACACGGTCGACACAATTCTGCCGATCACTAGTCGGTATACCGACGTGATCTATTATCAGGCGTACGGTCGTTACGAAGTACAGAAGCCGGGCCTCGATCGTTGGTCACGAGTTGCCGAGTTGCCGATCATCAACGGCGACTCCGCCTACACGATGCTCACCGAGCACATGCCGCGCCCCTTTGGTCCGGTGGCCGACAACATCCGGCAGCGTGCCGAGTGGACCGACGAATTCTTCCGTAGTGCATTTGCTCGACCGGAGTTCGTAGGATGGCATTACTGCGGCCTGATCAGCGCCACGCAGCAGATCGCCCACAAGCAAGACCGGCAGCATTCGGGTCTGATGGACGCCTACGGCGAGCCGTATCCCGAACTCAAGACCGTGGTTCGGGCGTGTGCCGACGAGATGTATGCGATCGCGACAGGTGCAGTGTGACTCGGAAAGGACCGTATGACGACACCTGCGGAATCCTACTGCTGCGTCCAAGTCTCCACTATGGAAATGAAAACTTGATACGGTGATTCGGAATATGCTCGGGCGGCAGCCCAATTGAAGAAGAAGTTGAACCGACTTCGCCAGAAATACAATGTGGAAGAGTGAAACATGGTTCGAAATGAAACAGGCTATCGAGTTCTTCTCGTTGCAGCGTTGGCAATAGTAACGCTGGCACAGTCCGGGGCTGCAAACGCCCATAGCGCAACCGTCACAGACGAGGCCACGGTTGGCGAGTCGGCCCGCGAGATCCCTGTCGCGTATCAGGTCGACGTGGTCGTCGTGGGCGGTTCTACCCACGCGGTGGCGGCGGCAACCAGCGCTGCGGGGCAGGGAGCCTCAGTCTTTCTAGCGGCACCACGACCTTACTTGGGCGAAGACCTGGTCGATTCGCTTAGCTTGAGTCTGCCGCCGGGCACGGAGCCAAGAACGGATCTTGGCGCGCTGATCTACCGACCCGTAACTATTGGGCTCACCGGTACGGAGGTCCCGTTCCGTTACCGAACCGATGTTCCCTCGTCCGCCAAACATCGCGATACAACTCCGCCTTCGCTATTGACCGACCGGCAATATCGGAATGCCCCCCAACACAGCGTGCAGTACGATGGCAACGTGAAACTTTCGGTCGAACTCGAGAGTATCCAGTCGGTGGACCATGTGACCCTTCTCGCTTTCGAAAAGCAGGACGATTACGGGATCGACTCGGTTCAGGTGAGCGGAGAACCTGGCTGCACCGTACGCGAGCGAAAGACCGAATCGACGGGCAAACCGTGGTCGCGGATCGAGATGACTGTGCCCGTCGGCGTATTGGTCGATCATCTCGACATTCACGTTCGCATGCGAGAAGGCTGCGAACGCGTGCTGCTTAGCGAGTTGATCTTACGTGGGCCTGAGGATCCGGAGAGCCAGGAGACCGCGCAACCGTCGACAACCTATTCGACAACCCCCTTTCCCATCAAAACGGTGCTGGACGAGCTGCTGCTGGACGCTCACGTACCATACCTGCACGGCTGTTACGCGACTGAACTACTGGTGGATGCCGATGGCCACCCCGCGGGCATCGTAATGGCCAATCGAGCTGGGCGGCAAGCGGTCATTGCGAAGATGATCGTCGACACGACTCCCAGGGCGACCGTTGCCGAATTGGCTCAGGTCAGGACGCAACCGTGGCCGAGTCAGCCGGTACCGTTTTACCGGACGACACTGCGACTGGGCGGGGCGGGTGATCCGCTACTAACGCGCCACGAGGTCCATCTAGCACTACCAGACGCCGGCTTCCCGGCACTGGCCAAGGCCGAGCAGGAAGCGCGCGATCAAACCTTCGCCGGTGACCAGGTCCGCTCGTCGGCCTTTTTGTTTCATGTTCCACCCGATCCCATCGTGGGACAAAAAGGGGCGTCTGATTTTCAGCCGGATCAACCGATCGACTCCGACCACTTCCGACCGCAGGGCCACGATCGTCTGATGGTTCTGTCGGGTCGAGCTGACGTTCCTCGCTCGGTCGCGGCCGAACTGCTCAAGCCGTGTGGTCTGGTGGCCGTTGCCGCTCGACTCGGAGGAGAAATCGCACAGGCGGTCCGGAGGATGCCGGCGCCCCGTCGTGTTTCGGTTCGCTCCGGCGAGCAAGTCCCCTCCCGTCGTGGCGACATCCGTGAAGTGCTTCGTGGAATCCGATCCACTTCACAAGCGAGCCAGACCGTGCCGTCACCCGAGCGTGGCCTTCCCGTCCTGGGACAGTACGACGTCGTCATCATCGGCGGCGGAACGGCGGGGGCGGCCGCTGGGATCGGCGCAGCTCGACAGGGTGCCCGTACGCTGGTCGTCGAGTATCAGGACGGGCTGGGAGGCGTCGGCACACTCGGCATGATTGGAAAGCCCTATCACGGCCGAGCCGTCGGGTTCGGCGGCGAACTGCCGTTTCCCAATAAGGAGTACTCGATCGAACAGAAGATGGAGTGGTATCGCAGGCAGTTGCGTTCTGCGGGTGCCGATATTTGGTTCGGTGTCCTTGGCTGCGGAGCCTATATGGAAGAGGACTGTGTTCGAGGCGCCGTGGTGGCCACCCCGACCGGACGCGGCGTCGTCCTGGCCCACACGACGATCGATGCCACCGGCAACGCCGACATCGCCGTCGCAGCCGGGGCCGATTGGATCTATGGTGCCAACTCGCAAGACATCGCCCTGCAAGGCACGGGCCTGCCCACCCGCTCGCTCGAGGCCTACTACACCAATAGCGACTATCTGCTCGTGGACGAGTCCGATATGCTCGACGTTTGGCGCGCACTGGTCGGTGCCAAGCAGACGATGTCCGAAGAGACCTTCGATGCGGGAACGCTGATCCAGACGCGGGAACGGCGCCGCATCGTTGGCGACCACCGCCTGTCGTACCTCGACCAGATCGCCGGACGGACCTATCCCGACAGCATCGTCTTTTCGGGCAGCGATTACGATTCCCATGGCTATCCCACCCACATCTACTTCGCGCTCTTGCCGCACGATGAGAAATCGCGTGGGAAGAACCATCCCGCACCAGGTGGAACCTGCTACACGCCTTACCGCTCGCTCTTGCCGAAGGGCCTACAGCAGATTCTGGTCATCGGCCTCGGGATCAGCATGGACCGCGATGCCTCGGCCATGGTGCGCATGCAGCTGGACATCAGCAATCAAGGCTATGCGGCCGGCGTGGCCACGGCGATGGCTGCCCAAGATGGCCAGGCCGTTCGCAAAATCGACGTCCGTCGCCTCCAACGGCACCTGATCGATACGGGGGCATTGCCCGAAGAAGTCCTCACGCACGAGGACAATTTTCCGCTATCTTCGGAACGCGTGCGAACGGCCATTCGAGACCTGGCCAAAGCAACTAATCCCCAAACGGCCGCCGTGCCGCTGGCCGTGATACTCTCGCACGGGCAGGCTGCCATGCCCCATCTGAAGGCCGCCTACGACGTCGCCGCCGGCCAGAATCGCCTCGTCTACGCCCGTGTGTTGGGGATGCTAGGCGATCCGACGGGAGTTGACGTGCTGATCGAAGCACTTAACAGCGTCAACACCTGGGACGAGAAGATCTACCAGGGCAGAATGGCCGAATACGCGCACCTGCCGACGCCCGTCGATTCGCTGATTCTTGCGCTGGGCTCCACGGGTGACCAGCACGCATTGGAGCCTATTCTCGACAAGCTCACCACGCTGGACGCCGACACGACGCTGTCACATCACCGAGCGGTCGCCTTGGCTCTGGAGCTACTGGGTGATGCAGCGGGTGCCGAGCCACTGGCGCGTCTGCTCAACAAACCCAGCATGCGCGGCCATGTGATGCGCAAGATCGAGCCGCTCCACAACTCCGATCGCGGTGGGCGCCGCAGGACGGGGCCTTTGCGCGAGATCGTGCTTGCACGTGTGCTCTACCGCCTGGGCGACCACGAAAGGCTCGGCGAAACGATCTTGCGCCAGTACACCCACGACATCCGCGGCCTGTTCGCCCGGCACGCCAAGGCAGTGCTGGAACAAAGCGAGTAGACTTGTACCCGGATCCACAATTCAACGGAGAGCAGGCGATGGGGAGATCTTGATTGTCATCCCAGACATTGCCGTACTACAACACGTTAAAATCACGTTTAGGAGACAAGCCTGATGAAATCGGTTCGAGCTGCTTCTTTCCTTCTTTTTGCCGCTTGTGTGTTCGCGCCGCTCCCGTCGCTTGTCTGTGCCGACGATGCGGACGCCTTGAAGCTCTGGTATGGCCGGCCGGCCACCGATTGGGAGAAGGAAGCCCTTCCCATTGGCAATGGTCGGCTCGGAGCCATGATCTTCGGCGGAATTGCCGAGGAACGAATTCAGTTCAACGAGGATAGCCTGTGGACGGGGGACGAGAATCTCGGGGGAAACTACGGCGCGATGGGCGGCTACCAGGCCTTCGGCAACCTTTTCATCCGACTTGGCGCCGCCGCCGCGGAGAAGGCCGTTGCGGACACGCGTCCCGGCGTGAAGTGCGGCAGCGGCCACAAGGCCTTCTACCAGAAGGAGGAGGTTGCATCCTGCTGCGACGGCGACCCGCGGACGAAATGGTGCGTCGAACACAAGGGCCGGCCCGTGGTCTGGGAGTTGCGTTTGCCGTCCGGCGAAGGTGTCGCGGTTAAGTCGTACGCGCTGACCTCGGGCAATGACGTGCCGAGCCGCGATCCCCGGGCGTGGACGCTCGAAGGATCCAAGGATGGCGAGACCTGGACGCTCCTGGATAAGCGGGACGACGAGAAGCCGTTCCCGGAACGCCACCAGAGACGATCGTTCGACGTCAAGAACGAAACCGCGTACGAACTCTACCGCCTGACCTTCTCGGAAGTGAACGGCGGCACTCGATTGCAGCTCTCGGAGATCGATCTCGGAGTGACGGTCAATGAGCGGGAATCCTCCGCTGCCGACGTCGGCTACCGGCGCGAACTCGACATCGGCCGGGCTGTGCACACGACGTCCTTCACCAAAGACGGCGTCCGCTTCGCGCGGGAGTACTTCAGCAGCCATCCCGACGACGTCATGGTCTTCAGCTTCACTGCGGATAATTCCGGCAGCTACACGGGCTCCATTGCCCTCACTGACATGCACGATGGAAAGGTCACCGTGACGAAGGACGGGGTGATCGCATCGGGACAACTCTCCAACAAACTGAACTACGAGGCACAACTTCGAGTCATTAACCAGGGCGGCTCCCTCTCCGTGGGCGACGGGGCGATTGTCTTTAGGGGCTGCGACAGTCTGCTTCTCCTTCTGGCTGCCGGCACCGACTATCTGGACGATCACACAAAGGGTTGGCGTCAAACGCATCCCCACGATCGACTTGCCAAGCGGATCAACTCTGCGGCAGCCAAGTCGTATGACGAGCTGCTCGATGCCCACGTCAAGGACCACCAGTCCCTCTTCAACCGGGTGATGCTGGATGTGGGGCATACGGAACCGGAGTTGCTCAAAGAGCCCACGAACGTCCGGTTGGACCGGTACAGCAACGGCAGCTGCGACCCGACTTTGGAAATGCTGCTCTTTCAGTACGGACGCTACCTGATCATCGCTTCGTCACGTCCCGGATGCCTTCCTGCCAACCTGCAAGGTCTCTGGAACGACACGAACAACGCGCCGTGGCACTCGGACTACCATTCGAACATCAACGTCCAGATGAATTACTGGCTGACCGAACCAACGAATCTGCCGGAATGTCACAAACCTTTCATTCGGATGATCGACCGTCTCCGTGAGCCAAGCAAGAAGGCAACAAAGGCTGACGAGCGGTTCAAGGATACCTGCGGCTGGACGGTGCGCACCTCGCACAACATCTTCGGGGGCCACGGCTGGAAGTGGAACATCCCCGGCAGCGCCTGGTACGCACAGCACGTTTGGGAACACTATGCCTTCAGCGGCGACCGAGTCTATCTGAAGGAATCGGCGTATCCGATCCTCAAGGAGATCTGCGAGTTCTGGGAGGGCAATCTGAAGCAGCGGGAAGACGGGACGTTGGTCGTGCCGATGGGATGGTCGCCAGAGCATGGCCCCACCGAGGATGGCGTTTCTTACGACCAGCAGATCGTCTACGACCTGTTCACTAACTACATCGAGGCCGCTCAGATGCTGGGGATCGATGCGGCGTACCGAGAGACGGTGTCGGGAATGCGTAGCCGGCTACTCGGACCGAAGGTCGGCTCCTGGGGACAACTGCAGGAATGGGAAACCGACCGGGACGACCCGAAGAACCAACATCGGCATGTGTCTCATCTCTTCGCCGTCCACCCAGGGCGACAGATTGCACCGATGAGCACGCCCGAGTTGGCCGCAGCCGCAAAGGTCTCTCTCACCGCACGTGGTGACGGCGGCACGGGCTGGAGCAAAGCCTGGAAGATCAGCTTCTGGTCACGGCTGCTGGACGGGGACCACTCCTACAAGATGCTGTCCGAGTTGCTGAAGAACAACATCGTCTCAAACCTCTACGACATGCATCCTCCGTTTCAGATCGACGGCAACTTCGGTGCGACCGCAGGTGTCGCCGAGATGTTGCTGCAGAGCCACAACCGCGCAGAGGCCGCGAACGACGGTTCCCTGCCGCCTTTTGAGATCCATCTGCTACCGGCCCTGCCCAGTGCCTGGCCTGATGGTTCGGTAACGGGATTGCGTGCCCGGGGCGGGTTCGTTGTGGACATGAAGTGGCAGG
>CAZUAH010000179.1:0-24662 GCA_964617665.1 uncultured Pirellulaceae bacterium
CCAGGTCTTTCAATGGCGGCTGGAAGCCACCACTACGTATTTGAAGACTGGCTCTGAAATCGGATTGTATCACCCTGCAATTGATTCGCGAATGCAGCAAGGCCACGTTCTTCTCGCTGTTGGAGCCTACGTCCGCAAGTTCACCTTGCGAACGTAGGGCTTGAACTGTCGCATACCACCTCCTTCGGAGACGACGCGCAGGACTTCTTTTGGCTTCTGGACAACAACGCCGGAGAGCAAAGTGACATTCGCTGCCGCAAACACATCGGGCAACAACGGCGTCGACGCGCCGATGATCGCTACCTCGCGGCACGACGCTGCGTTTGCGAGCAACTCGTCGATCGTATGGTTGATAATGGCAGTGGCCGTGACCAGAGCCACCTGACAGCGTGATAGGGCATCTAGGGCCTCCTCGGGCGTGTGGATACTGCCATCAGGCTCTGTTCTCTGGTCGAAAACCGTCAGCGAACGTGAATTCTCCTCCACGCCCGGAACGAGAGGCTGGAAATGACCGATCATAACCACGCGATCGTCGGGCCGGAGGCCAAGACGCTCAAGGACGTCCCCCTCGGACAACCCTCCGTCAGGCTCGTTTGCCAGGGCATTCACGCAGGCCAGCCCCACGGCTGCTTCGATCGGATCGGCGGATTCCGCTAGCGTCGCGATTTCCGTTGCAGGACGTCCAGAAAGAAAATGCGTGCCCATAGACGCACAACAGCATCCGCGCACCGATTCACGGAACGTGAAGGCAACGCCGACTCGGCCGTTGGCGAGTTCCACCGCTGTGTAGCCCAAACCGATACGGACGTCCGTGACAAGCTGCTCGGCCGCTTGCCCCTCGACCGCCGACGCTATCTTGCCGGCAATCGTTGTTTCCGCCGCAGGTCTGCTGGTTGACATCGTCACAGAACTCCAACGCGGATCAACCTACTGTGCGTACGCACCCTTCATGGGTGAAACGGCTCGCTCGCAATACCGTTTGAGTACGCCTGTCTTGGGTTTTCGTTCGGGCGGCGAATATTCGGCCCGTCGTGTTCGCAGGACACGCTCGACGTCGTCGGAGTTGCTGCGTTGGCCATCAGTACCAACGATGTGGAGCGACCGATTTGGGATATCAATCTCGATCAAGTCGCCGTCTTCGACCAACGCGATCGGCCCGCCAGCTTCGGCCTCAGGCGATACGTGACCGATGCATGGTCCCTTTGTCGCGCCCGAGAACCGCCCGTCCGTGACAAGTGCCGTCGTAGCAGCAAGCTTCGGCGTGGCGGCCATTGCGCCCGTCGTCATCAGCATTTCCGGCATGCCGCTGCCTCGCGGGCCTTCGTATCGGATCACCACAACGCATCCGGGCTCGATCTGATCCTTCACCACCGCGTCGTATGCCTGTTCTTCTGAGTTGAATACTCGCGCGGGCCCGCAATGCTGCATCATCTCCGGTGCAACAGCCGTGTACTTGACCACAGCAGCCTCCGGTGCGAGGTTTCCTTTCAAGACGGCGATACTGCCCGTGCTCTTGGCATCCGCCGCGCGACGAATCACGTCCGTGCGACCAAGCGAGTAGTTGGCCAAGTATCGCTCGCCTCTTTCGAAGAATCCATCCTTCACCATGTCGCCGAGATTTTCGCCCACCGTCTTGCCCGTGATGGTCAGGGCGTCCAGATCGAGCATATCCCGGATTTCCATTTGCACGCGAGGCACACCGCCGGCGAACCACAACGGTTCGGTCAGGTATTGGCCGCTCGGTTGTACGTTCGTCAGATAGGGGACAGTGCGACTGGCCGTGTCGAACAGTTCTGCGTCCAATTCGATCCCACATTCATGGGCGATCGCCGGCAGGTGTAGGAGGGCGTTGGTCGATCCCGCCATGGCCGCATGGACCTTGATCGCATTCTCGAATGCCGCTCGCGTGAGAATATCACGAGCATGGACTCCCCGTCCCATCATCAGGGCTGCCGCACCGCCGGCGTGTCTGGCCGTGCGCCCCAGTTGCTTCAGTGATGTTGGCGTGAGTGCGTTTCCGGGAAGTGCCATGCCCAAAGCTTCGCTCATGCACTGCATCGTGCTGGCGGTTCCCATGAACTGGCATGCGCCGCAGGTTGGGCAGCCTGTCAGCCGAAAGTCCCGGATTTCGCGAGGGTCTCCTTCGCCTTTGCTTGCCTTCGTCGACGTGACCACGGTCTGGTCCGACGCTGTCATCGCTGGCCCAGGGCGCATGCTACCGCCGGGCACGTGGACTGTTGGCAGATTCACTCGCGCGGCGACCCTTAGATGCGCCGGGATCGACTTGTCGCAACTGGACACAAGCACCATCGCATCCCACGGCAGCACCGACGCATGGATCTCTACCATATCCGCGATCAACTCGCGCGAAGGCAGTATGTAGTTCATGCCGTCGTGCCCCATGGCCCAGCCGTCGCAGATGTCGGTCACATGAAACTGGGCTGGCCGGCAATTCGATTGCCACAGGCCAATGCATGCCTGTTCCACAAGTTCATGCAGATGTCCGCTGCCGGGGTGACTGTCGCCGGCTACGTCTTCCACCAGCACCTGCGGCAGTTCAGTGTCCTCTTCGCTCCAATTCGTTCCCATACGCAACGCGTCAATTTGATGCCAGGCGGCGCGATTCTTTGCACATCGTTGCTGAGGCTCGTTTGTCACTTGTATTTCTCCCTAGCTTTCATCAATCCTGGGCATCCAACTCTTGGGGACTTGAACGGCCACCACTTCGCCGCGGACGCAGACTTCTTCATCTGCCGATACCATCACGCTGACCACAACTTTGCGTCCCTTGAATTCCTTGACACTCCCACGAATCTCCAAGGGCACTCCCAACGGCGTCGGGCGAACGTAATCCACGTGCAGCGACGCCGTCAAGAAGCGAATCGACGGTTCAGTGTCCATGGCTCGCTGTTCGGCTCGATAGGCCGCCGCGGCCGCCGTGCCCGTGCCATGACAGTCGATGATGGACGCAAGCACGCCGCCGTACACATAGCCCGCAACCGCCGTGTGATAGGATTCTGGATGGAAAGTCGCAACCGTTTCCTCACCGTCCCAGTAGCTCTTGACTTTCAAGCCATGCTCGTTCAATCGGCCACAACCGTAGCATTGACTCAGTTCATCCGGATAGTAGTCTTGAAACGCTTTCACAGTTTCCCTTCGATCATGTCAAGTCGTCCGCGGTCGCATTGCAGAATTGCAATGAAGCCGCGTTACGGATTGCACGTATGCATTCACGCTGGCGCCCGCGGCAACAGTCTCTGGTTCGTACCCGGTGGCAGCAAGGGCACCAATTATGACGAACCCTCCGCAGACTGTCCACGATCAATGGTCACAAGGCCGTGAGGCACTTCGCTTCACACGCATCGTGGCAAACCGTCGCAACTGCCCCGATGTTGTCCGTCCCACGCCGTGACGCGTTAAACGTGGTGATAATGTGTCTGCCCCATCCTCGGCCGCGCGTTAGACGCCTACCCCAAAATCTGCATCAAAGGTAAACTGCAGTTCAGATGGTCTTTCCTTCCGAAGATCGTCTTCCCACTGATTGCACTTTGAGCAGTAAGAAGCGAAGCAGAGTCCAATGACGCAAGAGCAAGAGGCACTTCCACTGGCCGGCCACAAGCTGGTAGTGGCAGATGACGACCCTGACCAACTCACTTACCTGGCGACAGTCTTTGAAGATTACGGAGCTACGGTGGTCAGAGCCACCAACGGGGACGAGACGCTGGCGATGGTTCAGAGCGAGAAGCCGGATCTATTGACACTCGACCTGGAGATGCCGGGACGCGACGTGGGCGAGGTTTTCGAGCTTCTCCGCAATGATCCTGAACTCGACAGCCTGAAGGTCTGCATCATTACGGGCAGGCCGGAACTCCGCAAGCTCATCTACCAACGTGCAGTGCGGCCGCCCGAGGGTTTCCTCGCCAAACCCGTCACCGAAGAATCGCTGCTGCTCACCGCCCGCAAGCTCTTGGAGCTATCTCACTAGGTGGACCGAGCCCGACAAAACGTCTCGCGTCCGTCTCGCAGAGTCAGGTGCTATGTAACCACTGACCAAAGAATCAACAAGGAAAGAAAATGAAGATTGCCCTGCCGTCGGATGGCCAACAAGTCGGCAGCCACTTTGGTCATTGCCAGTGTTTCACCGTCTTCACCGTTGACGACGAAAACAAGATCGTATCGGAAGAAACGCTCACTCCTCCACCAGGATGCGGATGCAAATCGAACGTCGTCCCGGAATTAGCAAACATGGGCGTATCAGTAATGTTGGCCGGAAACATGGGAGGCGGTGCGGTAAACGTTCTATCTAGCCACGGGATCAACGTTGTTCGAGGCTGTGCCGGTAGCGTGCGGGAAGTGGCAGAGGCGTGGTTGGCGCGGGAGATCGAAGACTCGGGAGCCAGTTGCCAGTCCCACGAATCCGGCGATTGCCCGGGGCATTCGTAAACGCGCCCGCTTCGGCGGTGTGCTTTGGCGCCGACTATTTGCCACCCAAACAACAAACGGACCCATCGGACGTTGCCACGAACAACCGGTTGTTCGCTACGGCGATGCCGTCCCACACGGGTGGCGAATCCAGTTTCATCTGAGCCAGAGCCTCCCCTTCGCCGCAGGAGACAATTCGCAGGAGTCCGCTTGTCTTACCTTCGAACGCCGCGTTATCGGATGCGACGGGTTGCTTTGGATCAAGTGGATCCGGCGAGCCGCCAATGAAAAGGTGATCGTTCGCGCGCACCATCGCTCTGGGACGCAACGGAAGTTCGGCCGTCCATGATTCTCTGCTCGTACCTTCCCCAGAACGCGTTGCGAAGTCGGGCAGCGCACTCTCGCTGGCCGTAGGGTCAGGCCGTAACATGGCGCAGATCGAATAGTTGGGCTGTTTGCCTTTGCCTCCACCACGATGCACGCCCCATACCGTCTTGTCATCAGACGTCAGCATCAGGCCGTAGGGGACCGCCAAGTTCTTCGTAGCAATCCAAGGATACGACACTGGTGTACGGCTGAAATCGCCCGTGCCCACTACCCAGTAGGACCGATGGTGCTCGGTGTCGTCGAGCAGACTGGAGGTCGAGAAGAGATGAGGACGCCTTTCCTGTTGCTGGACAAGTTGGCCATCAAAACGCAATTGTCTCATGAAGATCGAATCGCCGTCGGCAGTCATGACATCCGTCAATGCGCCGCGCATGGAAAACGCATCGCTGCGGTCGGGAGCGAGGAACGTCTTGTAGTCGGTGTAGTTCTGCCTGATCTGAGTGTCCATCTTGGCTCGTTCTTCATCGGCAGGCGGATCAAGGGCACCTGTATGATCGCTGATCAAGCGGTTCGTGCAGCGCACCTCGCCTGTCGCGGGATCGAAGCCATACAGCACGATACCACCGTCGAGATACGACGACCGGCCCGCCGCCACGTACGCGATGCCGTTTTGGACAAGCACACTTCCGTGCACCGGCCACAGCGATTCCACCTGCTCGAACGCAACTGCGTTGATCCTCTGCGGGGCCGCTTGGAATCGCCACACCAATTGGCCATCGGACGCGCGAAGGCAATACACACACCCATCGCTCGATCCAAACAAGGCCATACCCCCGTACAACGTCGGTGGCGAATCGACTCGGCCACCCGCCGTGAATCGCCACGACGTTTCGCCACTGGCGGCGTCTAGTGCATGAACGGTGTGTGCGTCCACTTGTGCAACAAATGCCTTGCCATAGCCCACTGTGACGGCACTAAGGCGTCCGCCGAGTTCCGCCTTCCAGCGCTGCCCGAGATCGGTCGGAACCGCTGCCTCTGTGCCTCCGCTGCGAGCAGCATCGTGTCGGTACGTGGACCAGCCCGTGGAAGGCTGGAGGCTTGAGGCTGTAGGCTGGAGTTCAGACAGCTCATGCTTTCCATAAGCCGGTCCGCGTTCGAGACGCGTTTCCGGATCACTTTTCGACTCTTCGACCATGCGATTTTTCGACTCTTCCGCCGCTGCCAATGCCCAAAAGCCGTAGAGCTTTGCTTCCATGTAGCATCCGCATGAGTGCGGCGGGGCATAGAGTAGTCCGTTGCACGGCGTAACGCCCACTCGACATGTCGCTCGCACCCAGTTGTTGCGCGAGTGGTTCTCGCCGGTCAGGTCGATCATCTCGATTCCGCGTTTGGCGGTCAGGATGTACTTGCTCGTTGCCTTGCCGGGATAGCAGCGATAGTGATGTCCCGTCGTCCACAGACGGTCGATCACGGGGCGGTTCTGTTTGATCTCTCCGGTCTGCAAGTCCCTGGGCTCGTCGAAGGCCGGTCCGAGCCAAACGAGGCCGTCAGAGATGTAGATTTCGCCCGGCATACTCTCCAATCCGGGCAAGTAAGTGGTATGCCACAACATGCTGCCGTCTTCGGCAGACAACGCGGCCAGCTTCCCATCGTAGTCATGAACGCGGGGATGCGAGCCAAGGTACTCGAACTTATCCCGATCCAAGACCTTCGGGTCTTTGCCGCCGTACGAGCACAGAACCACGCCGTCTTTGACGATCAGTCGCTCGCGAGGCCACCGGAGCCTGATCTTCTTTTCCGATCCTTCAAGATCCACGCACCACAACGTTTTGCCCACGTCGGCCGAAAGGCAGTAGACGCTCTTGTCCGTCTTCAAAAAGACCTTACCGTCGGATGCGGCCAGCGTGACCGGCACGAGGGCGTCTCCTACGATTGGAGCCCACTGCCAGAGCCGTCGGCCTGTATCGGCTTGCAATGCCACGATGCCGTTCTGTGCGGTGACCGCGAATAGCTTGTTCTTGTCTTTGATGAATTCCTGCAAGTTATCGGTACCGTGGTAGGTGCGGACCTTCGCACCCGTGGCACCATCCAATGCGACGAGCGGCTGGTCGGTACCCAAAGGCGCATAGAGTCGCTCGTCGTCGGCCACTAGTGTTCGCCACACCTGCTCCAACCGGCGCTCGAAGGTTGTTGCCTGCAAGGGCTTCTTCCACAACAGCACTCCACTGAAGGCGTCACGAGCAGCCAAGAACCACTGGCTTGGTACGTTCATGTTCGAGGACTTCGTCTCGTCGACCATGTAGTACAGTCGCCCATCAGATGACACCACTGCCCGAACGGTTGGATAAGTGCCTTTGTCCGCGTGGTGATGCCGCGTCCATTTGGGACCAGTCAGCCACTGCATGTGCCGAGGCGGCCCCACCTCGTGATCGTCGGCCACGGCGTTGTTGTCCGGACCGTGTAGGAAATGCGTCCAGTTGTCGATCGTATTGGGCCGCGGTTTACGAAAAGAGCCCAAAGTCGAGCGTTGAGAGTCGAGAGTCAGAGCCACACCGCCGGGCGCCAACACCCGCGTGATCTCTTCATCTTGTATCCCGCATCCCGCATCACGCATCACGATCAAATTCACCAGGTTGTCCACGTACGGAAGCCGCTTACCGTCGAACGAATCCACAGAGACCTTTCCGTACAGGCCGCGTCCCCGGATATGCTCGCGGGCTTGAGCCACGTTTGACGGATCGGCATCAAGCCCATGAACAACGAAGGAATCGCTGGCACACAACGCCGCTGTCACCTCGCCGTTCCCGCAGCCGACGTGCACGACCAGGCCGCCTCGGATTCCGCCTTCTTCGAGGATCTTTTGCGCATCCCGGGCGTCGGCGCCGCTGGAAATACACAGGAGGACTAGTCCGAAGGCAGCCGCGAATCGAACGAAGATCATGCGATAACCTCTTCCAGTTGTTTTCTTGATCAAGAAAGCGTCTGCAGGTTCTGTGTCCCTCGTCGACGTTTCTTCCCAGACAAGGTCGACTATATCAGTGGATTGCCGTGCAGCATAGCATTGATATGCTATCTGTGGGATGGTGGTGAATGATCGCTTGAGGCTCGATGATGAAGGAGGGGCGTCTGACCATGACGAAACCACTTTTGCTAACGCGTCTAACATGTGCCATTCTCGTATCGGCAACCTCGATTTGTTCGGCAGCCGACGACGCACCGCTGACGGACAAAACGCTGGTCGTTTGGGTGTCGCCGACGAATCTTGCGCAGTCAGGTGGAACGGCGTTGACGGTCAACGATACGACCATCGACCGTTTCGACGGCGTTGTCTTTGCCGAAATCGAACCGCAGGTCTGGATGCCCGGCAGCAATGGTCACAGTCGAACCAACAAGGAACAAGCCGATTGGCCCAAAGAGACTGCTGGCCCCAATGATTTTGTGCAGATGGCCATCGTCTACAAAGACCGGCATATCACGATGTACCGTGACGGCGAGTTGTACGCAGAATATACGACTAGTGGCTCGCCTTACGCCTACGGCACGAATACCGCCATCCTATTCGGCCCCCGACATCTCTCGAAAGGTGTGGACTGCTTCTTTGGTGACATCCGAGACGCGCGTATTTATGCAGAACCGCTCGATCAGGCGACCATTGTCGCCATGCAGCCAGGTAAACCGGTCGACGATGTCCAGCCGTGGGCGTGGTGGGATTTTTCCACGGCGGGGACTTACGACAAAGCAGGCCGATTCAACCAGGTACGACTTTCCGGCGGCGCGAAGATCGAAGACGGCTGCCTTGTCCTCGACGGTATCCGGCCCGCCATGCTCGCCACGATTGACCGCGATGGGCCAAACACTGCCTCGATCCCAACCGAATGGTCCAGCAGCGATCCGGTTCCGGCCTCTGTCGTACAATCCACGCGGTTGTTCCGCGAGAAACTGTTGGACGATCCGTATCGTCCCGGCTATCACTTCTGTGTGCCGGAGGACAACGGGCGGCCGGGCGACGCGAACGGTTGCTTCTATGCCAACGGGCGTTACCACTTGATGTATTTGTACAACCGCAACGGCGTTGGCTTTTGCTGGGGGCATATCTCCAGCAAAGACCTAGTCCACTGGCGACATCATCCCGATTCGATCGGGCCCGGTGATGACGACGAAGGCTGCTTCAGCGGTGGTGGATTCGTCGACGATGACGGAACGGCCTACCTTTCCTACTGGATGCTCTGGGGCGACAAAGGAATCGGACTCGCCAAAAGCTGCGATCGACATTACGACCATTGGCAGAAGCTCGACGCCAACCCCGTCATCAAATCGACAGAATGGGGCATCACGGAAACGGCGGACGAACACGGCAACAAGCTGATCTACGGTTCGGCCGACCCGACCAACGTTTGGAAAAAGGACGGCAAATACTACATCCTCATGGGCAACCTGCTGGTCTTGAACAAGTACGGTCGCAAGCCTGATTCGCCCGACGAGATGAAAGGCGATCGCCTTTATCTGCTGGAATCGGAAAACCTGGAAGAGTGGAAGTACAAAGGCGTCTTTTACGAACGGAACCCCGAGTGGACCGAAGACAGCGAAGACAATATGTGCCCGAGTTTCCTGCCGCTGCCCGCCAGCTCCGACGGTGGCGAACCAAGCGGCAAGCACCTGTTGCTGTTCATCAGCCACAATAAAGGCTGCCAATACTACGTTGGCGACTACGACACAGAAAGCGACAAGTTCATCCCGGAAAATCATGGCCGGATGTCATGGGTCGATAACACGTACTTCGCGCCCGAGGCATTGATCGACGGCTCGGGACGTCAGATCATGTGGGCATGGTTGACTGACAACCCGGGCGGCGAACCCGCAAAAGGCTGGTCGGGCGTCTACGGTCTGCCGCGGTCGCTCTGGCTGGGCGACGACGGTACGCTGCGGATGCGTCCCGTGAAGGAGTTGGAAACGCTACGTTGTGGTGACCTGACGTGGAGCGACGTGACGCTGGCCGACGGTGAAACGAAATCGCTCGACGGCATTGTCGGCGATTCCTGCGAATTGGAGATCACAATCGACTCGGCCACGGCAAAGCAATTCGGCGTGAAAGTGCGTGCGTCGGCAGGCGGCGAAGAAGAAACGCTGCTGTACTACGACGCCGCCGCGAAGAAGCTCTGCTTCGACTCCAGGCACAGCGGCACTGACGGACGCCGGACGCTGGAACAGGCACCCTTAGAACTGAAAAAAGGCGAACCGCTGAAACTGCGAGTGTTCGTAGACAAGTCGGTCGTCGAAGTGTACGCCAACTGCCGGCAGGCGATTTGTCGTCGAGTGTATCCAGGTCGCAGCGACAGCCTCGGGGTCGTGCTATTTTCACTTGGTGGCAAGGCACGTTTCTCCAGCGTGAAAGCCTGGGAAATGATGCCGTCGAATCCCTACTGAACGATAGCACTTCTGCCGTTTAGATTGATCGAATTGGCTGCCGCAGTTACGTGGCAGGTCGCAACCGACCGGTCATGGAGCGCCTACATGCTTCCAGTGTTTCCGTATGCGCGCTATCATGTCTGTTGATGTCTATGTTCTCGCAAGGTTGAACGCACGTTATGTCGGACCAAGCTGACGTCGTCAAGAAGCTCATCGCCCGGGTACGAGCCGGTGAGGATGGCTCATTAGCGGAGCTAATGGATCGTTTCGAACTGGAGCTGCGGGACACGGCGGAGCGGGCGATTGGCAGTTCGCCCAGCGACGAGACAGTTCAGCAGGCACTGCAGGTTACGCGAAGCGAAGCCGTCCGGCGTTTCTCGGAATTCGATGGCTCGGACGAGACAGGCTTGCGGAGTTGGCTCGTCGGTATTCTGCAGGATAGTCTTAAACTCGCCACGGGCAATAACGGCGCTCAGGGTAACGACAGCTCGTCGGATGCGACCTTGAAGATGCCTGCCAAATCAACTGTCGTGGAAGACGTGGCGGCGCACAAAGGGGAGACGCTTGACGAGACGCTCGATACGCGTACCGACGGAATCAACGCCGACGACACACTACAGCGCCCCGTCGAAGACCTGCTCGCTGATCGGGGCCGAGCCGCTACAGAATCCACGCCGACACCGAAGCGATTTGGCGAATACGAGATCATCGACACGATCGCGCAGGGTGGCATGGGCATTGTGTACAAAGCGCGGCAGGGCAAGCTGAACCGCACCGTCGCCCTGAAGATGATTTTGGCAGGTCAATTTGCGGATAAAGAGCACGTCGATCGCTTCTACATAGAAGCCGAAGCCGCTGCGCGTCTGAGGCACCCCAATATCGTTGCGATTCACGAAGTCAGCGAATGCGATGGGCAGCATTACTACTCGATGGACTTCATCGAGGGCCAAAGCCTGGCAGACATAGTGCGTGAAAACCCGCTGTCGCCTCGCGACGCGGCCCAGTACGCGCAGATTATCGCCGAGGCGATGCAACACGCCCATGCCGAGGGCATTTTGCATCGTGATCTGAAGCCGTCCAACGTGCTAGTCGACCGGACGAATGAACCAATGATCACCGACTTCGGCCTGGCGAAGCACACCGAAAGCCAGTCTCAGCTCACGGTGACCGGTACCATCATGGGCACGCCCAGTTACATGCCTCCCGAACAAGCTTCGGGCAAGGTTGACCAGATCACGGCGTGCAGCGACATCTACTCCATCGGCGCCATCCTTTACGAACTCCTCACCGGTCGGCCGCCGTTCAGTGCGGCCAACCCGTTCGAGACGGTCAAGCAGGTTTTGGAAACCGATCCCGCTCCGCCACGCACGCTCAATCCCGCAGTGCCCGCGGACCTGGAAACCATCTGCCTGAAGTGCCTGCAAAAAGAACCCGAACGACGCTACGGCACTTCGCAGGAACTGGCGGATGAACTGACGAGGTTTCTGGCCGGCGAGCCGATCTTGGCACGCCCCGTCGGGCCAGCGGAACGGTTTTCGCGTTGGTGCCGCCGCAATCCTATAGTGGCCACGTTGGCTGCTCTCGCGATTCTGGGGTTTCTGGCCGCATTCGTTGGGACATCGGTCGGCTATGTGCGGGCGCGCGTGGCTCAGCACAAGGCCGAAACCAGTCGCGACCAGCTACTCGACGCCATCAACAGGTTGTATACGTTGATGAGCGAGGAGCAACTGTTGAACGAGCCCGGCCTGCAAGGGTTTCGCGAACAACTATTGACCGAAGCCAAGAACCTCTACGAAGACACACTTTCGCAACTTGGCGACGATCCTGAAATCCAACACGAACTAGGGCTGTCGCATTTCCGGTTAGCGCGGATCATGCGTGACTTGAATGCGCCGGATGATGCAACCAAGCCGTTGCAGTCCGCGCTGGAGATACAACAGCAGATGCATCGCCAGCGCCCCGGTGATCCGCAACACCTGGCGGCTTTGGCCGACACATTGAATCTACTGGGAGAAGTCCAGGAAAAGGCGGGCGATCTCGACAGAGCTTCCGCAACGTACGACGAGGCAATACGGAAACGCGAACAGCTTGTGCAACTAGCGCCGGACGAATACGGATTCCAGCGGCAACTGATCAATTCGCAGATGAATAGCGGCTTGATCCTGAAGGACATCGCAGACAGTGGACCGCCCGACGATGCGGCAGCAAACTACGAGCAGTCGATTCGACGACTTCGCGAGGCACAGGCGGGTCGCGAAGAACTGCTGGGGAAACTTCCGGATGACGATAAGCTACCGGTTGATTTTGCCAAAGGCCATTTCAATCTGGCCGACCTTGCCTCGCGGCTCGATCAGCTTGAATCAGCCCAACAACACCTGCAGTACGCGATCGAACAGTTTGATGTTCTGTTGGCCAGCGATCCCGGCCACCTTGATAATCAGTATCGCCGCGCCCTGTGTTATCTGCTGGGTGGCGATGTGCAAGGCGAACACGATGAGCAGGCAGCGCGACAATGTTATCTCGAAGCAAGACAGGTCCTGCAGCGCCTCGCAGAAGAGAATGCCGAGGTACACAAGTATCGAGGGGCATTGGCCGGAGTGCTGACGCGAATCGGAGAGTCGCACTTTATTTCGGAAGAGGACGACCGAGCATTGGCCGCGATGAGAGAGGCGATTGCGATTCTGGAACAGCTAACTTCGGAGGTTGCGTCGCCGGAATATGAGTACCTGCTGGATGTGACCCGCACCCGCGTAAAGGAAATCGAAGAGTTGCTGCAGGAGAGTTCGGTCGAGTCTACCGAAGGCCCGCCTTCCCAGCCGTAGCTGACGATGCTCACACCTGACCAAGCAAGTTGGCCACATGGGCAAGCAGCAAGCCGTGTCTGCCTAACTCCATTTCGCCTGCCAACCAACAGCCCCCGATACGTTGCGCGGAATGCCCATCTTCGCTCTTAGTGCCCGCTTCTCTGTTCGAAATAACTTCCCTGACGCTTTCGGCTGGTCCGATTAGGGTAAGGGTTCAGTCTGGCATGGAAATGGGTCATCTGACTTTTCGGCCAGTCCGATAAGAGATGATGGCGACCTCTTTATCCGCCGTGCGTACGGACGCGCAGGGTAAGAATGGTATCTTGGAAACCACAATCCCACGGAAGGGCGACGGACACCATGTTCCTCTCACGAACAACCTGTGCACGGCGGCACAACGACTCTCATGACACCGGTAGCCGATCCAAACACGGTAAAACGGATCTACGATCGTGGACTTCTATCGCTATGGCTTCGCTGATCACGCTAGCTGTTTTTCAAACGTCGCATGCCGACTTTCCGAGCGAATTGGACGCTGGTGATGGTACGCAGATCGGCGAATCCGACTCGGCGGGCCCCGTCGTACGCTACGTGATCGAGGACGGTTCGGACGCCGAATTCATCTTCACTCAGGCTGAGGCCGCGCAACCTGAAGCGGACGAACCACCACCCCGTCAACCCGAGCTCACACGCGCGCGCATCGCCGCTGCTACACGCCGACGACGCACGTATCGTCTGCCCGGCATGTTCGGCGACTTCTACGGGGGCGGCGTTCTGGAAACGGTCATACCAATACCTAACGGGCCGACCGGGCCTAGTTACGTGACGACTGTCGCGTCGAGTGGGGCTGTCCGTCGAAATAAGATTGGGGAAAACAACAGCCCCGTGCCGCGCCACCGTTGGATATTCGACTATCAGTTCTTCAACGATGTGGTCGGCGGTATCGGCGATGTGAACCAGTATACGTTCGGCTTTGAAAAACCATTCTGGGACGAAATGGCATCTGTCGAGTTTCGTTTTCCGGTCGCTTCGACCCTTGGTACGGAACAGATCCTCGGCGGGCCTACCTCGAGAGCCTCAGAATTCGGTGACATTACAGCGATATTCAAAGGCGTTCTTCTCGAATACGACCAGTGCCTCATCACCGGAGGACTGGGGGTGAGCATTCCTACGTCCGACGATGCGCGAGTGATCGACGGAGCAGGATCGTCCCTTATCCAAATAGAACAACAGAGTGTGCATCTGCTGCCGTACCTCGCGTTCTTGCATGGTCACGATTCCGGGTGGTTCTGCCAGTCGTTCCTTCAGCTCGACATCGATGTGAACGGCAACCCCGTCAGCGCCGGCGTGTTCGGCCCCAGTCTTCAGTCCGTGGGTGTCTTGCAGGACCAGACGCTATTGTTTGTCGACCTTGGCATCGGCTATTGGTTAGCAGGTAACCCCGTGGACTTCGGCACGCCAGCTATTGCTGCGATTGCCGAACTGCATTATGCGACCACGTTGCAGGACGCTGACACCGTGACGGCGGGAGGCGTAACCGTTCGCGGCATCACCAACCGCTATGACGTACCAAACCTGACCTTGGGCGCCCACATAGCACTGGGGCCGCGAGTTTCCGTGCGCCCAGGCTTTGTCGTTCCGCTAAACACCGGTTACAACAGGCACTTCGATTTTGAGGCAATGGTGCAAGTCAATGTAGCGTGTCTACGGTGATCAACAACAGCGCGACTCGCTACTTGCTGTCCAATTCGAAGATGGGGTCAAAATCGGCGGCTGGCTGTAGTGCGTAAGCAGCGGAACTTTCGGCCAGCACCTGGGTGGGGCGGTCCTTTTCAAAGCTGGGGTGCTTCAGGAGTCCTTCACTGATCTCTTGTGCGGCGAAGCATTGGTTTTGCTCGTAAAGCGTCAGGGCCTGCTCGTACTGGTCGCGACACTCGAGCCACTCGCGATCGGAACTCGCACCGTGTAACTCGTAGAGTTCGACGGGCTGGTCGATGCCCATGACACGCACGCGGCACACTTTGCGCCACGCGAATGGTGCGTCGATCAACTCCCGCGTGTACTGCGAAACCAGAATCGGCACGTCCAAGTACTTCGTTGCGCCCTCTACTCGACTAGCAAGGTTTACCGTGTGGCCGCGCGGTCCGTACTTCAGCCGCCGAGTGCTCCCTGCGTTGCCCACCAGCGCGAATCCGCTATTGATTCCGATACCGATCCGTAGCGGTGCCCCGAGCTTCGATTCCCAGCGGGCGTTCAGTGCGGGCAATTCGCCTTGGATGTCCAAGGCCGCGCGGCAAGCCATTGCCGCGTGGTCGGCCTGGTCCGTCGGCGCATTCCACATCGCCTCCATCCCATCGCCGTAGAAATCGACGATCACTCCTCCGTTTTCCATCACGCAGTCGGTCAGTCGATCCATGACGTCGCCGACCAAGCGATACGTGTCGCGCGGCCCGATCCGTTCGGCTATCCGAGAAAACCCTCGGAGGTCACTGAACAATACGGTAATCTTGCGTTCGCGCCCTTCCAAGAGACTAGGGTTCTGCTCCAATTCGCGAGCCAGAACGGGCGAAACGAACTGTTCGAACTGAAATCGCAGGCGGGCCGATTCCTGTTCACGTTTCATGCGTGCCAGTCCGGCACTCACAGTCCCCGCAAGCAATTGCACGACCTGTGCCTCGATGGGCTGAATCCCCTCCTTTTCCGTTTCAGAACACAGGTCGCGAGAACCGTACACTGCGCCCACCACGTTGTTGTTCGAATCGAAGATCGGCGAAGCCACCACTGAATCGATCATCATTAGGCTGGCCGTCGGAGTACTCGCATCGGGTCCTCGATACAATGTTCGCTGCTGTGCCATCACTTGCGTGAGAATGGAACGGCTGAACTCACTTGCCCGTTCGGCACTGCGCGCGTGACTGGCCACCACCTTCCAGTCATCCTGTTCGCGGAGCAGTACCAAGCCACGATCAAGCCCCACAAGGTCCACAACCGCTCTGGCCGTTTCGCTATAGAACTCGGCCGAACCCGCTGCCGATCGCTGCACGGACAACAGAGTCTCGAACCAGCCTGCCAGCGTAGCGGAATCAGGCGACTTGCCGAGCCTAGCCAAGGACGAACCGTCGTTCGTCACGGCTGCGCGCATCGGGGGTGCAAGGGTCTGCAGCAACGAGGTCCCATCAAGTGCCGGAGAATCGTCCAACTCGACATCAATCACCGTGTAGCCAACCATAAGCCGCGCGGGTAGCGCGAGCGTGGACGACTGCCCCTTGGCTAGCATCGTCTCGTCGGGGAGTATGACCGGTCCCCCCAGGTTTTCGACTCGAAGTTGGTTGTCACCATGAAGTTGAATTCGCAGTTGGTCCCGCGACACGTACGGGTCCACGATGACCACGCGAGCACTGTCACCCTCGGAAGCCCGCCCGAATTCGAGCGGGCCGTGGGCGTGTTTGATTTGCTTCTTTTGTTGGTCATTCGAGACCAAGATTCGTAGCATGGTCGGACCTTCTGATCGCAAACCGCCAGGACTCTTACTTTGATTATGAAGAAGGGCCAAGTTCCTGGCAAGAACGTCGGTGAACCTGAGTCACCAAGTGAATACCCAGCAACGCTCACGAAATAACTTCCTCAACCTTCCTCGCGTCGAAGGGCACGAGATGAAGGGCGCGGTCCCGCTCCCCATCCGGCTTGTCCGGATGGCAGCGACAGGTTTTCGGCTAACCGAAACAAGGCATCGACCTCTCTGCGGCCCCCACGTGCTCGTCACGTGGGTGAAGAAGATTCGTCGGCAGTGCGGAAATGCGCATGCGAGCCTGGCAATCTGATTCACCATCCGGACGAGCCGGATGGGGTCTCTCGCGTCAGTGTCAAGTCTGGGTTGGCTGAAAATCTTGAGTTCCATCCGGGCAAGCCGCATGGAGACTGTCGCTCCATCTCGCACCATTCACCCTCGCCCCCCTTGGGAGACGGCAGCGTGAGGGGACAAGAAAATGGGGAAGTTATTTCGTGGGCGTTGCTACCGGCTGAGCCGGTGGCTGTGGTGTTAGCCCGAAAGGCATGGTGCAGAATCTCTGGTTAACGCACGGTCCTGAGTTATCGCGTTTGAATGCAGCAACACGAGCCATCCATGCGACGCGCACTAACGTCCAAAGGCGACCTTTCGAAGCTGCTCATGGAAGCTGTCGCTGGCAGCCAGTGCCGCTTGAAAGCTCTCCTTTCCGAGAGAATAGAGTACGACGTCTTCGGTCGACACAATCGATGCGTTTCGCGGCTCGCCCGTGATCAATGCCTTCTCGCCAAAAAAGTCCCCCACGCCCATCTGGTCGACGACCCTGGTCTGGCGACCCTCCGGATCAGTATCTATGTGCACGTCGACCTTTCCGCTCCCGATGATGAAGAACTTGTCGCCTTCATCTCCCTGTCGAATGATCCGGGTATCTGCAGGATGCTCTTCCCGTACCATCCGCTCGGCAACGTTCAGCAGTTCGGCGGGACTCAACGTGGTGAAAACTTCTGACTTCTTCAGGAATTCGCAAATCTCAACAGCCTGATTGACGGTTACGTCGGACGCAATGTGCCCGTCGACCATGTTGACGATACGGCTGGCAACGTCCAGGAGCCGGCTGTCGTGGCTGACCATCAGAATGGTGCAACCCGCCTCCACGGTTAAAGCCTTCAGCATCTCAACTACGTCGCGGCTCGCCTCCTTGTCGAGAGCCGCTGTGGGTTCGTCGGCCAGGACGAGCCGGGGACGATTGACCAGAGCCCGCGCCACTGCCACTCTTTGTCGCTCCCCACCCGACATGGCCCGAGGCTTATGATGGATACGGTGCCCCAGACCCAGCTTCTGCAAGATGTCGCAGGCGCGTTGCTTCATCTCAGCCGCGGTGCAGCTCTGCAACTCCAGGGCGACTTGCACGTTTTCGCAGGCGGACAGTGATTCGAATAGATTGTGCAGCTGGAAAATGAACCCGATACTCCGCCGGACCTCCACGAGTGCCTTTCGGTCTAATCCTCGCAATTCACGTCCAAGCACTCGGGTGCTTCCTTCTTGCGTGGATCGTAACCCTCCGATCAACGTCAGGAGTGTGGTTTTGCCAGAGCCCGACGGCCCCGTCATGATCACCAACTCGCCGGTGCCGATCTCGAGATTGTTGTCGAACAGCACCTGCTTGCGATTCGCACCTTCACCAAAGCAGTGATTCAAGTGCCGAATCCGGACGACGGAGGCCGACGTTTCGGCAGATGCGAACTCGCCGGCATTGGCGACCGATGAGTCGTTGTTGAGGTGAGCGGTCGAGTCGACCATCAGTACACCTCCGCTGGGTCCGCGGTCATGGCTCTACGGGCCGCGAGCACGCCCGATGCCATGCACATGAAAATGGTCAGGATCAGCACGAGGGACAAGAGAGACGGCGTCATATTCATATTCAGTCCCGAGAACTCCGCGATCGAAAAGTACATCAACCTTCCGATCACAGCGGCAGGAACAAAACCGAACAACGACAGGTAAAACGCCTGCGCCAACACGACACCCACTAGACGACCGTTCGTATGACCAATTGCTCTGAGCGTGGCGAATTGTGCCAAATGATCCGAGATGCTTGTGAAGAGTATCTGATAGCTGATAACCACTCCGATCACAAAGGAGACCGCCGCCCCAAGGTTGAATATAACGCCCACTGGGGAGTAGGTGAGCCAGTAGCTGCGTTCCAAACGAATCAACTCCTGTTTCGTGAGCACCTTCACATCGTCCGGTAGCCCCTGTCGTACCGATCGCTGCACTTCCGCCAGTTCGTTTCCGGGTTCGACTTTCAGCAAGCCAATTTCCACTCGCTCCAATTTCGGACGTGAAACGCCCTTGTTTGCCGACAGGGACAGAAACGTCCTGTCGCTGGTGACGAGATTACCGTCGACCGCAAAATCGGTTCCCAGGCTGAACGTACCCACTACCCGTACTTCACGGCGCGCCAATTCGCTGCGGATCCGTGGTCTGGCAGGTCCCAGTATGCGCTTGGATTTCTCATCCAACAGGACCGTGTCCGGAGTCTTCAGGTCTTGCCGATAGCGCTCAATATCTGGATTCAAGAAGACCGATTCGTCAGGATCAAAAGCCAGCACGCGAATGGGATGGGTTTCGTCATCAATCGGGTTCTTCCAAAAGGCGGCGTAGGGCTCCATGTAAAGTGGATAGGCAGATGCGATTGCGTCATGAGCCAGCGTCTGCAGCAGCCGACGTCGAGGAAAAGGATCTTTCGTATAGAGCCGATATTTCGTGGCGCTCACCAAGGCCAGGTCACAATCGAGTTGCCGAAGTAATTCAACCTGACTGTCGAGTAACGCGTTACGAAAACCGAGTTGCATCAGCATCAGCAGTACGGCAAACGCCACGCCCGAGGTCGATAGAGCCAGTCGAGTCTTGTCGTGGGTGAGATTCTTCCAGGCTAGGGGAACTCGGCGAAAATGCATGCCTCGAGCTTCCTAATAAAGATCCGCCGGATCGGCGAAGCGGACCTTGCGCTGCGCCAGCAGTCCCGATGCGATTGCCATGGCTAGCGACATGCCCAAAACAAAAAATACGCGAGTCCAGGTCATCTCGACCGGCACATATTCGGATTTGCGCAATACGTCGTAGAAAACAAGCGTGGCACCGAACCCCGGCAAGAACCCGGCAACGGACAGCAGAATCGCTTGCCGGAGTACCAGCCACGACACCTGGGAATCGTCAAAGCCAATGGCCTTCAAAGTTGCATACTCCGAGAGATTACGCATAATCTGTGTCGCCAGCGCCTGGTACATGATCACCACACCAACGATGAACGCGACAATTGCGCCGCAACCAAGGATCAGGCCGGTCGAGGTTTGTACTATCCAGTAACGTTGTTCCTGTGCGTTCAACTCGTCGCGCGTCAGCACGTCGACGTCGTGCGGCAACAGCGCACGCAACTTCTTCTTGGCCGTTTCCGCGTCGGCACCGCGATCGAGTTTGACCAGCCCCACACTCACGTCGTCCAACGTTGCCGAGTCGGTCAAACGCTGGAAATTCACGTCGCTGACCACGATGATCCCCAGTTCGGCGAACGCCGTGCCCAGCGGCGTCTGACCGACGATCGTCACGTCACGCCGGCCGATTTCGACGGTCGTACCTTTCTCTTGTGGGCCATACATGGGACGGGTCTGATGGTCGACTAACACGGTGTCAGGGCGTTTGAGCAATTCCGCCTGTTGCCGAATCTCCGGGACCAGAAAAGTGGGATCATCGGGATCGAATCCGAAGATCAGCACCTCGTAGACTGCATCGGTTGCCGGAACGGACCAGCGTTCTCTGCTAACGTAGAAGGGATCCGCTCGCTCGACTTCCGGCAGGGCCAGCGCTTGATGAAGCCGGGCTTGTGGAAACGTCTTGGCCACGGTCAGGAACACATATTCACGGGAGACTATGACAAGATCGAAGTTCAAGTTGTCATAGAACAAAGTGGCGCCCTTCGAGACCGAACCAAAGAAGCCGAGCTGCAAGAAAACCAGCATCACCGCGAATGCAACTCCGGCAACGGCCAAACCGGTGCGCAGTTTGGCGTGGACAAAGTTGCGCCATGCAAACGGAGTTCTCATGAGATTCCGAAGATGGTTGCTGCCTACCTTCAGCGGTCCGGATCAGTATCAACACTGATCTCAATGTCGACTTGCAGGTTTGTGAACTTGGCGGCCACAGCAGACTGATCCAAACGGATACGAACCTCGATCACGCGAGCGTCGGCGTCCGCCGCTGGGTCCACATCAAGCACATCGTTCTTGTAGATCGAAACCCCGATCTGGACCACTTGGCCTGTCAGCGGTTCCGGCAAAGCGGGGCTTGTAATCACCGCGGACTGCCCCAATCGAACCAGACGAACGTCCGTTTCGTAGACCTCCGCCACGGCGTGCATCTGGTCGGTGTCGCCCATCTGCAGGATCGGTTCGGCTGCGTGTGTTCTCTCGCCAGGCCACGTGAGGATGTTGAGAATTTGCCCGGCGATGGGAGCGCGAATAATGGTTCGGCTCAGCCGAGCCTCGGCCAGTGAAAGACTTTTTTTCAACGATGCGATTTGGATGGCAGCCAACGCCTTTTCGAGTGATGCCTGTGCTTCCTCCAACTCGGCTTTGGCCGACTGAACATCGAGGCCCAAAGCGGCTTTCAATTCCGCAAGAACGGCACGTTCGCTCGAGAGGTTCTCGACCGTACGCGTATGAAGCAGTCTTCGCTGTTCCAGTTCTTCCTCGGAAATCGTTGCCCCCAGCCGTTTCGCGCGATCAAGCTCGTCCTGGGCGTGCTCCAATTCCGCCTCGATCATCCTCACCTTAGCTTCCTGCGCGCCGATTCGCAATGGACCGAGTTGCTCGACTTGGTTCAAACGAACTTCGGCACTGCGAATGCGCGCGTTTCCCAGCTGCGACTCGGCCTGGAGCTGTCGCTCCGCTTCGTCCAATTGCGCTGCGATGTATTCCTTTTCCGCCAGCCGCTCGTCATGGCTTTCCAGGTAGGCCAACTCTTGCGCCTTTTCGACGAATTGCCCTTCAGAAACCAGTAGCCGCGACAGCCGATCGCCGACCGGCGCGGCGATATCGAGGATTTCACTTTGCGGTTCGAGACGCCCCAGGGCGCCAACTCGACGTCCAACGGTGTCATTCGCAATGTCCGCCTCGAAATCCTGCGACACCAGAGGATCTGTGGTATCGCCACCCAAACGAAGGCTCGAAGGGATGGTGCCTGCGAACTTCGTGAAGACCAAACCACCGATGACGAAAGCAACGGCAAAAAGGCAGCTGTGAGAAATGACTAGCTTCACGGTGCGATCACCTCACGGTGACAAGCGTCCCTTTACCGCCCGGACGGCGACAAGTGGATTCGTCCCGGCAGATGTGAGAGCTGCAGTTTGCGTCTCGGCAATATCACGTAGTGTGTCCCAAGCAACGAGCCGTTGTCAAGCATTGCTGCCAGATGATACATCCGTCATTGGATAGATCCCGACATGAGGTTCTGGAGCGGCTCGGCATCTAATGCGGCGATGGCGGCAAGAACCGAGACGCGAAAGACCAAATCCAGAATTTTGCCTGCGTCCAAACCCTGCTGCCGAACTTCCGTCAGGTCCGATGCAGACACGGAATGTGGACGCGCGAAGAGCTTGTCTGCATAACGGGAAACCGCTTCGCGAATTGACGCATCTTCCGACGGCGACGGTGGTGAAACGACTCCATCCTCAGCGCCAATATCAATTGGGGCGTCTCCCGCGTCTTTCAAGCACGCCCGCGCGATCAACAGCTCGACAGTCTTGCCCAGTTGTGAACTGCCGATGATCGCGGACAGCAGACGGTGCACCATTTCTGCAAGTTTTGGATGACGCCCAAGCATTCCGCCTACCGGAGAGTTCTCCGGATACCCAATGGCGCGAAACAACGGCTGCCAATCGATCTCGGATCGCGCATCTGTGCTCTGTTCTTCGCCTCGAAAAAACAGCAACGAACGCACGACTCTTGACATCAGTGGACGTGTGATCCGACGAACCCATTCACCCCGACGGCACCATGACCATTCCGGAGCCAGGCCATATGCCGAAGCAATACGGTTGACGCCGTTAAACAAGAAAATGACGGCGCTGGCGTCCAGTACCTTTTGTTCCCATTGTCCGGGCGCTCCCTCCGTGATTCCGAATGGTACATCGGGCATTTTCAGATCGGGCCGCGTCGTCCGGACGGCCCAAGCGATCAAGGCACTGTCGTCGCTCGCAAAGCCAAGCTCTTCGAGCCTCGCTTCGAAGCCTTCACTGCTGCCCGTTCGTATTGCCTCGGAGACAGATTGCGCAAGTCGCTCCGATGTCCGGGCCTTTGTTCCTGCAGACTGCAGGAAAATCAGATGCGAGTCGCTTCAGTATACGCATTGGTTCGCAGTGGAAACTGCAACAGCGATGGCTTCTCGGGTAGCTTTCGTTAGTGCCCCCGCTTGCCACACCGTCGATTGCCAAGCCTCGATCGAAGAAAGGAGGTAGGCGGGGCGTGACTGCAGCACTCGAAAGATCTTCGGGTCCCATACTGGTGTCAGGAGCCAACGAGGGATCAGACGCCCCAGCCAGGTCCGGTGAAAGGACATCAACTCGTACCAGGCGGGTGTGCCTTCAGCAGTTCTGATATCGCACGAGTCCGTGTCACTCATGAGAAGGAACGGCAATCTGTCATTTGGTCCGTCGCCGAAAGCGGATGCGGAAATCGCCATCGATTCCGCCGTACGCCCGCGCCTTTGGCCAGGGGCTGAACGATCTTGGGCGCAAGCGTACCAAATTCATTCTACATGATCAGAAATCAACGTGGACCCCGGCCATCAACGAGTCGACAGCCTGTCCTACGTGGACAGACGAACCGGGAACCGCACCGAGGGGCGTCAGGATCGGACCGTCGATACCGCTGGGGATCGAGTGCAAATACGCCCAAGAAAACGTTAGAGCATCCGTCATCTTGTGCGAACTTCCTACAAACAGGGCATGTTTGTAGATCGCCGCGGCCGGAATGTTGATCGAGGTTACTGCCGACGGAATCGGGTTCTCGGTGAAAAGATATCCTAGGCGAAACGACATGCGCTCGCTCAGCTCGTGCTGCACCCCGATCGAAGCGGTAAAGACGCTTTCCCACCCAAAGCCCGTCACGGCACCGAACGCGTCGAAGCCGGCTGGATCGCCCAGCGTATCCGTGTTTGCATAGTCGACGTAGCGGAAGTCCGCCGCCACCACGGTTCGGTCAGAGCACCAGAAAGCCGTGCCCAGGGAAATGATAGCGGGAAAATCGGCATCGACCTCCAGCGTGCGCGGAAAGCCGAGGTGGTCAGCCGAATTGAATTCAAAGTTCTCCAGCCATTGGGGGCTTTTGTAGGAGGCACCGAAACTCCACCCGCAGTCCGTCTCGCAATAGATCCCGACCTGGAAGCCGAGTCCCCATCGTAGGCGATCGTTGGTAGCTGGTGGATAAGTTCCGTTGGGATTCGGCGTGGCAAAAGACCCGGGTGTCACGCCAAAGGACGCGATCGCGACAGTTGGTGCCACACCGATCGAAACGGCGTCGGTAAGCTGTAGAGAGATCGTAGGTGCGAATTGGGCCAACGATAGTTGAGAGTAGATGGGCCCGACTCCGAAACCGTTGGGCGGAGGTGGCGAAAGCACGGGGTTCGTCAAGGTGGACGGATAGTTGGCGCCCACGCCCCCGATCGTGAACATTCCGAGGCCAAACGACCACGGCGAATCGTCGGACCGTCGCACCAGAGCGACGGTCGGCAGCACGGCCACCCCGGACTGACTTACGTTCCTTCCCGAAATGCTGCCGGGAGGATTGCCGAGGCCGAGAGCACCGACGGGGATGAAAGACGAGGTTGTGTTCCTCGTGTACGGGAACTCCGCACCGAATAGCATCTGCGAGGATCTGAGCCCGGAAATCGCTGCCGGATTCCAGAACAAGGCTCCCGCAGCGTCGATGGGTGCCGCCACCGCAGTGCCCGCCATCGACCGATTGATGGGGCCAGCGCCGGCTATGAGAATCCCTTGCGCAAAACCGTGCCCAGCAACACCGATACTCAGGAAAAACAGAACCGTGCCCAACGGCCAAAAGCGAATAGACATCTCGATTCACCCCCCAAAATGCCCCGTGGAACCACAACGAAATTACACGGAACGGAAACTCGCGAGAAGA
>CAZUAH010000180.1:0-24487 GCA_964617665.1 uncultured Pirellulaceae bacterium
TCGCTACACTTCAGATAGACCGTCGTACGCCAGTTCGTCTGCCAGCCTTGGCGAGGCGAGTATGCGCCGAGTGCCTCGAACAATTCGGGAGAATCCGCCTTCGACTTGCGCCACACGACTTTGCCCGTTTTCGCGTCGAGACAGGTAAGATAGGTCCCGAACCGGAAGCCGAAGATACGTCCGTTCTTCATGCAGACAGCGCGAGAGTCCATCGGATCGTCCTCGTGATAGTGCCACAGGACCTTTCCCGTCGTCGGGTCCATAGCCACCAGGTTGCGTCCGAATCCCCAGGGATGCTCGGGCTGGTTGTAGCCCTCCGATACGCCGGTCCAAGGCCAACCGTGGGCCTTGCGTTTCCACCGCATCGTTTCGTCCTTCGGCTCGGCGTTCCCGATAAGAGCGTACAGAACTCCGTCGTCCAGCGCCATCCATTTCCAGAATGTGCCTCCCGCCACATCGACCGGCGGAACGATCTCGCCTTTTGTTTTGCCCGTCGCGGTGTCGATCAGCTTGCAGGACTTGTCGTCCCCAACGTAAAGCGTATCCGTTGTCGCGATCATGGTGTTGCGGTGGACCATAAGGCCTTCCGGCAGAGGCCGCTTCCACAAGATCGTCCCATTGAATCCGCTGAAGGCCACCAGCGTGTTCAGAAACGGTTCTTCGCGTTCGTGCCAGGCTACATGTCCAAATGCCTTGAACACGCGACCGGCGGCTGCGACGGTTAGTTGCGGAGCAGGGCCGTAACGTGGGTCGGCAAGGAACTGCGTCATGTACGGGGCGCGGATCAGACTGTCTTCCGAGACAGGATTGTTGTCCGGTCCGTGATAAGCGTGCGTCCAACCGTCCGTCCCGTCAGGCCAAGGCTTGACTAGTTCTCGCTCCCCGAGCAAGGCTCGACCTCCAGGACGCAGGACTCGCAGTGCTTCGCGCTCGGACAGACTTCCCCCATCTCCGATCGCGATTACCGCGTCTGCCACGTTACTGGCCAAGTGAAGTTGGCTTGAGACGCCTTGGTCGATCTGTAGACGTGTCGCGTCCAGCCCAGCCGCATCCGCGGCTCGCCGAGCGCGTTCCACATGTTCGGCATCGGGCAACTGTACGTAAACCAGCAGTTCGCTTTCGCGAGCCAACCGCAGTGCTAGACGATAACTCGACTCGCCCACGACAACACAAATGCCACGTTCTAGCTCCAACTTGTCGAGCAGATCCGCGGCCGTATCGTTAGCAAATGCCGACTTGGTGAACAGCGCACCAAGAATGACCGCAAGAAACAAATGAAACTTGAGGCGTCTTGTCCGATGCATTGAGAGTCTCCTTTGGCACCTATTGTCGCGGAAAACCTCCGGCCCAGCCGGCTGACTCACAGAGTCTGACAGTTCCGGGAGTGTCTGAAGAAGTCTCCGTATCGGGAGCTGCTCCAAGCTCAGCGTAACGGAGACTCGCGTGAACGACAACGAAAGCCAGACCCACACGAAACGCGTACTGTGTCTACCACATTGTGTTCCTTACGGAGTATCGCCGGAAGAGGTTGCCTCGGGAAAACCGTGAACATCTCGGCCAAGTGTTCTACGACTTGGCATGGCGACGTGAACGCGAAATCGCGGAGGGGCGGTTGCCGTCAAATGGCTGCGTGGCTCGCGCGAAGGGAGCTTCGGAACCCGCTGCTGTGAACATTTCTTTGAGGGATCGGTTCGAGCCTGGAAAACACGGGAAAACCCACGGATAGCAAGGCCGCCCCGCGGATGAGATTCCCTCCGCATCGAATATCCGTGGGTCGGCTTTGCCATCCGTGGGGCCTTAGACGTCGGTTCTTGCGGCTTGGATCAGCACGACCTTCTTCATGCTTTCGATTTGTGAGGGTGCCAGATGTTCACAGTAGCAGTTTCGGAACCTGTCTTTGACACCGATAGCCTACCGAAGGCCATCGTCTGCGGCGTCGTGGCTCCACTTGATATCTGTGTGTGGTAGGTGGGCGAAGGGCGTTTGACAACACGTAGCGTGGCCGAACACGATGTGGCCCCCGAGTCCGTGCGGATCATCCTGTGCTGTCACGTGCCTTTGACTGCGTTAGCCCCGCCATTGGAAAACTCGCCGCAATCGTCGTTTTCGGAATATTCGTCACAGTTTAGTCCA
Organism: uncultured Pirellulaceae bacterium; assembly: GCA_964617665.1. Lineage (GTDB taxonomy): Bacteria > Planctomycetota > Planctomycetia > Pirellulales > Pirellulaceae > JADHUC01. Next base: position 2,134 of record CAZUAH010000180.1, read on the forward strand.
GTGGCTGACGATATTGAGCGTGAGGTACTCTGGGCAGCGCTACTACGAGGCTCCGTTGCCTTGACACCTCTCACGTTCCTTCTGCGCAGGCATGTAGTTTTGTTGGTCACGTTCGGAAACCAGCATGAAACTAACGACTCGGCAATCCCTTATCTTGTCGTGTGCTCTGTTCGCCGCTTCCCTGTCAGTGTCGCAGGCCGAAGCGCAGCCTCCCGGGTGGACGACCATTCGCGCCCCGAATACCGACGCGTCGATCAAGCACGATGAAACCAACGGCGACCAAGTCTTTCGGCCCCAGCGATGGTGGGTGGTTTCCGGTAGGCGTAGAGGTGCAACGGTCACCTTCGCGACTGACCAAGCCTTCACGCACGTTCAGGACGCTTCGTACAAACGTGACGCACACCTCGACTTGAGGATTGGTTCCTCGTCCCGGTCCGCGCGATGGCGGGTGACCGTCGCGTCCGATCAAACGAACCACGCGACATCGGACGAGAACGCAATCGTGCAAGCCGAGTGCGACCGGGCAGGTTGGGCAAGATTGGACCTGACCGTAACCTTCGTTACGGATGACCAAGATAGCCTGGCACAGGGCGACTACATACTGAACGTCACCGGAACAGTGACGGCCAATTGACACCACATCTCCCCATCTCCACCGCCAGTCCCCGCGCCGGGTTTCTCTCCTCGAGCTAATTCACCTCGTCTTGATGCCCGCGCACTATCGTGCGCTTGGCCGGGTGCGAAAGAGCAGTGCCCTGGCCAGTTAGCCGAGAACACTTTTCGCCCCCTTCCGAAGATGGCGACGGGAAAGCCCGGCGTCGTGCGTTGTGTGCATCACGGTGGTGTAGTACATTCGCTGAGTGATTCGCTGTCACTGATTAATGCCAAGGAGTAACACCATGTGTATCACGTTCCGACAGTCAATAACGCTGTTAGCACTTGTTGCGGCAGTAGTTATATCTTTACCCTGCTCGTCGTCTTTGGCCGGTGATCGGCCAAATATCCTATGGTTAAGCTGCGAGGATATAAGTCCGCATCTGGGATGCTATGGCGATCCGCAGGCTACGACACCCGTGCTAGACCAGCTTGCCAAGGAAGGCATGTTGTACAAGAACGCGTGCGTCACTGCCGGTGTGTGTGCGCCCTGTCGTTCTTCTATTATCACCGGAATGTATCAAACGACACTGGGCACACATCACATGCGGTGCAAGGCTCGATTGCCGGACCACGTGAAGCTGTTCCCGCAGTATCTGCGTGAAGCCGGCTACTACTGCACCAACAACTCCAAGACCGACTACCAGTTGGCCAGCATTCCAAAGGAAACGTGGGACGAATCGAGCGGCAAGGCCCACTGGCGGAGGCGGAACGATGAGGATCATCCGTTCTTCGCCGTTTTCAACTACACAGGCTGCCACGAAAGCGGCATCGCGAGTACCAGCAAGTATGAAAGTGTGACCAAAGGACTGCCCGAAAGTCACTTGCACGATGCCGACCGCTTGACGCTACCGCCGTACTATCCGGACACGCCAGTCGTGCGCGAAGACTGGAAACGCTACTACGATGTGATTTCGGCTATGGACCGGTGGGCGGGTGGCATTCTCGAGCAACTAAAAGAGGACGGTTTGGCGGAAGATACCATCGTCTTTTTCTGGTCCGATCACGGCGTTGGACTTCCGCGTGGCAAGAGATGGTTGTACGACTCGGGCATGCACGTCCCGCTGATCGTGCGAATTCCCGAAAAGTTGCGGCAAGGCGGTCAAGGAAAGCCTGGAACGGTCACAGCCGAATTGGTCAGCCTGATCGACTTGGCTCCGACCATGTTGAATCTGTCAGGAATCGAAATCCCGGGGCACATGCAGGGCCGAGCCTTTCTGGGCGATAAACTGACGCCGCCGCGTCAATTTGTCTACGGGGCGCGAGACCGTATGGACGAGCGTTACGACATCATCCGCGCGGTGCGAAACGAGCGGTGCAAGTACATACGCAACTACGAACCATTCAAGACTTACTACCAGTACATGAACACGCCCGAGAAAGGTGCCACGATGCGCGAAATTCGGCGTGTACACGCTGAAGGCGAACTGCCGCCGGACGCGCAACTGTTCATGGCACCGACCAAGTCCGTCGAGGAACTGTACGATTTGCGGAACGATCCCCACGAACTGCGCAATCTAGCCGATTCGGCGACCCACCAGGAGATCTTGACGCGGATGCGCGAGGCGCATCTGAACTGGGTATTGGAAACGAAAGACCTAGGCCTGATGCCCGAGCCGGAAATCGTCGGGCGTGAACGCCATCTAGGCAGCCGCTTTGATATCCTGAGGCAGACGGGCGGTGAGACCCTGATGCAGCGACTCCGCGATTCGGCATCGTTGGCTCTGCAAGGCAAGGAAGCTCTGCCGCAACTGGTGAACGCCTTGTTGGATGAAGACGCAGCGGTGCGTTACTGGGGTGCCATCGGTCTCGGGAATCTGGGCGATGACGCCGCTGTGGCAAAGGCTGAATTATTTTCACATTTGAAGGACGCTTCACCCAGCGTGCGAATTGCGGCGGCCAGGGCACTGTGCAAAATCGGTATGGAGGACAAGGCCTTGCCCGTCCTGATCGATGAACTGGGCAGTGATCGCGAATGGGTCCGGCTGAACGCCGCCATCGTGCTGGACGGCATCGGTGAAAAGGCACGTCCGGCTATTCCCGCGCTGAAAGAAGCATTGAAGGACAAACAGAATAAATACGTCGTCCGCGTCGCAAACCGTGCTCTGAACGTGATGTTGGGGACGAACAACGTGGTCAGGTAGTGCCCAGGCAGCGAAGGGCAGAGAGAAACGATAAACTTCGTCGGGAGGGCGAAGCTCCTGCTGAGCCGTTGATGTGAGCGCGGCTCGGCGGGAGCGCCGCCCTCCCAAATCACACGCAACCTGCCAACACGCCTAAGTGTTGGTCTGAGAGGTTCTTTTCCGTGAACTGGGGATATGTGCTTGGCGGCATCGGCCTGTCCGTCGTGACGTTCGTCGTCAGCATCGTTGTGCTGGCATTCGTCCTAGTGAAACTGCCAGCGACCTTCTTTTTGGACAGCCACAATCGCGACTTGTGGATCGACCATCATCCGGTTTTGCGGTGGTCAGGAATCGTCCTGAAGAATCTGGCGGCCATCGGCTTGATTGTCTTGGGGATCGTGCTTTGTTTTCTGCCCGGCCAGGGTATTCTGACGATCCTAATCGGCTTGGCGCTTCTGGACTTTCCGGGCAAGAGGCGGTTGGAACGAGCAATCCTGCGCAGGCCGGGCATATTCGATCGAGTCAATCGTCTGCGCAGCCGATTCGGCAGGCCGCCTCTGATCGTCGAAGAACCGAGGCATCCGGAGGACTCGTAATGCGGTGTGTCGCATCCGAAGCGGGACACGACTACATCGTGCCCTAGCAAAGCACCGTCCACCCCTTGCCCAAAATGCGGCAAAGGGGATCATCCTCGTACTAGAGTCTGTGCGCATTGTGGTGCAGAGTTAAAGAAGGCTGCACCAAAGAAGAAAGCCACACCAAAGAAAGAGTTGGCGGCAAAGGCCAACGTCGCTTTGTGGATTAGATGCATTGCCATATGAGATGAACTGGATTCGCACAGACCCACCCAACCCCCAACAAATTAGAACCGCATGAATCCCCAAAAACGCCGCCGGTTTAGGTTCAGCTTAAAGACGCTGATGATCGTGTTCGTGGTGGTTGGGTTTGGCTGTGCAAAATCCGAAAGAAATAGCCCTGACGCCTTGCCAACTGACTCCACGCATGTTACAAATAGTAACATTACATTCTGTAACGAAAGTTCGTCGTCATGCCACGCAAGAAAAAAGTGCAGCTCAGTCCGCTGGAAGACATCGTGATGCAAGTCGTTTGGGAGCGAGAGCGTGTCACGGCTGAACAGATTCGCGTTCAACTCGCCCGCAGCCGTCCGATGAAAGATTCGACCGTGCGCACGGTCCTTCGACGCCTGGAGGAGAAGGGCTACGTGAAGCACGCGACGGAAGGGCGGACGTATGTCTTTTCGCCTACGGTGGCTTCGCGGCGCGTGGCGACTGACGCCGTGCGTGGAATCATTGATCGATTCTGCGACGGCTCGGTGGAAAACCTGCTGGTCGGCATGATTGACGACCAATTGATCACGCCCGAGAAGCTCAAACAGCTCGCTGCCCGCGTCGTCAAGGCCGAAGCGGCGGAGGCAGAGAAACGCCGCTCGAAAGGAGAATGACCATGCTCTCGCACTCGAACACGTGGCTGGCTTTGCTAATTGACGTTTCCGTCAAATCGCTGCTCTTGGCTCTGGTGGCCGGTGCGGTGCTCGTGGTCCTGCGAGTGCGCAACACAGACGTTCGGCACCGCGTCTGGACCGGCGTGCTTCTAGGTATGATCGTTTTGCCCGTTTTGACAATGATCGTTCCCCGTCTGCCCGTCCCAGCATCAGTGTCGTGGACTTTCGCTTTGAATGAAGCGGAAGAAACCGCGCATTTGCGACCCGTGGATTCTGCTTCACCACCGAGTGACATCGGCGAACCGATGGGTGCTGTCGTCGACGTGACACAAGCCTCGCGAGCTCTGGTCGAAGAGCCCGCGTCCGCCAAAGAGGGTGCGAATCGTGGCGGTCTCGGTCCCCTCGCGCAGCGCACACCGACGGAGTCTCCTTCGAACGGCGATCTACGAAACGACTCGCGGGAAGCGGCGCTGAGCCCAACCGCTACGGTTCCATCGCAGCCCGATTCAGGCCTCAAGCTTGAGCTCTGGCCCATAGCGTTACTTGCGATCTACGCTTCTGGATTCGCGGTTCTTGTTCTCCGTTTATTTATCGGCATCTTGGGAGCGAGGCGCCTAGTGGGCAGAGGGCTGCCAATTCCGCATGACCGCCTCGGCATTTCCGCAAGCGATGGGGAGTCGTTTTCACGCGTGGTGGTTCTGGACAGCTCTGGCGTGCGCTTTCCATTGACCGTCGGATGGTGGTGTCCGAAGATCCTTTTGCCCGCCGATTGGGAAACGTGGGGCACGGCGAAGTGCCGTGATGTGCTGGCTCATGAGCTGGCTCACATCGAACGCCGCGACTACCTGGTGACGCTCCTTGCCGAGTGCAACCGGTGCCTTTACTGGTTCCACCCTTTGGCTTGGTGCCTGCGGAATTGGCTCGTGCGACTGGCCGAGCGGGCCTGTGACGATTCGGTCATCGCCTCGACCGGCGAGCGCAGCCAATACGCTCGCCACTTGCTCGAACTGGCCAGCAAACTGGCTGGTCACCGCGACCGTCTCGTTCGAGCGACTGCGATCCCAATGGCCCGGAGTGCCAATGTCGAGGCCCGCATTACAGCGATTCTCGATCTGAAGCGGCCTCTCGCGCGGCGCATCGGCCGATTTGGAATCGCTGTTCTCGCAGCGATAGTGGCCCCGACCATCTTGCTTGCGGCCGCGCTGCGCCCGGCAGTCGAACAAGCACCGGCCGAACCGGATACAACGGAAACGCAGCAAGCAGCGGATGAGTCTCGCGTCGCGGGAGACACTGAGACTGCAGAGGACAAGGGAAAAGATGATTCAACCAAAAAGAAGGTGGATCGTCCCAAAGTCCTGGAAGTGTACCCGCCGGACGGTGCGACCGACGTCGATCCAGATACCGAGATTCGCGTCCGCTTTGATCGAACAATGGATCCCCTAAGGGTTCTTGTCAATTGGTCGTACGGTAGCGAAGGAGGCTTTCGCCCGCGGGGTAGATTTCGCTATGTCGAACGGACGCACGAGTTTGTCTTACCTGTCCGCTTGACACCAGGCTGTGTTCACAAATTGACGATGAACGAGGAAAGCCACCTTCCAGAAGGGGATTACGAAGGTTTCTGCTCCGTCACACAAGTTGCCGCTGAGACCCATTCGTGGTCCTTTACGACAGCGCCGTGGCCGGAGGCTCCGGAGCAGCGGCGCCCGAAGGTGGTTGCCACGGATCCTCCTTCCGATTCCGAAATATCGCTGGTGAATCTGATCCGTGTGAAGTTCGACCGGCCTATGGACCCAACCTGGTATGGTCTGGCTGACTGCTATCCGAAGGTCCATTTTTCCGAGAAGCCGGAGCTCTATCACTTCGTGCAGTATGATCCCGACAGTCATGAGTTCACGATTCCGTTGCACATGCCGCGAAACTGGAACGGCGAGATCGAGCTCGCGCACTTTCGCGACGAGGAGGGGCTGGAGGCAACGCCGATCAGGCTGAAGTACCGCACAATGGATGATGTCGTTTGCCCGTTGGTCGAACAAAACGCCGCCAATGCGGGCAAGTCCTCCAAAACGGTTGCGCTGGTCGAGAAAATCCGCTCCGCCCGCGCGAAATTGACGAGCGTTTCCGAAGAGGTTCTCATGGCTCTCATGGGGGAATCCCAGCCGACTTGGCTGGGACGCTACGATTTCAGCTGGTCGGTCTTCAGAATGCAGGGGCAGCGTCAGTTCCTTGCGCACATCGATAATTTCATGTACAGTCCGTTTCGCGTGGGTAGCGACGGCACGAGGTGCTGGTGCCAGCACAAGAACGAAGTCACGACGTGCCCGTTTGGTGACATCGCCGCGAAGAACCTGCTGTTTTGTGATCCTTTTGGGGCCGGAGGCACGAAGGATGCGGCCACCATCGTTCGAGAAATGAAACTTGACTACCTGGGTGACGTAGTGTTCGATGGGCGGCCCTGCCACAAGATTCGGTCTTGGGATGTGAAGCTGTGGGCGACGGGTACTTGGTTGACGCCGGTCCGCGACTGGTATTTCGACGCTCAAACGTTGCTGCCGGTGTGCCTCGAAACGAACGGCCTGCCGCATACTGAGTACCGGTATACTCGAATCAACCAGCCGATCCCCGACGAGGAGTTCCGGCCGGATACGGGGCCAGGTATTCAGATCAAGGACGCAGAGCCGCTCGACGAAGGTTACACGAGCCGGTTCCTGAACGTGATCGACGGCACCAACGGCCGCATGTCGGTCCGGTGGGGAGAGAAGGGCCCCAAAGGGACTCGCAGCGGCGGGCTCAACTAGCGCCCGTCAGTAATCCTCGATTGCCTTTCCGTCGTTGCGCATTAGCAGCAAGCGAAGGGTATCAGGGGGGATTGTGGGCGAAATCCAACGCACGGAGCCGTCGCAAAAGGCGGTGGCAAACACGCCGTCGTGATTGCCCTCGAGGCCCCTGCGCACGTTGTTGAAATCTACTTCCAGATCGTCTGGCTTCGTCCAGATGACGGCTCGGTTCGGATCGACGTCCAGCAATAGAATTGTGTTCGAAGTTCCGTCGGAGACCTCCTTGGCCGGCATGCCTGTTTTGCCGAAGAAGACTGTCCTTTCGCCCAGCGGCACCAGGTAGGTCGTTTTCCCCTCGTGACGCACTCCCGCATTGGGGCAGGCGAAAACCGCGGGCATTTTGGGGATCAGTCTTTTGTTGTGCTCGCTGTCCCAGGGCTCGTCCAGATGAAACTGCTTGTACAAGGACCATTGATCCAGGTAGGGGAGGAGGAACACACGCCAACTGAGCAGTTTGTTGCCCTTCGTGTCGTAACTGGCAGGCGGCGGGTAACTACCGTACGAGTCGTGGAAGTTACACATAGCGAGGGCGAGGTGCTTGAGGTTATCCCCGCATCGCCTTCGTCGCGCTGGCCTACTCGCTTCTCGAACCGTCAGTCTCAGCAACCGCGCCAGCTTGGCAAACCCTTGGTTCCGTTCGTCGAGCACAAGGACCAGTCGGTTGCCTTCAACGTGCGGCGTCAGCAGCTTAAGAAATTCGTCGAACGTCGTCGCATTCATCCCCGTCCGTTTGCGGAAAGCTTCGTGCGGAGTCATCTGTCCGCCGGGCTTCAGCGGCTTGTGCCACTGGTGAACCATTTGACTGAGCATGTTGCGTGAGCCGACAAGTAGTCGCTCGAAACGCTCGGCTGATTCGGCGTCTTTCGACTGGATGACCAGACGCGCCGACAGGTTTGGCGAGGACTGTACAACAACAACCGCCCAAAGCAATCCGTTTGAAAGCACTCCCGAACCGCCGCCCAGTTCCTCAGGCAATCGCGGTGCCATCTCGGTCAATACACGACGCTGATCGGCACTGGGCGCAAAGGCCAGGCACGCGGCCGCGTCGCCAGCCGCGTCAAATGCGTCGTTCATGCCCGGTTGGGCAGTTGGTTTCGCCTTCTTCAGTCGCGCGACCGTGCGCTCCGTGCCGCAGAGGACGACGTTTCCGACAGGCTCGCAAACGTCGCAGTCAAGCAGGTTGATGTGGCGGCCCGCGTCTACGGCTTCATTGCGATTTGTGGGGCCCTTCGGGTCGCCACTGTACATGATTGCCGCCACGGCGTGCAGGTCGCCGCCCTCTTTCACGGGCACAAGAATGCAAGGTCTCCATCCACGTGCGAAGTCCTGAAGACTGGCCATCGCGTATACGTGAGTTGCCCCTGCATTCTTGAGGGCAGCAACGATCCGGTTGGCGCGCGTCTGTGCCTTCGCAAATCCATCGCGATCGTCGCCCTCCAGGCCAATCATGTCCGCCAATTCTTCTATCGCTGCACTGACGTCGAACCTCGTCAGGTCGACATGCGCTACCGCGATCGTTCCTTCTTCAATGAACGGGGAAATAGCTTCAAGGCGATTGTGCGAGTCAGATCTGTCGCTCGCGCCGAAGACCGCCGCAGGCGACGCCATCAGGATGGTCAGAATTCCCAGCAATGTTCTTCTCATGGATTTCTCTCCCTTTTCTCGTACCTCACGTCATCTGTTTTTAGCGGTTGGGCCGTAGAACGGATTGCCTAATCCGTCCGGTCTTCGACGTCGGCATCTGCTTCACGGACGGATTAGGCAATCCGTCCTACTGACGAAATCAATCGACGAGAGGCACTAAGCCGCTATTGTGCATGCGATGCGACAGTAATCTCAAACCGCCAGCCTTCCTGGGCATGCTTCACGTCGGGTACGTCCAGAATCGCGCGTTCGCCTTCCAGCTTGTAGGTGAACGGCTTTCCTGTGAACGGGACATTGGGAACGGGCACCTGAGTGATGTCACCCAGGGACTTGGGCAGTTTGCCGTCGTGAGTTGCCGCGTACATCCGAATCGCCTCCAACGCCCGGAGGCCCACAAGGCGAGTCCTCAGACGCGTATCGACGAATCTCGCCCCCGCGACCGCCGGCAACAGCGACTCGGCTATGGGGATAACCTCTCGTGAAACGCCTCCACGCTCGAAGTAGCCCGCGTCGTCGAGCTTCTTTCGCGATTGCTCGGCGCGGCCGAATGCTTCGGTGGGTGGCAGCAACGACCACTTGAACATCTCGTGGTACAGAGTTTTGTAGGCACGCGCCTGATGGATTGCGATCACTTGGGCCGCGCACATCTTCTCGATTTGTTCGGCAGGGTAGCCAGAGGCGATCAGTTGACGCTTCACCCGCGGATACTCCTTCGCAATCAGGGCCGTCACAACCAACTCGGCCTGCCAATCCGGGTCGCGGCTGCCGGGTAGGAGGTCGATGGCATCAAGCATTTCGCCGACGCGAGCTGCGCGGACTAGGAGTGCTTTCCATTCCTCAGCAGACCGCTCCGCCGTCTCGGCGTCCTTGAGGAACGGGAGCATGCGAACCGGCAAAGTCATTTCAAACTGCATCGACTTCTGCATGTCGATCAGCGATTCGGGTAGTGACGCCAGGGCCCAATACATATTCGGCGAGCCAGAGGCGTCGATCAGAGTCAGCAATTGCGCGTTCATCATGTTTGCAATCGCGATTCCCACCAAGTCGTTCACGAGAATCGGCGGTGCCGTGATGTCGCGAGCCAAGCGGTAGCCGATCGACAGCGTCTCGATAGCGTCATCGTAGCGTCCCTCGGAAATCTCCAGCCGCGCCTTGAGACCCAGCATCCGCCCCAGACCGCGACACTGTTGTATTTCCGGCAACAGGAACGCAATTACCTCGACGCCATCCAGGTCGCGCAAACCCCAGTCCCAATCGCAGTGCTCTCGATGCGCGGCTATCTTCAATGTGGCGAACATCGAAGCAAGCTGTAGCACCCGCAGGTTGACCTCTTTTTTGGGCAACTCAGCCGGTGGCATCTTGATCCACTCCTCATACTTATCCCAGAAATCCTGCGGATAGTCTCTAGTATCGTTCTGAAAAGCCAGCACGGCACGGTAGTAGTAGGGGACGGCGTTGCCAGGCGTCTGGTCCATGTAGGAAGGCACCAAAGAGTGTTTCAGCGCCGGCATCGGCTCGCCCGCCGGGTCCACGGTCAATTTGAATACCTTTGCCTCATCTGGCCGCTGCGTCCCCTCCTGCTTTGGCGACACCGGGCCTGCCGGGCCAAGCGTGACCTGGCTGCGGCCATCGCAAGGAAACAGAGTCGTTGCGACTACCACAATGCATACCAGACTGCGCGTCATAGCTTCTCTCCAAAACCGAAGAACATCGTGCTATTAAGAAGAGCCGAGTTTCGTCCGGGGTACCTATTCGCCCGCTCGTCTCGAAGAGGCTGCGTCGACTGCCAATACGAGGCAGGCGACTCGGCGCCCAAAGATGCAGAATGGGACGGCAGGGGTAATGCCTCGACGCCGTCCGTGAGCGCTGTCCGCCGCAGACGCAAGTAGTCCGGCCGGGCAACTCGCCCATCGGCTAGTTGGCCGTCGGGGGCCGCGTCTAGGAATGGTTCCGGAGCCTCCTGGCGGGCACCATCAGTCAGGCTATCCGCGGCATCCTTGGGTGGAGCTTCTTCATCCACCGCAATGCGGTCTGGCACTATGACGGTTCTCTCGCGAACCGGTTCACGCCCGATCTGGGCCGCGAACAAGATTCCCAGCACAGCAGCCGCAAACGTCGACGCGACCGTGGCCGCGGGCCAAAGCCAACGAGCCGATCCGGCCAAGGCGGGTGTCTGTTCCGCGGACACCTTCCCCGCAAAGAACATCAACTGATCGCGATTGACGCCGCGAGCGCACGGGGTCAGTGACGCTAACGCCCGTTCAAAATCGTCCACGTCTTCGCTCAAGTGTCCTTCGGCAGCCATGTCACTGATAACCTGTCTCGCAAGGCCGCAATTGCCGATTCATACCTGCGACAAGCCGTGCTTGCGGAGGTCCCGACAACTTCGGCGATTTGTTGAAATGTCAGACCGCCCCATATCCGAGCCACCACGACTTCACGCTGGTCCTCGGGCAAAGCCCGCAGCGCCTCGGAAGCGGCCTCGGCATCGACGGAAGATTCATCCGAGGCTTCGAACCACAACTCGGTCATCCGAGCCGCAGTCGCCTCATGTTGCCGTCGCCGATTGGCCGCTCGAGCCGCGTTCATGGCGCGATTCCTCACGACACGATACAGCCAAGGCACAATCCGTTTCGGCAACGTTTTTGCACGAATCAGTTCGACAAACGCTTCCTGGACAACGTCCAACGGCGCATCTGTCCACTGCACGGCATAAAGTTCCAACGCTCTGCCGTGCCTATCAAGCAGCCGGCCTAACAACTCCGGTTGCATGCTTTTCATTAGTACCGTCTCTTGTCGATGCCTTCCTGCTACCCATTATGACACCGCCCGCCGTCATCCATTCCGCCGAAGCATGAGAAAAGCCCAGAAGTGGCGGCGGAGTTGCCGGCCTCGCGCCGCAAACGGGAGGGTGGGCCAAGTCTTCGCGAGCCCACCGGAAAACGCTCGCCAGGCGGTCCGCGTTTTCGTTAGCGCTGCCATTTTGGTAAGCACTTTGCGCAACCGTTCCGAACGAGCTTCGTCAACATGGTCTTGTCGATCATTCATGGTTGTGATTCGTGATGACGGTCGCTACGTGCCAAATGGTGGGCATCTTGTAGTTGGCTATATCGGATCGGGTAATCGGCGAAACGCCTCACCAGCCCCTTGGTTCTTGACGGAATCAGCGAAAACCATCATGGACTGGCACGTAGTATTCTTCCATCCCAAGAGAAAGATGCGAAATCCTCGCTACTGCTCGTCTCCCGCCCTGCTGGCCATGCCCGGTTGGGCATCAGTGTGTCGCCATAGCCTAGAAATACGCGGCTCATGCCACAATCCGTGATCTGCACACTCCATATTCCACCGGATTTGGCTTGAACCAAGAATTTCGCCAGATTCTTCGTGACGCCTGAGTTTGATGTTCGCTTAGTACTTCAGCAATCGGGAAAACCGATTCGCCGGAGACACGGCCAGTTCACGAACACGTCCGAGCAGAAGGATCAACAGCATGAAAAACCGCGGATTTGCCAGAGTCCTCTGTGTGTTGAGCGTCGCAATTGGCAGCCTTGTGCTTCCCGAACATGGGTCCGCGAAATCCCGGAAGACCGCGCGGCGTCAAGAGGAAGCTCGCGTGCGATCCCGGTTTGTGCAACTTGGCGACGAGCAACTGCGCGAGATGATGGAGTATCGGGAAAGAGAAATCTCCGATCTCTGGCCTCAGTATACAGAGGCCTATCCCAAACTGTGTGCGGCAATCGCTGCAACCAGGGCCTGCACCAATTCTCCGACTCCCGCAGGTCCACCTACCATCACCTACGATCCTGTGATGTCCGGGCACGGTACCAGTCCGATGTATCTGGCACCGGGAAAAGTCTACCAGCTTTCTGAGGCATCGCCGGCGTACCGTCGAATCATACGCGTGATCGCTCAAAGCCGCGCGCAGGTATTCTCCATGACAAGGAAGTAGACTCCATCTACGCAACCGGCATGGTAGGCAGCCACCAAGTCTGGATGCGACATTTGAGCCGCCAGTCGAATCTCCCGGAGAAATCGCTTCACGAGTTTGTCATTCCCCTTTGCCTTCTCCGACATCTTCTTGAGAAATACGGTCCGACCGGTCAGCGGATCCTTTGCTCGGTAGACCTCACTGAGATTACCGGCACGGACCTTTTCCGAAAACTCGTAGTTAGCGAACACGCGTCTCTCCGGTAAATCACTTCTTAGAAAACCAAAGCGAAGAATGCCCCATAGAGGCACGCAGTCTTTTTTCGCGCCCGATACAACAGGCCGCGGACCTCGTCTTCCGACCGTCCCATACGCCTGGCCGCCTCCACCCTTGAGAGGCCCTCGATGTCGCGCAGCATGATCACTTGCCGATATTCATTCGGGAGAGAAGCCAGTTGTATTTCCAGGGCCCGGACGGCTTCCCTACGGGCGACTCGACTGCCTGGTGTGACGGAACCGGTAGACAACTGTTGAACTAACTCGATGAACGAATCCTCTCGATTCAAAGATCGTTGCTCGATTCGCTTGAATTCGCCACCGCGTTTCTTTGCCCGTAGCCCTCGAATCATGTCCAATAGTCGATGCTCTGCGATGGTTTCGAGCCAACGATAGAATCCTTGATCGGATCTTGCCTGAAATGAAGAAATATTGGCAAAGGCGTCACTGTACGCTTCCTGAAGAACGTCATCGGGATCGATAATAGCACGCAAATCAGAGCCAATCCTCTTGTTGACATGAGCGCGCTAGCGGTCGTAGTAGTCAAAAAGCAATTCCGCCAGCGCATCGCCGTCACCATCAACCGCATTGGCGATCCTGGGATCCATTAGCCGCGATTCTCCTGCAAAGATGGACAAACGACGATGTACGGACACGAAAACTCTGCAGTATATCCACGCATATAGGGGGGGGTGGGGGGGCAAGATGCGGAAGGTTCACTGACTCTGTACATCACGTGCTTCCACATTCCTCTCGACGCGGCGGCTCGACCACGTCTTGCCGCCAGCTTGATGCTTCTGACAAACCCAACAGGATCCTGACACAGTCATTTCGAGATTCGACGGGAAACATCGACTCACAGCAGCGGCTCTCCTGGTATATTTCCACAGGTTAGGTGGCTAATCGGCCCCGGTCGAATCAAACTTGACCTCAAAGAGTATTTGGGGTGGCGTAGCCACTTTGGTCAGGTTGGCGGTGGATTTCCATGGAAAGCGGCGCTTCCGACGAAGCCCTGATGCAGGCGGTCGCCCTGGGGGACCTAGCCGCTTTCGAGCGGCTTGTCTTGCGTCATCAGGAGTCGGCTTGGCGGACGGCATATCGGATGCTGGGCTGTCATCAGACCGCCGAAGATGTCGCGCAGGAAGCGTTTCTGAGGATCTTTGAAGCCGCAGACCGCTATCGGCCAACTGCTGCATTTCGGACGTATCTCTATCGGATCGTCGTGCGGCTTTGCCTGGATTACCTCCGAAAAGGACGTCCTGCTCCCACGGACAATCTCCTCCCGGCTGACGACCGGTCCTCTCCCGAACATCGGGCCACCGAGGCGGAGCAAACTCAAGCAGTGCAAGATGCGATCGGTCGCCTTCCAGCGAAGCAACGGACGGCTATTGTGCTTCGATACTATGAGGGGCTTAGTGGTCGGGAAATCGCCGCGGCAATGGAAACCAGCGTCAAGGCGGTGGAACGGCTGCTGGCTCGGGCGAGGGCTACGCTCGAAGGGCTGCTCGCGAATTATCTCAAAAAGTAGCCGATTTCTGCGGGGGTTTTGTTGTGGTCGCCCGTTTGTTGTTGTCGGAAAGGAATCGCCATGCGCTGCAGTGATGTTCAACGAAAGCTGGATCTATTTGCCACGCAAGAGCTTGCGCAGTCGGTGAGTGAGAACCTCGAAGACCATTTGAAGTCTTGCGCGGATTGCCGTGAGGCCCTGGAGAAGCTACGGCGATTCGAGGATCTGGTCTCGGCCTCGCCGACACCTCCAGTCCCCGATGGATTCGCGGCTCGGGTCGTTGCCCAAGCCAAAGAGCGACAGGCCATCGTCACTCGCTCGGACCGCATGCCGCGTGTGTCGTTGCGGTCTGGATGGAAGAGGTTCGAGTTCTCTACGGGAACCGCCGCTGCGTTGGCTGCCGGTCTTATGGTCGGGCTCTTCATGGGGCACGAGACCTGGAAGGCTGCGGCTCAGAACCCCCAGGCTCCCACTGCCCAAGCAGCCGACCCGCTGGCCGCTTCCGGCTTGGAGTATCTGGTTGAACCGGGCGGGGACTCGCTGGCGCAGGCGTATCTTGGGCTGACCGCGACCTCCGATCGTTGAGGATCTTCGATGATGTGGAAGAAAACAAGACTCTACCTGATCGTCGCTTCGGTGGCGCTGAACGCGGCCTTCGTCGCCATGTGGATCGCCCATGCAGCCACGTGCCACGGGCATCCTCAGGAAGCTGGCCCGCAGGTATCGCAGCACACGATTTGGTGCCCTCTTCATCGCGAGCTTGGTGTTACCGAGCAGCAGTGGACGCAGATCGAACCTCGTCTGCACGATTTTCAGGCCGCAGTTGGGGAGCTCTGCCAAGAGGTCAACGCAAGACGATCGGCCGTGATCGACTTAATTGCCGCCGAGGAGCCTGACAGGGCGACGATCCGGGCCACGCAGGATGAGATTCTGGCGACGAAACAGAGGATCCAGGATCTAGTGGCCGATCACCTCGTCGCAGAGAAGGAAATCCTCACGCCCAAGCAACAGCAACGGCTCTTCGAGATGCTCCGCGATCGGACCTATTGCGACGCCGGGCCGCCGATGGCCGGACGACCCAAAGGCGGGCCCGGTCCAGTGCATCGGAATTCTGACGGGGGCAATAGATGAGCATCGACCGCACCGGCGGCGCTGATGATGATCGCAAGTCAAGAGCGGCGAAAGACATTCCAGGCGACGGAGCGACTCGCGCTATGAGACCGCAGATACCGCAGGCACCTGACAGGGCGGAACCGTCGCGACGTTCAATTCGCAGGAAACGACGCAAAAGAAGAAGACGGCTCGCGTTGTTGTTTCTGCTGGTCATGCTGGCCGCAGCCGGCGGCGGATGGTGGTGGTATACGCATCGCGTGCCCGTCGAGGTGGAGTCCGCCACTTCGACAGCAACCGTGGAACGACGCAACTTTTCCTCATCCGTGCTTGCTACCGGAGCGGTCCAGGCACAGGTGGGTGCCGAGGTTCGTGTGGGGGCTCGGCTTTCGGGGAAAGTGGAACGATTGTACGCCAACATCGGCGATAACGTGAGGAAAGGCCAAGTCGTCGCCGAATTGGAGAAGGCGGATTTGGAGGCGGTGGTCGGACAGCGCCAGGCGGAATTGGATCTTGCCCAGGCCAAGCTGGCGGCGACAGAGGCCCTGCTGCCCATAGAAATGGAAAAGGCCCAACTTGATCTTGACGAATGCCAGGCGACATACACGCTGAACAAGAAGGAAGTTGAACGCCAGAGAGAGCTTCACGAGCGAGGCGTAGCGACAGACGAGGAGTTGGACGAGGCCGAAGAGCGATACAGCGTGTCCGAGACTCGGCGTGACTCCGCGCGCAAGGCATTGGAGTTGGCCGAAACCCGTTACGCCGAAGAGATGCGACAAGGGAGGGCGGAGGTCGCCCGCGACTCGTCGGCCTTGGAGAATGCGAGGGTGCAGCTCTCTTATGCGACGATTACCGCGCCGATCGACGGAGTGATCGCATCGGTCTCCACCGAGGAAGGCGAAACCGTGGCCGCCGGGATGCAGGCTCCCACGTTCGTTACGATCATCGACCTCAAGCGTTTGCAGGTCGATGCCTACGTGGACGAGG
The DNA here is from genome assembly GCA_964617665.1 of uncultured Pirellulaceae bacterium. GTDB lineage: Bacteria > Planctomycetota > Planctomycetia > Pirellulales > Pirellulaceae > JADHUC01. Next base: position 18,658 of record CAZUAH010000180.1, read on the forward strand.
TGGACATCGGCAAAGTGAAAGTCGGCCAGCGTGCGGTGTTTACCGTCGATACCTTTCCAGCAATGGATTTCGAGGGAAAGGTATCGGCCATCTATCCGAAGGCGGTGATCCAGGACAATGTGGTGAACTATGACGTCGTGGTCGACATCGAGACGTCCTATCACGGACTCCTGCGGCCTGAGATGACCGCCAGCGTGACCATCTTCCTGGAAAGGCGGGAAGATGTCTTGGCTATTCCCGCCAAGGCAGTGCAAAGGGAGCGAGGGAAGAACGTGGTCTACGTGATCGCGGACGATCGTACGGAGCCACGCGAGATCAGGGTGGGCTGGCGCGACGGTCAATGGATCGAAGTGGCGTCGGGTCTTGAAGAAGGCGAAACTGTGCTTCTGGCTTCCCCCAGGCAGAACGAAGAGAAGGAACAGGAGTTTCCATGATCGAACTGAATAACATCGAAAAGACTTATGGCAATGGGAGCGTGACAACTCCCGTGCTGCAGGGGATCTCGTTCCACATCGAACCGGGCGAGTACGTGGCCATCATGGGGTCATCGGGCACGGGAAAATCGACGCTAATGAATATCCTCGGCTGCCTCGACCTACCCACCGGCGGCGAGTATCGGTTGGACGGTGTGGACGTGGTGGACTTGGACGACGAGGAGCTTTCGCACCTGAGAAATGAGAAGATTGGCTTCGTCTTTCAGCAGTTCCATCTTATGCAGCGGACCACAGCGCTAAAGAACGTGATGCTGCCGTTGATCTACGCCGACGAGTACGCGGATGACCCCGAGGAGATGGCCGAGGACGCCCTGGTGGCCGTGGGGTTGGCCGACCGTGTGACCTATCGCCCCAGCGAGCTTTCCGGCGGACAACAGCAGCGGGTTGCCATTGCCAGGGCGCTCGTGACAAACCCAGAGATGATCCTGGCTGACGAGCCCACGGGCAACCTCGACAGCCGAAGCGGGCTGGAAGTACTGGCGATCTTCAAGCAGTTACACCGCCAGAAGCGGACGATCGTCTTGGTCACCCACGACCAGCAGGTTGCCGAGCACGCGGACCGAGTCATCGTGCTGAGAGACGGCATTGTGGCGGAAGACCGCCGCGTGGCCGAGCCGCGCGACGCGGAGCAAGAGAAGAACCAAGTTGCCGAGGAGGAGAACAACGCATGAGACTTTCACGCATGGCCGGAGAGGGCATCCAGGCCCTGGGGACCAACAAGCTCCGTACGTTTTTCATGATGGCCGGCACGATCGTCGGCGTGGCCGCGTTGGTGGTGATTCTGGCCATGGGCAAAGGGACCGAGAAGAAAGTCAAGAAGCGTATGCGGGTGTTCGGCCCAGAGGCGATGATGCTGATCGCCGGCGGCGGCAAGGACATGCCCCCGCCCGATATGACCGTCACCACGCTCACCCTGGACGATGCCGAAGCGATCCGCAACGAGATTGACGGCCTGGAGATCGTCTCGCCCATGGCGTGGCGGTTTCAGATGAGTGTGAAGCACGATGTGAACCAGTACCAGGCGATTGTATGGGGCGTCGAACCTAGTTGGCACAAGGCCTGGAATTGGCACGCCGCCGAAGGCGACGAGATCAGCGATGTCGACGTGGCCAGCCTGGACAATGTATGCGTCATCGGCCGGACAATCCAAGAGGAACTGTTCGGCAGTGACGATCCGATCGGCCAGTGGATCTACGTCAACAAGGTCCGCCTAAAGGTCAAGGGTGTACTCGAAAAACGCGGCACCAGCCCCATGGGCGGCGATTTCGACAACAAGGTGGTTCTGCCCATCAGCACCGCCATGCGTCGTGTGATGAACGTCGATTACGTCGGCGCTATTCGAATCATCACCAAAAACCCCGACCTGATGACCCAGCAGGCCAAGGACATCCGCAAGCTGATTCACGTCCGGCACGGGATCAATGAGGCGGAAGAAGATGATTTCCGCATCATCACGGCCAAAATCATCGCTCGACTGGCCCGAGGAACGTCGGGCACGCTGTCGATGTTGCTGATGGCATTGGCTACGCTCAGCCTGATTGTCGGTGGCATCGTAATGATGAACATTCTACTGATCTCGGTAGCAGAACGCACCAACGAGATCGGCGTGCGCCGCGCCGTCGGAGCGACGCGAAACGACATATTTGTTCAATTTCTCACCGAAGCGCTCGTTGTCACTCTGTTGGGCCTGATACTTGGCAGCCTGCTGGGTGTGGGCGCAAGTGCGCTGTGGCTGGGAATGCCCATGTTTCGAGCGATCCTCTCCGGCATATCGTTGTCGTTCGTTGTGGGATTGGTGCTCGCTCTGCTTCTAGCCCTGTTCATCGGAACTATCTCGGGGGTCCTGCCGGCACGCCGCGCGGCCAAGCTGCATCCGGTCGAGGCGCTGCGATGATGCGAGGAACACATGGAATCGCAGCGAAATTGATCCTTCGTTTAACGGCAAGCCGCAGGCGTCGGCGTCCGCGGCGAAATCACGTGAATTCTCGGAAGACACCGACGCCTGCGGCTTGCCGTTAAACGAAGTCGAAGGCATGGTATGAAACTGTCACGAAACGTCGCTCTATCGTGCGAGATTCTCGCCGCGCATAAGCTTCGCACCTTGCTCAGCGTGACCGGGATCGTCGTCGGTGTGGCGAGCGTCATACTGGTCGTGTCGATCGGTCGGGGAGCGGAGAAGCGAATCCTGGACCGCATCCGCGACATGGGCACGAACCTGGTCGTGGTCAACGCAGGCCAGACCCGCATCGTCGCCGGTCGGCAGCGGCAGATCGCCACGGTGACCACCCTGGAGACTGCCGATGCCGAGGCGATCGCCGAGCAGTGTCCCTCGGTGGCGCTGGTCAGCCCGGCCATGAGCAAGAAGCTCTCTACCCGATGGGAAGCCGAAAACGCGAACACGAACATCGTGGGCATCACACCCAAAGGTCTTCGCATTCGTAACATCGAGATCGCATCGGGACGCTCGTTCGACGAAGAAGAAGACCGGGCCCGCCGGCGTGTGGCGGTGCTTGGGCCAACGGCTGCGGAAAACCTGTTCGGCCAGACCGATCCGATCCGGCTTCAGTTCCGCATTGGCAGGGTTCCATTCGAGGTCATCGGTCTGACCGCCCCCAAGGGAACGGATGCCAACGGTCTTGATCAAGACGACCTCATTCTCGTCCCCCTGTCGTCTGCCACGCGCCGATTGTTCAACGTCGATCACATCGACACGATATACGTTCAAGCCCAAGACACCGAGTTGCTTGAGCAGGCCGAGGACGAGATCCGGGATCTCCTCCGCCAGCGGCACCGGTTGCGCGACAGGCACGACGACTTCACCATTCAGAATCAGGCCACTCTGTTGGCGACCGAGCGCGAGACGGCCCAGTCGATGACGCTGTTGGTCGGCAGCGTTGCGGCCATCTCGCTCGCCGTTGGCGGCGTCGGCATCCTGGCTGTGATGTTAATCTCGGTGCGCGAGCGTACGCCGGAGATCGGCCTGCGACGAGCGGTTGGGGCGACACGCGCCGACATCCTTGTCCAGTTCCTGGTCGAATCGGCCTTGCTGGCAGGAGTTGGCGGCTTGGTGGGCGTGTTCGGAGGCATCGCGGCCGCCCTAGGCGTTTCCCGACTAGGCTATTGGGAAACGGTCATCTCGTGGCCTGCGACTGGAGTTGGACTGGGCTTCTCGGTCGCGGTGGGGCTCGTCTTCGGCATCTATCCAGCCGTTCGAGCCGCAGCCCTGGAACCGATCGAGGCATTGAGGTCAGAGTAACTACGAATCTAGGAAGAAATGACAAATGAAGAACTTCTTGATACTCGGCGTTTCGCTCGTTGTGATCACGTCCGCTTTGGCGCTGTTCATCAAGTATCACCCGTTCGCCGAAGAAGAGAAGATCGCCGTTCGCGACGAGATGCACATCCGGCATATCGCGGAAAGGAACGACGTGCCCATCGACGCGCTGATACCACTTCTGCCGCCGGAAAAGAGGACCGATCGCGTAACACCCCTGTTGAATCTCCACAAGCCGGTGAAAGACCTGGGACTCGACAAAAGTGAAATCGCCAACGCAGTTCGAACAGCGCAGGCGGAAGGATTCCCGATCAAGGACGTTCTGAGATATGTCCTGTGGTCGGTTTGGCTCTTGGCCGCTGGCTGTCTGATACTGCGCGGCAAGAACCTGCGCAAAACGCGGTTCGTCTGGTTGGTGGCAACGCTCGCACTATTCGGGCTTCTCCTGGGCGCCGCGCCTAATCCGATGGAGGCCGTGGTGAAGTTCCACAAGCTGCTCAAGGCAGTTCCAGGGAACCCGGTGGTCTTTGTGGTCCTGAATCTCGTGATCTTCACGCTTCTGTCCGTGGTCGGTGCGAAGATGCTGTGTAGTTGGGGATGCCAATTGGGTGCGCTGCAGGAGACAATTTACAGCATCCCCGTTCTCAAGAATCTCAAACGGAAGTTCAAACTGCCGTTTGCCACCGCGATCGCGGTGCGGATCACGGTTTACCTTTTGTTTCTTGTATTGTTCTTCAAGCTGCTGAACATCAACCAGGGCGGACCGGGCTCGATCCTGTACCACCATCTCAACATGTTTAAGATCTACGATTTCTACGATCTCGCTCTATTTACGCTGTTACTGATCCCCGTCGTGCTTATTGCGAGCTTCGTCGTCTTCAGACCATTCTGTCACTTGATCTGTCCCTTCGGGCTGTTTTCTTGGCTGCTGGAAAACGTAGCTGTCTATCGAGTACGGAAAGTGAAGCCGGATGGATGCGACGGATGCCGGACATGCGAAGAGGCGTGCCCGACTGACGCGATGAAAGCGATGAACAAAGGTGCAATGAGATACTTCCTGCCCGACTGCTGGTCTTGTGGGTCATGTATCGACGCTTGCCCGAAAGAGGTGCTGCGGTTCGCGTCTTGCAGAAGCGTTCGCCGGATTGGCGACAGTGTGGAGCCAGAACACTCAGCGGAAGTCCCAGCTCCTTGAGGATCAGGAGTTCACTCGCGCCAGCAGAACCATCCGCAAGCGATTTCACGGTACGATGTCCCCTTCTGCTCTCGTGCACAGCGCATGGTACGTTTGACGTTCGATCGTTTCCGCCACGAGATGGACGGAGCCATCGGCCGCCAGAAAGTTGGTACCGGCGGGGTGGTAGCTGCTGAAATTGAACGGCGCGCCTTGATCGGAGTTGGGGGGCGTGGTCGCCACGGCCGCGATGCGGCCCGGCGCGTGAGCCGCGCCCGCGATAACGCCTAGCCAAGTCGAAGGCGAATGCTTCGAGTTCCGCTCGCCGACGACGAATGTCTGGCTCGTTCCGTCTACCAAATCGGCGAATCGAAAGCCCTTGCGAAAGACCAGTGGACCGTTGCCGACGCAGTCTCCGCTGCCGCCACACGCGTGCAGCATCTGGATCGTACCGAAGACACCGATGTAGTTGGCCGCCGGTACGACCTCGCCAGAGTAGCCCGTGGTGTAGTTCGGCGAGGGCATCGGCCCTGCCGGTAGCGTAAAGGACTGACCACCGGTATCGGAAGGACATCGGTAAATCGGGATGAATGCCCGGCGTGCTTCGTCATGGATCGGATCGGTAATTGGTCGGTCGAAATCGATCAGATTTTGCGAGACGTTCTGCTGTTCAATGAACGACAGTAGTCTTGCAGCCCAACCCCAGCCGGGTTGCCCGAGCCAGTAAGGCTGGCGAGTTGTCGGATGTTGAGCGATCCAACCCGGTGGCATCCGTTGGTGGGTGTCATGATAGGCGTGCAAGGCCAAGCCAATCTGCTTGAGGTTGTTGTTGCACTGGGCTCGCCGAGCCGCCTCGCGGGCCGCCTGGATTGCTGGAAGCAGAAGCGC
>CAZUAH010000181.1:0-24346 GCA_964617665.1 uncultured Pirellulaceae bacterium
AACCTCGCGGGGACTCGCACCCCGCCGATCAAACGCATTCAGAGGCGCACTAGCGAAAGTCGCCAAGACTTTCGGAATTGCGGGACGCCGAAACTCTTGGCGAGTTTCGCTACGACTTCTATTTCTCGAACGGTGCTTATGCATTCAGCGAGGCCCCCTAATTGTGGAAAGACGAGCACGAACGCGCGCTGCCAGACCATGACGGCCCATCAGCGATTGGCAACCACGATCAGGTCGACGCTCTTCTCGCGAGTGAAGGGCCGGTTCTGATAGTCGCCGTAGAACTTGACTCTCGTCGCACCACCCTCGATGGCCATTCGTTCTAGCTCCGCTGCCTCGAAGCCAAGAAAGGGGACGGATTCGCTGTGCATCTCCGGTTCACCCGCGGCATCGGCAACTACCATTTCGACATAACCCTGTGCACCGCACCGATGTACTCCTTTGACAATAAGCACCTCGCGATCGGGTATCACCGCACGTCTGCACTTCTGCCAAACACATGGGCCATCCGGCAAACGCCAGATGTTTAGCACGTGTACAACGACAACTCCACCGTCACGCACCGCAGCCAACATTTGGCGAATCGCTTGCTCGGCAGTCGCGTGATCGGGCGCCAGCGCGAGCGAATTGCCGATACAGATCGCTGCATCGAAGAGCTCGGCCGGTTCGATCGGCTGGTCGTAACCGCGTTCGACCCATCGCAAGCCGGGCGGTTCGCCGTGCAGGTCGCGAGCCCGCTGGAGCATATTACCACTGATGTCCGCACCCTCAACGCGCAGGCCCCAATCGTGAAACATCGCTGCATGCTGCCCGGTGCCGCACGCTGTGTCGACCACATTGTGTACTTCAGCGCCCTCAAACAATCCGTGAAAAAACGGCTCTTCATGGGCCAGACGTTTGGGCCAGTTGATCATCGCCTCATACACATCCGTGAGATCATCGAACAGATTGCCATTCATGGTCACCTCAAAGGATCAGGCTACCGTTACTACCATTGCAGTTGGATGCCATTCTAGGCCGAAGCGATGCTAGTTGACCAGTTGGCCCGTGCACACGTAGCGTGACCAGCACGATGTTCTCCAGGACAGGAACACGTCGTTCCGCCGCAAGAGCACACAGCAACCCATTGGGCCAGCCTGGGAGCCTAGGGCGGTTGAGTTCTTTAGCGGAATAAGTTCTTGCCACCGGACTAGATAAGTGCATAATGGTACGCAGATACCGTATTGAGGCGTCGGATTCAACGGGCTATGGCTTTGCCCAACGCTTCACGGGGGAATTGAATTCGCGGAGGCAGTGATGTCATCCCCAGAGAAAGGAAGGCACCCCACAAAGCGGGAGAATTGCCTGCTCTGCGACGAGGAGGTCCAGCGGGCGATCGAGACGCTTGTTCTGCGGCTCTCGGACGATTATTTCAGACATGGTATTTGCGCATGCTCGGCATGCTCGCGTTGTTTGGGCAGACGAACGGCCATCGACCTGCACTGTCAGCTCAAGAGCATCCGCGACTTTCTGACGGTAGTCAGAGATGGCCTCGACAAGTTGCGGGAGGAAGACAGGGAGCAATGAAACCGTGCACGAGAAGGTCTGTTGTGTCGCGTTCGGAAGATAGACCGGAGGAAGCCCGATGAGATGCCCCGGACAGGACACACGTTACTGGACCGGTGAGTTGGCATTCGAGGTGGCGTGCCCAAAATGCGCCCACCAAGTTGAGTTCTTCAAGGACGAAGGCTCTACACGCTGCTCGAACTGCCGCCACATGTTCCCAAACCCCAGGATGTCTTTCGATTGCGCCCAGTGGTGTGCGTACGCCGAAAAGTGTCTCGGATCCAAGTGCGATCGAAAGGCGCCAGTCAACGCAGGCGAAGGTTTGTTTGCCAGCCGTCTGATTCGGGCACTTAAGGCAGAGTACGCGCACGTTGGACCTCGCGTCGTTCGCGCCCTCTTGGCGTTTCAATACGCCCGCGAATTACTTGCTGAAGAAGGTGGCGACCCTCGTACAACCCTCGCTGCGGCCGTGCTGATAGAAACCGGAGGGGATGTAATCGAGACGGATGTGTCCGCGGATACGGACGTCCCGGAAACAGGCGACATAGCGGCGGCAAGGAGAATCCCGGAAGAAATCGGGTTCGAGGATGACATGATTGCCTGCGTATGTCGCATTCTCCAGGCCCATGGAACGGGCCGAGAACTCGACACGATCGAGTTCAAGGTGGTGTCCGACGCTTACGCCTTGTCAAGGCGCAAACACATCGGAAGCGGCGAAGACTGAGAAGCGGAGAACTGCACAATTGGGCAGGAGTTGCGCACCGAGAGATTCCAGGCATCCTTTCCGCGCGTGGTTCGTCCGAGCAGAGCGAACGCATACACAGTGCTAGAAGTGCCAGCCTAATGTTCGGAACGCCGTGCAGAGCCGGCCGACGCGTTCGATTCCGATGTCATTGGATACCTGTGTCGCCGCGCCTAGCAGGTCGCCATTTCTGGTATGGCCCGATCGAGACTTGGTCAGTATGCCGGTCGTCAGATGTACTTCGTTAGCATATTCAATAGCGTGCCTGTCCAGGTCCCATTCACGCCCTACCACCCTCTCTTGCTGATGATATCTGCAGCTTGATCCGAGGCGTGTTTCTCCACCAGCACGGCCTTCTTGACTCCGGCTTCGCGGATGACTTCCAGCAGATCGGACAGGCTCGCGGGTTTCTGGAGAAAGTCCATAGCGCCAAGCCTGGTCGCTTCCGCCGCCTTCTCGATTGATCCATACCCGGTCAGCAGGATAATCTGCAAATCTGGATGGTCCTCTCGCAATTGTTTGAGCGTCTCGATTCCATCCATGCCAGGCATGGCAAGATCCAGAACGATCACGTCGAACGCACCGCGTTCCGCCTTTTCGATAGCGTCCTCGCCGCTGTTGGACGTTTCGACACTGAGCCCTCGCGCGTTTAGCCGCTGCCCGAGAGCTTCAACGAAAGCCTCTTCGTCGTCCACCAGCAGAACTCGATCGCATGTCATGAACAGCCCTCCGAATCAGTAGGCATGCCAAAGACTACACAGATGGTCCGTCGCGACGACAGTCGTCAGGAACCAGGATCTACCACAAGCGGCTTGGCCAGTTCCCTATGGCTATCGCTCTGCGGCGCTGCGGAGACGTTTCGTATTGTCTTCTCGACTACAGGTGCACCAACATCGAGCCCATATCCACGACGAATTTGTGGCTATTCTCAAAGGCGTTCTCGCCAGCTTTCTGGCGCGCCTTGTCGAACTCTGCCCGCAGTTCGTCCTGCTCCTGGTCAGACAATTCCTTGTCGACCATGGGGAAGAAGACGTGCTCTTCCTTGTGAATGTGGTTCCGAAGCAGGGAGATGTACGCGGCCGCATTTTCGAGAACATCGCTGATCTGGATCGGCTTGCCTTCAGCGTATCCGTCCAGGGCCTCCGCAATCGCGGAAATGTAGTTGCGTCCCCTGTCGTGCTGGTGCCGCAATGACTCAATCTGTCCGTCGATGGCTCCGTTGTTCTTCTGGGCCAAACGGACAAACATCACATGTTCTTCCTTGATGTGATGGAATGAGTCGGCAAACGTTCTGGCGAATAGCACCGCCTTATCGAAGAACTCTCTCGGCGGCTGCTCGCCGTCTTCCAGCTTTGCTACCGCCAAAGCCAGATTGTCCAGAAATTGCCGGATCAGACCGTGTTCGTTTCGTAATGTCTCAAGCGGACTCATGCTTTCACCTCCATTTCCCGTACAGCAAGCTCACGCTTGGTTTCGGCTTGCCGGGTCGGTGACCCGACCAAGCGTTCAACTCCATTGCAAGGGGCCATTGGTAGGGATTCCCTATTCGGAGTTTGGCCGGGAACGTCCCGGCCATCGTGCGAAATCAAGCCAAGCGTTTGCGCGTTGAAGATCAGCACAACGATCAGATCGCCGGTCTACGTAGCGGAAACGTCCATATACGGCCTACCCTGGTTGTTGCAGCCAAGGTATTTCGGTACTGTTATACTGTAATTATGATTCAGGTCAACTGGGAGCCGCACAAGATTACAGGTTCTTGGGTGTTAAGAAGACGGAAGCTTCACGGAAACAAACGGAACGGTCTACCTGATTTGAGTGATCTACGATGAATGAGAACCAGTCAAGCACACCACGAAAAATCGACACGATTTGCGTCCACGAGGGGACTCGGAAGGATCAGGCGTTCAATTCGGTCACGTTGCCGATCTATTTCACGTCGACGTTCCGATTCGAGGGCCCGGGGGAAACCAAAGGCTACGACTACAGTCGCACTGCCAACCCGACGCGAAAGGCGTTGGAGGAATGCTTGGCGGCACTGGAAGGTGGGGCCAGCGCTGTGGCAACAGCGACCGGGATGGCGGCCGAGGCTACCGTGATGCACCTGTTCAAGGCCGGCGATCACATCATTTCCGGCCATGATATCTATGGCGGCACCTACAGGCTCTTTGCCGACGTGCTTTCCGAGCGTGGCTTGAGCTTCTCGTTTGTCGATATGCGGAATCCCGACAATGTTACCCGGGCGATCACACCGGCCACCAAGGGCCTGTGGATCGAGACTCCCAGCAATCCGCTGCTAAATCTGGTGGACATCGCCCGAATCTGTGGCGTCGCCAAATGGCATGGTCTCACGTCGATTGTCGACAACACATTCATGACGCCGTATCTTCAGAGGCCGTTGGATCTGGGAGCGGACATTGTTGTCCATTCGACAACCAAGTACCTGAACGGTCATTGCGACGTGGTCGGCGGGGCTGTGATCTCGAAGGACCCGGATACGGGTGACAAGGTGGCGGCTCTGACGAATGCATTGGGAACGTGCTGTTCGCCCATGGATGCCTGGCTGGTACTACGAGGTGTCAAGACGTTGGCGTGCCGGATGGACGTCCACGCACGCAACGCTTTGGCGTTGGCGGAATTCCTAGAGGGGCGGGCGGAGGTAAGCCGCGTCTATTATCCGGGGCTGTCTTCTCATTCCCAGCACGCTTTGGCGCGCGAACAGATGTCAGGTTTTGGAGGAATGCTGTCCTTCGAGATCCGCGGCGGCAGCGAGGCGGCTTTTCGCCTGATACAGCGCCTTGAGCTGTACGAATTCGCTGAATCACTAGGCGGCGCTGCGTCGCTGATCGAACATCCCGACACCATGAGTCACGCTTCCATGCCGGCGGCGGCTCGGGCGGCTGCCGGAATCACGGAAGGGACAATTCGCGTTTCCGTGGGCATCGAATCCATCGACGATTTGATCGAAGACATGGCCACGGGGCTGGAATCTGCTCGCTGACCCGCGACTGCTTGCAGCTCACGCAGCGGCGAAGACCCCACTTGACGCAATGCACCTCTAGCCCAGGATCGCTGGGAAAGTACAATTGAGATTCTGGTACTAAACCCAGTAGTGCGTTCCTCACCAACGGAAGGTGCACCGTCGTGGCAAACATGGTCAGGATCTCTGAGGCTGCTTCGTTGGGTCTCCACACGATGGCGTTGTTGGCGAATCAAGGCGAAGGCCGCTCTACCGGCAAAGAGATTGCCGAAATACTCGGGGCCTCCGTCCACCACTTGGCCAAAGTCATGCAACGCTTGGTCCGAGCCGGATTGGTCGATTCAGCCGTTGGACCGCAGGGTGGATTTCGGCTGGCGAAACCGGCTGGCCGCGTCAAGCTGTTGACGATTTACGAAACGATTGAAGGACCATTGGGCGAACCGGAGTGTTTGCTTGCAGACCAGATCTGCGATGGAAAGGACTGCCTGCTTGGCGATCTTATTTGCCGACTCAATAGTGAAATTCGCAGCTATCTCAAACAGACCACTTTGGCGTCTCTGGCTGAGAGCAGCGCTTTAGTGAGGGGATTGGACAGGATAGACGTCAATTGATTCCGTGTTGCGGCCAGCGAGTTCACGTAGGATAATCGAGTCGTACGGTGAAGGACTCCAATCCTCAGGATTCGATTATGACTGTAATGCCGCGTCTTCTTCCCCTGTTGTTGCTGATTGCCCCGCTAACTCCACACTGGATTCCTGAAGCATTTGCCGCTTCCAGCGATGCGGTGATTTCCATCCCTTCCGCCGCAGACCCCAATACGCCGCTGGGACAGGCTGAGCGGCTCTTTTCTCTAGCTCAGCAGGGTAAGCTCGACTCCAAACTGGCCGACGAAGCTGCCGAGTTGCTGGATCACGCGGACCCGTTCGTGGCTGGAATTGCCGAGTGGGCCATTTCCACGAAGGTCAATGCTGAGAACAACGGCGAGAAGATCGTCTGGCCGTCGGACGACCCGCCAGCATGGTGTCGAAAATGGACCGCGTTGGATGCCGATTTTCTATTGCAGGCCGACTACGTTCGCCAAGGTGCCGTTTGGGGCCTGCATCACAATCCCGGCAGCGTGTTGGGATCGCTCAAGAAGATACTGTACCGTGCCGCGGGTGTAGCCGACGAGGCTCTGCATTCGTCGGCGTCCGATGGAACAAGACGACAGATTCAACAACAACTGAAGAAACTGCAGTCCATTCATGATCAGATCGCGAGGCAGGTGGAATCCGGCAACGCCGAACCGGCCGAAGTGCGAAAGCTGTGGCTGGTGGCACGCAGAGCGGCTCGTCCGATCGTGTTGGCCAATCCTGCGGTGGATTTCGAACAATTGGTCTTTGTCACACGTCACGTAGCTCTTTTTCCGAATATCACGGGTTCGCAGTACCCTTGGTCGCACAAGCCGGGTGGCGACATCTACGTCCGCGAGGGCTTGCACCCCGACGGCAGAGTGCGGCGGGTCATCAACGGACAACTCGGCACAGGCCACGTCCATGGGATGGATCTGTGGTGGGATGCCGACCGAGTGGTATTCGGCTACGCCCAACAACCCGATTGGCCGCCGCCGTGGGATACGATCAGTGGCGACAACGTGTTCCTGCTGCGAGGTCACGAAGAACCAACGCACATCTACGAAATCAGCTTGGATGGCAGTGGCCTCCGCCGACTGACACACCACGATTACTGGAGCGATTTCGAGCCCACCTACTGCGCCGATGGTAGTGTTGTCTTTGCGTCGGACCGATCGGGCCGCAGTAGCGAATGCGGCAAGTTCTCGGCCGATCACACTGTCATCAACCTGTACCGAGCATCGCCCGATGGCGGACAGATCAAACGCTTGAACGACAACAAAGACATCGACCGTTACGCCCACAGCCTGGATAACGGGCTGATTGCTTACACTCGCTGGGAATATCAGGAGCGGCATTTCATGGAGGTGCATGCCGTATGGGCCATGCGTCCCGACGGTACGATGGCAGATGCCGTATTCAATCAGCACCTGAAAGCCCCATACGGATTCCGCGACGTGCGCAGCATTCCCCGCAGCACGAAACTGGTTGCTGTTGCTACCGGCCACCATACGCTGGCCTACGGTCCGGTGGTCAGGCTCGACTGGTGCCAGGGCATTAGCGATCCGAACGCGATCGAAATCGTCACGCCGCGCGTGGTCCCACAAGAAGGCCCCATGGCCGGTAACGCCGTGCCGGAAGGCGGCACGCCCGATCGTGGCGGCGTCTACCAAACTCCTTGGGCACTCTCAGAGTCATGCTACTTGGCTTCGTACAGCTATTCCAGCAGCAGAAAGGCCAACGGCTTCGCCGTCTACCTGATCGACGTGTACGGTAATAAAGAACTGTTGCACCGCGATCGCATCTACTCGTGCTCGTCGCCGATGCCGGTGAAACGACGCACCCGGCCACCGCATCTGCCCGATACGACCGATTCTGCAAAGCAATACGCGACATGCTATTTGAACGACGTCTACAGCGGCCTGGACGGCGTGCCGCGCGGCGCAGTGAAGTACGTGCGCATTTCGCAGCGCGTCGGTTGGCCGCTTGACGACGAAATCGGAGCGATGCGTTATTTGCCGGGCAACGCCTGGGAAAACAAGTTCGGCCATTGGAATTGGACACCGGTGCGAGTTCTTGGGGAAGTGCCCGTCGAAGAAGACGGTTCCGCACATTTTGTTGTGCCGACCGATGAATCCGTGTATTTCCAGGCCCTCGACGAGAACCATATGGAACTCCGCCGAATGCGGAGTCATGTGACCTTTCAACCTGGCGAAGTACGTGGCTGCCTAGGTTGCCACGAGACGCGAATAACAACGCCAACAGCATACGCGCAGTCGTCCGAGGCAATTCGGCGGCCACCGCGAAAGCCGACGCCTCCTCCATGGGGTGCCGACCGCTTGTTAGGCTACGAGTGGCTGGTTCAGCCGATCCTTGATCAACACTGCGTGAGCTGTCACGGTGAAGAGAAACGTGATGGCGGCTTGGACTTCCGTGGTACGCTGGCCGCGGACGGTTTCCTGCAGTCGTTTCGCACCATGTTCGGGCGTCCGACGACGACGAACACGAAAGGGCCCACGCTGGTGTCAATAGTCGATCGCCGCAGCGATGCGAGCATTACGAAGCCCAAGCAGTTCGGATCCCATCGCAGCCGTCTGATCCGCGTGCTGCTGGACGATCCTCTGCATCGAGAGAAGGTCAAGTTGAGTGACGACGCGTGGCTCGCGCTGGTCGCCTGGATCGACGCCAACGCGCCGTACCACGACAGCTTCTACAACCGTCGCCCCGAAGACGGCGGCGAGCCTCGTCGCGATATCGTCTTGAAGCTGGAGAATCCCCTCGCTGACCGTGCAGGTCGATAGGGAATCCTGACAGGATGCTTCGTGTGCCGCATGAACGAAAACGCCTACGAATCACCGACGGTCGTTGACACGCCGCCAAAGACGCGGGGCACACGATGGGCCATCTGGTCCGGCATTGTTTGTCTGTTGTTAGCAGTGCTCTGTGTGATCGCGACGGTTGCAGGAATGATCGTCAGCTTTAACAACGTGGCTTCGGACGCAAACACGCCAAGTGCCGAAGAATTGGCGGCGGGTATCAGCAGGTCAATGATCCCTTTTTACGGTGCCATTCCGCTCGGATTGGCCGGAGTTGTTTTGCTTGTCATTGGTTTCCTTGTACGCCGGCCTGCTTGAGCGAGCGCACCATAGACTTCCACGCCCAAGATGGCTTTGTCTTTACCCGGCTCGTCTCGGTTCTCAGTCGTTGCCCTTCTTGTCGTCGGAGTGTTCGTCTTCCAAGTTGGACAGAAACTCCCCCGGTGTTTGCGCTTCTTTTTCCAGGCGATTTAGGTGTTCCTCGGTGCTGAGCTGTCGGTCGGCGCGTGCTTCACGCGACGGATCCAACGCAGCTGGATCTAGCTTGCCGTCTGCCTGGCCGTCCAGCAGGTCGATCTGTTCCACCATGTCAGATATCTCCTCGCGAGTGAGCACTCCTTTGTTGACGGATGCTTCCACCACTGCGTGCAGGATCAATGACATACGGCACAGATCGTCTTCCAACTCGTCCACACGGTCCAGCAGGTTGGCTCGGCTCGCGCCGGACTGCATGCGCATGCGCCTCAGACGATCATCCATGCGGTTGAATTCTTTGGCCGTGTAGAAGTCGTGAAACATGTATCTCGTCCAGCTCACGGCAAATGCTCCTTATGTGTCGGATAAAGTCGCTCGTCCCGCCTCGATACGCATAGGTCCAGGATACAACATCCAGCGATTCCGATCACCCCAATGCATGTGATGCACAGGGGCAGTACAATCATATGATCATGAGCGAAGCAAGCCCCTTCATAATGTCGCGACTATTTGTTTTCGGCGCAGGCGCATTGTGCTTGGTGACGTTTGTGGTGATCATCGTTGTGGTGCTCATCGCAACTACCAAACGCAAGAAATGAGATCTTGCGCGGCGGCAACACGCGACGGTTTGGACCGAGCAGGTTGTCATGCGACGTTTGCGGTTTCGATACACTCTGCGAACGCTGGTCGCGCTGGTTCTTTGTGTAGGCGCGATCATGGGCTGGTTGGAACGGCAGTACCGCCAGATCCAGCGTGAACGTGCAGCCTTGGTCGAGATTCGCGACATCCAAGCGAAGATGACGGCTCCGAGGGACGCCTGGATCAACGACCCGCTGGACGTGGAAAGCATCCAATTGCCATGGTGGTTGGCGTGGGACGGCGAACGGGATTCCGAGCGGGTGATCGGAGTCGGGTTCACGTTCGGCTGGTATGACGAGCAGCTGAATCCCAAAACCAAGATATCCGCTCGCGAGATGCAACTGATCGCCGATTGTCCGAATATCAAGCGACTCGAGATACCGCACTCGGAGGTCGGCGACGCAGGCTTGGCGCACCTCACTTCGCTCGTACACTTGGACAAGCTGGACCTTAGCGCAACCAGAGTAACAGATCGAGGCCTGCGCCATCTTGCGCAGATGCGTAGTCTGAAAGAACTCAAACTCAACCACATGGAGCTTGCCGGCGCTGGCATCCAGCATCTTGCCCGCTGTCCGCAACTGGAAAAGCTGGAGGTCCTTCAGTCGGACATCCCTACAGACTGTGCCGAATACTTCGGCCGCATCACCTCGCTCCAATCGTTGAACCTCGCCGCAGGGCGATTCGAGCGATTTCGCCTACGTGGTTTGCGCCGTCTTCGCACTTCTATTCTGCATGGGAGCGACTGTACGGAGTTCGAGTTCACGGATCTGCCGTTATTGGAGAGTCTGGATATATCTTGCAACAGGATCGACCAGCTTGTCCTAGGCAACCTTCCTCGTTTGACGACGTTGGGCATCTACACAGATTCCATCTCCGAGGAGGCGGTTGAGTCTATCGGCGACGTTCCCGCCCTTCGGCACCTTTACGTTTCACACTCGTCCGTCAGCAACGACGGATTGAGAGCGATTGGCCGCTTGAGCAGTCTGGAGGATCTCCTTCTCTGGAACACTACGGTTGACGACCGAGCCATGGGCGCGTTTGACGGCCTGCGACGATTGAAAAAGCTCCGGTTTAGGGCGTCTGCGGTCACTCAACATGGACTCGACCACCTTAGGCATCTCCGAAGTCTGAAGCACCTCACGCTTCGCGAGATCGGCGGCGAAGGTGATTTCAGTTTGGTGCTGAGCAGTCTGCCGGACTTGCGGGAATTACGCTTGGACAATTGCCGATTTCGCGAAGTCCGCTGTTCCGGCCACAAGAACCTGGAGAACATCGAAGGCGACCGTACCGAACTGGAAACTATCCATCTGGAGAGCCTTCCGAAACTGCGAAGAATCGACTTCTCGCGATTACACGTTCAGCAGTTCAGCTTCGAACGTCTGCCACGACTTGCTTGGCTGCACCTAAGCATCCTACAAGGGACCGAAGTGACGTCGGCCCGACTGCGTGAGTTGCCAAAACTCGAACACCTTGCATTTGTCGGCATCACTCCAGAGGGAAGCATCGGAAGTCTGCAAGGTCCCGTCAGAATGCCGAGCGATGTGTTCGATCATTTCGACAGCTATCCGCGGCTGCGCCGACCGGACATCCCGGGTATCTACTTTCCCGATCAAGCGCAGCGAAAACTGGTGGAAATCAGGAAACGCGGTGCCAGCCGTTGAGATTCCCGCGTGCGTCAGTGCGAGCGCGTTGCCCACATCATAACCAGTAGCGAAATTGCCATCCCGGCGACACCGGCGGCCAACAGCCGCCAGCGAAGGGCAAGTGTGCGTCCTGGGACTTTGCGAAACGCCGGGTCGATCTCAGGTGGTCGTGTCAACAGAAAGAAGCTCAGGGCAAACCAGAAGAGAAAGAAGATAAGACCCAGACCGATGATCGCAGTTTCAAACAAGAGTCGAGCGAGTCCCAGGTACGCAGCGAATACCGCCACGATAACGGCGACAAATCGAATACCGAACTGACGATCCTTGACAGTCACGTGCAGATGACTCCTGGTTCGCCGCGAGACTTGCGCATCGCCACCACAAACACGGCGGGCGCTGATGGCCTACTGATTAGTCTTCGATTCCCGGTCGAGAAATCGCTCCCAATCCGGCCGCTGTTCGACCGGTATCCAGGTCTTAAACGTACCGTCGTTCGCGAGATAGTAGTGTCGATGATTCGGAAAGACGTCCCACATGCGACTGAGGAATGCCGTGCGCTCAGCCAAACGTTCTTCAGTGCCGTCGGCTGCGAGAGAAGGAAAAGACGACGTGAGATGGCGAAGCGCATCGAGATCGATCAGTGACTGGCGATGACCCTCGTAGGCTTCCAGGACAGCATCCACGTCGACGTCGGTGACGTCGTATCGAGTGAGCCCACCACTTGCAGGTTCCGGGTCACCAAAGATGGTGTTGTATGCGGCCTCCATCCGCCATTGGTGATACGCGATGGCAAGAGGGCGTCGAAATATCGCGATGCAGGCAATCGCCACAAGGGCAAAGACAACAAGAAAAATCAGTATCAGGCGTTTGCGTTTCAATTTGCGGGCTCCTTCAACGTCCATTGACTGTCAGAGTATTATATCAACGCCGTCGTTGTTGCGTTACCGTTGAACGTGCCCGTAGGCGAGGCTCGCCGTCGTTGTAGATGGGCGAGGCTCTGGAAATCGTTCCTATCTTTCAAGGGAACTGCGCAGCCGTGGCGCAAAGAAGAACCCGCGAGGAGAGCACGCGGGTGGTAATGCGACGAAGCCCCAACACTACTTGGCCAGTTCCGCTTCGATCGCCTTGATCAGGTTCGGATCATTCGGCTTTGTGCGAGGGGTGAAACGGGCCGCGACTTTGCCGCCTCGCCCGACGACGAACTTCTCGAAGTTCCAACTGATTTTTCCTTTGCCTTTCGGCTTTGCCTCCAGGGCCGTCAGGTGTTTGTAGAGATCGCACGCGCCGGAGCCATTCACGTCGGTCTTCTCGAACATGTCGAAAGTGACGCCGTAGTTGGTCGTGCAAAACTCGCGGATCTGTTTAGCCGTGCCGGGTTCCTGGGCACCGAATTGGTTGCATGGAAACCCTAAGACACATAGGCCTTTGTCGTTGTACTTCTCGTGCAGTGCTTGCAGCCCTTCGTAATGCGGCGTCAAACCGCATTCACTGGCCACGTTTACCACAAGAAGAACCTTGCCGTTATAAGTCTTCGCCAGATCCGTCTCTTTGCCGTCGAGGGTCTTTGCTTTGAACCCGATGTCGGACGCAGCGACACCTGCAACCCCGGTCATCAAGACCGCCACACAAACTGCCAGACTAGTCACTCTAGACATACGAAACTCTCCCTTGTTTGCTGCGGATGCATGAACGTGCGTCAATGCATTGTGGGCACCGAAATGGTCAAAGAAAGGTGCTTGGAGCAACAAACCGGAGAAATTACGGCCGTCTTAACAACCCGAGGCGTCGGCGAGGGAAGCCTAACCGCCCACACTGACGTTTCGGGTAACGATTTGGTGGCGGCCCAAGGCCAAGTCATTCGTTCTTTGTGGTCACTATGTCAAGTATCTTCTGCTGCCTTCTCTGCAACAGGCTTCCTTGCCATTCGACGACTCGCAGGTAGATAGGAACTACGACGCCAACCTCGACAAGCGAGAGTACCATGTAGACCGGAACACCGCTTGCCCAGCCGAAATAGTGCAAGAGGAGTTCGGTTCCAAGCGGCATCAGCGTGGGAAGCAGCGCGATCGGCAGCAGCAGCGCGAAAAGGAACTGCAACAGAGCGGTAGCCGTCTTGGGACGCGACGCCTTCATCGACCCTGAAGCTACTGCCGCGGGCGCGATGGTGGACATCAGATTGCCGACCATGCAGACGATCAGATACGCGGCTACGAGTTGAATCAGCGTTGCTACCAGATGGGTCACCCGCATCGGATGGATGAAGTGCAGGGCCAATACTGCCATGGTACCGATACTCAGCGCGATCGGAGCAAGCGACAGGTTCTTTCCCAGGAGTATGTCTCGCCGTGAAGCCGGGCACAGCACATACACGCGGAATCCATCGCGGTCAAAACCGAACTGGTTTTGGTACAACTGAATAAGGCTGAACATGGCCATGGTAATCGCGCCCAGCCCCAACAGAGGCCGAAACTGCTCGGGCGGCGATAGTTCTTTGCCCGTGAATAGCATCGACCCGAAAACCGCGAACAGGATGACCGGGCTGAGCAAGATCATCTTTCCTTCTGGGGCGCGTATCAGCGAGCGAAGGTTGGCCAGAGCGATCACCGTTGCATGTTCGGAGAACCAAGGCAGTTGTTTCTCAAGCCAATTCGCGGACTTCGTCTTCTTTGCGGGCGTCTTCTTTTCGGCCGATGCCTCTTTTGATGGAACGGGCTTGCGGCGTCTTTTTCCGGCCTGGTATTCGCCTCGATAGAAACGCAATGTGGTTCGGTAGGAGCGCCAGAGGCTGGCTGCACCGATCACAGACATGCCCAAAACGCAGAGCAGTCCGGGCCAGACGTGATTCCGCGCGGCGGCCATGGCTCCGTAGGCAAGCCATCCGGGCGGCAAGACCATATTCGCGATGGTTGCCACTTCGTTCGCTTGCTCGATAGTGCTCCTGGCGGCTTTCTTTCGTTTTGCCTTAGCCGCATCGTCCCACGCGTCCATCTGTTCTTGATACTGCTCCTGGTCGATCTCGCCAGCGGCGAGTGCCGCAACTAGCCTGAGTTCTTCTGCGGTGCGTTCCTGCATCTTGATATGCGAACGGTCACGTTGGAATCGCCCGAAGATCACGTTGATCAGGTTTGGCGCTTGGCAAAGGAGAATGAACCCGACCGTGATCATGGCAATGATAGTCCGACGCCGTCTCTTGTTGATCATCAAGGTCGCGAGCCAACCGCGAAGCTGATAGGTGATTCCCGTGACCATCAGAATGAACGCGGCCACCAGCGGGAACACGACCAGCATTGAAGGCTCCATCACAACAACCTGGGCAATGCTCAATCCGACCATGGCGGGCAGAAACAGTATCAAACTGAAGCTGAACAGCGAACTGAGATAGTTGAAAACGAACGCTCCGCTGAGTGATATGGGCAGGTGAAGGAGTTTCTCGAACGACAACGCGTCGGATCGCTGTAACTCCGTGACCAAGCCGATCATCCAGAAGATGAGAAAGGCGACCACGATAACGTCCCACATGATGAGGATTGCCACGGGTGACGCTTTGGGCAGAGTGAAAATCCCAACCAGCAGAGCCAGGAAAAACAAAGACACGGACGCGACGAGCCCAATGACGTAGAGGCCGATCGTCAGCACGGTGTTGACCGTTCCACCGCGTTTGAGTTGATTCAGCCTGACCCGCCAGCGCAGCCAGAGGATGGTTTTCATGTGCTGCCAGTTCAAGAGGCGTTCTCCTCCAGCCAGTCCAGCTTTTGCGTCGCTTCCACATCGCTTCCGACTTTCTCCAGAAAGCGATCCTCCAAGGAGCTTCCGCGTCGGAGATCCTCCAACGATGCCTGATCGACCAGTTTGCCCTCCGCGATGATCCCCACGTGGGTACAGAGCTTCTCGACGATGTCCAGCACGTGCGAGGTCAGGAAGACGGTGGAGCCGCGAGACACATAGCCAACCAGCATGTCTCGCAGAACGCGCGATGTCACCGCGTCGACGCCCTCGAACGGTTCGTCCAGGAACAGCAAATCTGGGTTCGGTAACAATGCGGCCGCCAGTGCGAGCTTCTTCTTCATGCCGTGCGAATACTCGAGCGTGATCTTCTTCTCCTCGTCTTCAAGCCGCATCACCCCCAACAGATCGTCGATGCGGCTGCGGATGGTGTCCCGCTCCAGCAGGTACATCCGCCCGACAAACGTCAAATACTCGCGCGCCGTGAGGTTGTCGAACAAAGCCAGATCCTCTGGCACCACTCCTACCCGTCTCTTCACCTCCAGGGCCTCAGTGGGATTCAAAGGGTCCTTTCCCAGCACAGAAATCTGCCCGTCAGAAGGTGCCAAGAGTCCCGTCAACATCTTGATGGTCGTGGATTTCCCCGCACCATTCGGCCCAAGAAACCCGTAAAAGGTCCCCTGTTCGACTTGCAGATTGATACGATCCACCGCACAGAAGTCGTCGAAGAATCGCGAGAGTTCCTGCGTTTCAATTGCCAAAGTCATGCTGTTCCTCCGAACCTATCATCGACGCAGAAACAGTCTGAAGCAAGGCCAGCACGGCGACAGAAGGAAAATAGCCTGCGTGATTTGGAGGGCTCCTCCCCACCAGAACTCTCGGTCTTGCGGCACGGTGAGCGGAGCCAATTGATCGAGCCGTCAAAGACGGCATTGACATCCCGTCTGAAGGTAGTTCGGGCTATTCGGAGGCGTCTGGATTGTCCGTTTCGCGTTTTGCTGACCCCTGATCAGCTACGACGATGTTTCGGTAGCTGAGCAAGGTGCCTTTCTTGAGATGGATGTCGCCAAGGGCTATCGCAAAGTCGGCGAGCGACTTCCAGTAGTCGATGGCGGTAGCGGCGCGGCGATTCTGCGCGTCCGCGAGGGCATCGGGTGAGGCCGCCTGTGATTGGCGTTTCGTCAGCGCTTCGACTTCCTGCTCAGTGGCTTTCCGGCGGTTGGAATACGTTTGGGCTAACACGTAGGCCGCATCCAGATTTCGTACCGCCTCAGTCAGTTCGTGAACGGCGTTCAATTCGATGTCTTCCAGCGCGGCCTGTTCTCGTGCGAGCAGCAATTGAGCGTTCCGTATACCTGCCAGCTGAGTCCGTTGTCCAACCGGCAGGAACTGTTGTCGCTCGGTCCATTGATAGGCGTTCGACACGTCCACCGCTGGCTTTGCTGCTGCCTTTGCTGCCACCACTTCAAGTTCCCGCTGCCGGACCTTCCAGCGATGCCGGGTAAGCTCGGTCCGATTCTCAAGAGCCTCCTCGCGAATCTCGTTCCAGTCGAACCTGGTCCTCGTCAGGTCCGGATCGTCGCTCGGTCGAATCAGCCGGCCATCGTCGCTTGCCAGCCCCAGAAGGAACCGCAGACGTTGTTCGCTTGCGTGAGTGTCGCGCAAGGCATTCTCCACCTTGCCTCTGAACAGGAAGTACTGTTCCCTAGCATGGGGGTCGGCCTGGGCATCGGAGGCCACTTCCTTGGAATAGATGGCTCGCCAGGACTCCACCGAAGCGTCGCGACCCTCTTTCGCGGTTCCGAGATTTCGGTATGCGAGCCAGAGATCCCAATAGGCTTGCTCGACATCCTTCACAAGGTTGGCGGCCTTGTCTTTCACGTCGCTCAGGCTCATGTCCGCAGTCGCCCCGTGGATCATCGTCCGATTCCCAACCCCCGATACGCTGAGGGTTTTCGAATGCTGCAAGGCAACCGTGATTGCCTCCCTCAACTTCATGTCCCATAGCTCCGAAAAGACCTCCCGATCAACAGATTCCGAGGCTGCATCGGACATTCCCTCTGTCTGATCCTTAGACCCTCGTCGGTTTTCGAGCAAGTCGATCAGCCGATTCACATCGCGGCGCACCCCCTTTACCTCCTCGCGAAGCGCCCGTATTTCGCTGAGGATCGAGCTGCTATTTGCGGCCTTTTCCTGCCTCTCTACGGGGCCGGTGGACGGAGGCAAAGGCTCGCGAATTGCCGGTAGACGCGTCTTTACGGGCTTCTTCCGTTCTGCAGCGGCCTCGCCGACCGATTCGGATTGCCGGCGCCGCATCAGGTCCAGTTGGTTCTGCAGCGACCTGACTTTCGGGTGATTTGGAGTGAATTTGTCCAGGAGCAGTTCGAGCTCCCTTTCCAGGCTCTTGATCTCATCCACGGGTGATGAGCTGGCTTGCATGCCGCGTGTTGAATTCTCGGCCAACTGCATCGCGTTCCCGTTATCACCGTACGGAACAGGAGTGTCTGCCGCGTCGAGTGGGCCGACCAACTCTGGCGTGACAGCCACCAGGAATATCGCTGGTTCGATTTCGGACTCGCTATCCTCAATAGCTTGCCAATTCACAAGGAGCACGGTTTGCCTGGGACGCAGTTTCACGGACGTCTCAGTCTTTCGCGATTCAAGTTTTGGTGGCCAAGCAAGGGATTCCTCTTTCCCTGTCAGACTCATCTGATTGACCTCGTGCGAAAGTCCCAGATGGACGGTCTCTTGGTCAGCGAGCTTCGGCACAAGGCGAATGGTATGTCCGACCTGCTGAAACCGGTGCAGACTTTGCCTTTCCCCATTGACTGTCTGGTCGACTTCAAGAATTGGTACTTGACTACCGCTGTGGATAGTTGCCTCGCGTCCGTCGAGAGTGACGATAGTCGGCTCGGCAATCACCTTGCCGATACCGCGTTCCCGAAGGCGTTCAAGCTTCTTCGGCCATTCTCCCTCGGCCAGTAGCTTGACCTTGCATATTCGTCCCAAAGGCTTCTCGTCGGCGACGGGTCCTCCATCCCAATCAATCAACTCGCCCAACGCTGCCTTGGCTTCCGCCAATTTCGTGCTATCAATAGGCAGAAGCTTGGCGTGAAGCGCGATCTGGTTGGGCAAACGGGCAGGCGGAAGCGATTCCGGCTGCTCGGCGGCAAGAGCCAGACGCGGGCCAATGAGTGCGTCGGTCAATTCCGAACCGCAAAGCACGGAAAGGACGACGACCGATACAAAATACGCAGATAAAGTCCTTTTCATCGGTCCAACTCCTTCTTCATTCGATCAGCCAGAGTTTGTCGCCGTTGTTGGAGTGCAAGAACGTGGCGACGCATTCGTTCAGCGGCGTCGTGAACTTCCGGTTCATGAGAGGTTTGTTTCAAGAGCCTAAAGGCGTGCGATACATCGTGATCAAGCTGCAATAGCTCTTCCTCGAGCGAATGCCAGTCTTGGATAGGTTCGCTAGTGGACACTCGAATGCCCTGTCCGGGAATGTCTGATTCCAGGAAACCCAGCTGGGCGTCGCGGTTGTGCGAGCCGTTTGTGCGGGCGGGTACGACAACTCGCGGCGCGATGCAGACGAGACACACCGCCGTAGCGACCGCTGCCACACGCAATAGAACGCGGCGATAGGGTCGCGTCCAAGCGTCTGTCGGGCCGTTTGCGGTGACCAGCCGCTCGACTCGCAAAACGATCTTTGCTTTCGATCCTCCGGCCGCAAGCCCCGCCGCGCACTCTCGCTCGTCCAGCCGCCATTCGGCAATTCGCGTCAGGCACCGCGCCAGCGAAATCGCACTTCCTCCACGACCAACCGCCCAATCGTCGCAGAGAAATTCGGCCGCGTGCTGCCAGCGTCGTCGGGCCAGGAAGTTCAACGGCTGAAACGCAAGGCAAGAGCAAAGCACGCGTCCAACCCAAAGCCAGAAAACATCACCGCGAACAAGATGGGCCAATTCATGCGCGAGCAGAGCCTTCAGCTCGTCCTTGCCAAGCCGTTGCTCCATCCCATTGGGAAGAACGATCGTCCACCGAACCAAGCCATAAGCAACGGGCTCGTGGAAAGCCTCGCTCGACAATAATCGAACCTGCCGGCGAATCGAGTTCTTCTGCAGCAGCCGGCCAAGCATCCTGCGAGCCGGTCCGGCGTCAGTTTCCCGCGAGCCGACACATCGCCGGTAGAAAAGCACAGTCTGTACGAGCAGTATGAACAATCCGCCGACGACGAAAGTCGCGGTCAGAATCGCTCCGCCGAACGCGTATCTAGCAATGGTCGCCGGGGCAAACGCAAATTGAGATCGGCGAGGCTGGATAGCCGTTCCTGAATGTGATCGGCCATTCCGTGGCGGCTCTTCGCTCGCGTAGATATGGCCTGAGCCCATCTTTGTCTTTCCCGCCGGTGTGGCAGGTTCGTCATCGGCTAGAACATCCGGTGAGTCTACGGGTACGTCGTGGGAAAACGGTCCAAGCTGTGCATGGACCGCGTATTCGTCTCCATTGTCATGCAGGCCAGCACCAAACTCCTCGGCAGCACTGGTGCCTTGGGGGGGCGGAAATGACGTATTGGATGCCTGGCTGTCGATATTTCTGCTTCCCGCTGGAGGCATCGCATGAAGTGAATCGTCAGACGCGCTATTCGAGGCGTGGCCGGATGCACTCGGTGTTTCCTGGCAGAGCCCCAGCGTTACGTCAAATATCGGACTGGACCAGCCAAGTGCCAGCTGCGCCGGTGTCGTAACCAATCCAAGCACGGCAGCCGTCTTCCAGAGCCGTTCGGCAAGGACGTGGCTGCGTACCCGGCCAAGCCTCACGACAAGCCATGCGCCTGCCAGCAGGATGGTGGAATGCAGCAGATAGGTGCCGACAGCGACCACAATAAGGTGCGCGATATCCAGGCTGTTACTCGGCATCTCGCAACTCCTGTTCCTTCTGCCGAATCAGCTTCTTGAGCTGCGTAAGATCCTCACGTCCCGTCTCACAGCCTTCGAGCAAGTGACAGACCATTTGCGTCACGTCGCCGGCAAACAATCGCTCGGCAAGATCCGTGACCATCGAGCGACTCACCTGTTCTTGCCTGATCTTGGCGCGATAGATGTTGACTCGCCCGTCACTCGTATGCGTCAGTTGTCCCTTCTCTTCCATCTTTGTCAGCATGGTCCCAACGGTCGTGTAAGCCAACGATCGCTCCGGCTTCAGGGCCTCTCGCACTTCGCCAACGGTCGCTTCGTCTCGTTCCCACAGCACTTGCATGATTGCCAATTGCAGTTCTGCCAGATGATGCTTCTTGCCCATCTTCAATCTGCCTTTCGCTCGTAATGCGGGGCCATTCCGCCTCGCTCCTAATCGGGTAGGAGCATGCTACTACTGCATTAGGAGACGCGTCAATAGCGATTTGTACAGATTCTGTTTCTCGCCCCGAGCCGAAGCGCGGATTCCGACTCTTGCGACCTGCACATCGGTCAGCTAAAGTGGCTTCGTTCGTGCTTGCTGCCGGCTCTACTACGCGAGGAAAACGACTATGCAGGACGGAAAACTAGGCGTCGCCATTCATGGGGCAGGCTGGGTGGCCGGTGCGCATGTGCTCAGTTGGATGAAGAACCCGCACGTCCAGATCGTCTCGGTTGGCGATATCGACCTCGGGCGGGCGCAGCAATTCGCCGAGAAGAACGGCCTAGACTGTACCGTGCGAGACAACTTTGACGACGTGCTGACCGACGACCGCGTTGATATCGTGGACGTCAGCGGCCCCAGCTATGTGCACGCCGAGCAAGGGATCGCTGCCGCCGAGGCTGGCAAGCACGTGTTGGTAGAGAAGCCCATCGCGCTTACGATCGAAGAAAACCGGGCCTTGCGCGATGCGGTCGAGAAGGCCGGTGTGAAGAGCATCACCAGCTTCGTCGCCCGCTTCAACCCCGAGGTGATGACCTTACGGTCCTTGCTCCAGTCGGGAGCGATTGGCGAACTGTTCTATGCGGAAGTGGATTATTGGCACGCGATCAAGCCCGTACACCACGCATGGAACCTCCACAGCAAGAAGCAGACCGGCGGTAGCACGATGCTGCTTGGCGGTTGCCACGCGATCGACGCGTTGCGCTGGTTGGTGGGTGACGAGGTGGAAGAGGTCACCGCGTACTCGAACAACCAGAAAGGCAATTTCGAGTACGACGCTAACGTAGTGGCGATAATGAAGTTCCGCAGCGGTGTGATCGCCAAAGGCTCGGCGCTGTTCGACTGCGAAATGCCTTATTCTTTCAACATCGACCTTGCCGGTACGGAAGGGACGTTGCGAGACAATCGTGTGTGGTCCAAGAAGCTCTTCCCCGGTCAAACCAGTTGGAGCAGCTTCCCAGCAATCATGATGGACAGCGCCGATGTGATGCACCATTCGTTCGACGCGGAGATCGACTATTTCGTGGACTGCATCCGCGAAGACCGTCAGCCACACTGCAACATCATCGACGGCTACCGCAGCCACGAACTATGCATGGCGATCGACCGGTCGATCGAGGAAGGAAAACCAGTGAAGCTGCCGCTGGAAACGGATTGAGGATTGCTACAGGACGGCCGGCGGACAACTCCGCGTTACGCGTTACTGCGTATGCACGTTTGAAACTCGAAATGCGAAGCACGAAATACGAAACAAATCCAAAACACGAATGTCGAAATCCAAAACGATTAGCCTCGCACCGTTGCGTGTTCCCATACCGTTCACTCGCTTCTTGTTTTGAACATTCTGATTTCGAGTTTCGGATTTGGCCACGACCGTCAAGCGTCGCAAAGGTGAGAACCAAATGGAGCCCGTTGAGATTGTTCGTCGTGCCATCGAGTTTGACAATCCGTCGCGGCTGCCGTTTTGGCAGCACTGGAGCCACAAGATGCCCGAGTTCCCGGACGATGTGCACAACATCTGGGAAATGGACCGGGCCGAAGCGGGTTGGTACTTCGACAATCCCGTGATGGACGACTGGGGCTGCGGCTGGAGCACGACCGACCTGCAGAACATCGGTCAAGTGACCGACTGCCCGTTGGACGACTGGTCGGCCTTGGACGGCTATCAACCGCCGAATCCCCGCAACCCGTTCTACTACGACCGGCTCGGGGCAATGATCGACCAAGCCGATGGGCGCTATGTATGTCTCACAGCCCATTCGCTGTTGTTCTCGCGACTGCACAAGCTCCGCGGCTTCGTCAACACCATGGAGGATTTCTACCTGGAGCCGGAGCGCACGCACCGGGTGCTGGACATGGTCGTGGATTTCAAGTTGGAGCAGCTCGACGAACTGCGCCGACGTTTCGGCGATCGCATCCACGGGCTGTTCGTGGCGGACGACTGGGGCACGCAAGACGGCACCTTCGTGAGCAATAAAATCCTGGACGAATTTTTCACTGCCCGGTATCGTCAGATCTTCGACGCCATTCACGACTGTGGTTGGCACGTGATCCTGCACAGTTGCGGCAAGATCAACTCGTTCGTGCCTACGTTCATCGAGGTGGGCGTGGACGTGCTGAACATGCAGCAGACGCGCAGCTACGGGCTGGTCGAATTCGGCCAACAGTTCCGTGGAAAAGTGTGCTTCCTGGCAACGGCCTGCATTCAATCGACGTTGGTCCGCGGCGTGGAAAAGGAGGTACGCGACGAGGCCGGCCTGGTCGTCCGCAATTGGAGCACGCCCCAGGGCGGAATGATCGCCTTCGACTACGGCGAATGGGAAGCAATCGACGTCAAGCCCGAGACGCCGCTCGTGATGTTTAGCGAGTTCGATAGGCTGAAGGACTACTGGCAGGAACAGGAAGGTGGAAACTAGAAACTCGATATTGGAGACGGCGGACCTCTCAGGTTTCGAGTTTCAAGTCTCGCTTTTGGGCCGTAGCGGAAGTCGCCAAGACTTTCGGAGCCCACGAACTGGACGAAACTCTTGGCGAGTTCCGCTACCCCAAAATGAAGCTTTGGCAAAGCACTAGCGGAGTACCCGCATGTTTTATCCACGCAACGAAACGCTCCAGAACCCGATGCTCCCCGTGGACATTGTGCTGCATCCGTCATGGTGGCATTGCCATGAAGGTATCACGTTTGACGAGGATTTCTTTTTCCATCCGGCCAAACGGGTCGAGGTGGAAAGGAAAATGGAGCAGACGCTGTATGACCGTTGGGGACGTTATGGACTGGGGGCGGATCGCGACCGCGACTTGCCGCAAATCGGGCCGGTACATCTTGCGGCCGGATATCTCACCTCGGAGATGTTGGGCTGCCCGGTCGAGTACCACGAGGATTCCGCTCCGCAGGTAATTCCGGCTGATATTGACTCGCCGAACATCTCACCCGAAGCGGCGTTCGAAAGCCCGGCGTTCAAACGATACGAGACGTTGTTGGACGACTTGAAGAAGAAACACGGCTATCTGTGCGGTGATATCGGCTGGGCTGGGGTCCTCAACACGGCTCTGGATCTGCGCGGCCAGGACTTCTTCCTGGACACGGTCGACGCGCCCGACGAAGCCGCTCGGTTTGCTGGGGAGATAGCCGCCGTGACCGAACGGTTCACGCAGCAAATGCGCAGCGCCACCGGGACAACGTCGATCAGCGTGAACCGCAATGTCCGCCACATTCCCGAGCCGGTGCATCTGCACAGCGAATGCTCGAACGTGATGATCTCGACCGATATGTACGAGCAGTTCTTCATGCCGATCGACGCCGATTGGAGCCGCAAGTACCGGCCGTATGGGATCCACCACTGCGGCCACGACCCGCACCGCTTTGCTGCGTCCTATGCGAAACTACCACACCTGGACTTCCTGGACGTGGGTTGGGGCGGCGACCTGGCGGAATTGCGGCGGCACTTGCCGAACACTTTCCTGAACATCCGCTTGAGTCCGGTCGGAATCGTCGAACAGACAACCGACGAAATCCGTGTCACCGTTCGTCGACTGGTCCGGGAGTCGGCCAACCCTTACCTGACTGGCGTCTGCTGCATCAACATGGACGACCAAGTCCGCGACGATCAGGTGTCGGCGATCTTCGACGAGGTGGAACTCCTGCGACAAGAATATGCGATGGAAGAACAAGCGTAGTGCTCTA
This sequence comes from uncultured Pirellulaceae bacterium, assembly GCA_964617665.1. Classification (GTDB taxonomy): domain Bacteria; phylum Planctomycetota; class Planctomycetia; order Pirellulales; family Pirellulaceae; genus JADHUC01. Next base: position 24,253 of record CAZUAH010000181.1, read on the forward strand.
TCCAAGCATAGTTTTGCGGTGGCCGGGGTTGGAGGGCGTAGCCCGAAACCCCGGGGCTTCCTTCACTAACGCTCAGTCCAGCCCCGGCCACCCA
>CAZUAH010000182.1:0-24272 GCA_964617665.1 uncultured Pirellulaceae bacterium
GGCGAGTGGATTATGGATCGTGCCAACATTCCCATCAAGGACTACGAGAAACTGGCTGGGAAATTCGACCCGGTCAAGTTCGACGCTGCCGAATGGGTGCGCATCGCCAAGGACGCGGGCATGAAGTACATGGTGATTACATCGAAACACCACGACGGCTTCTGCTTGTTCGACAGCGACGCGACGGACTACAACGTGGTTGATACGGCACCGTACGGCAAGGACTTGCTTAAGCCGTTGGCAGCCGAATGCCGTAAACAGGGGCTGAAGTTCTGCACGTACTATTCGATCATGGATTGGCACCATCCGGCTCAGTTCCGTGGCAGCGACAAGCGATACAACCCAACGAAGGTCCATCCAGAGCGCAAGGCCGAGTACATCGACTTCATGAAAAAGCAGCTCAAGGAGCTTATCGACTCGTGCGATACCGAGGTGTTGTGGTTCGACGGAGAATGGCCCGCATGGTGGCTGGAGGAAGATGGTCGCGACCTATACGCCTATCTGAGGAAACTGAAGCCGCAACTGATCATCAACAACCGCATTGGCAAAGGCCGCAAGGGAATGGAAGGCCTGAATAAAGGGGATCAGGACTACGTCGGAGACTTTGGCACTCCGGAACAGCAGATTCCGGCAACGGGATTGCTAGGCGTGGATTGGGAATCCTGCATGACCATGAACCGCACTTGGGGCTTCAAGAGCGATGACCACGACTGGAAATCGACCGAGACATTGATTCGCAATATCATCGATATTGCATCCAAGGGCGGCAACTACCTGCTGAATGTGGGGCCAACGGCGGAAGGCCTCATTCCCGGTCCGTCAGTCGAGCGATTAGGCGAGATCGGCAGGTGGATGAAGGTAAACGGCGAATCGATCTATGCCACGCAGGCTAGCCCATTCAAGCGACTTGCGTGGGGCCGATGCACGACGAAAGCCTGCGACGACGGCGCTATCCTGTACTTGCACGTGTTCGACTGGCCAACTGACGGTCAATTGGTCGCCCCTGGGCTGACAAACGAAGTGGGCTGTGCATATCTGCTGACGGACGCGACCAAGAAAGCCCTACACGCCAAGGCCACTGACGCAGGCGTGGTGGTGACGGTTCCCGCCGAGGCACCGGATCCCGTCTGCACAGTGGTTGTTTTGAAGGTGAAGGGAGCGTTAAATGTCGCAGCATTAGTTCCTTCGCAGCAGCCCGACGGGTCCATCAAACTTCGCGCCGCGGATGCAATCTGCCACGGCCATCAGATACGCTATGAAGCTGGCGAGAAACGCGGCAACATCGGCTTCTGGCTCGATCCTAACGATTGGGTCGAATGGGAGTTCAAAGTGAACCAGCCAGGCAAGTTTACTATCTCGGCCGAGACCGCTGCCGAGGGGAGCGGTTCGTTTGAAGTGATTGCGGAAGAGCAAAGACTCAAGGCCACGGCTCCCACCACCGGCAACTATGGGCATTTCACGACGGTCGAACTGGGCCAAGTCGATATTGCCGAGACAGGAAAGACGGCATTGGCCGTCAAGGCAATCAAGCAGGGATGGAAACCGTTTAACCTGAAATCGATCTCTCTGAACCCGGTAGCCGCGAACGCCGATTGACAGGCATTGGCGCGGCTCACCAAGCGGGGCTCGATTTCGTTTCGTTATCGGACCAGCGGTCCCGTACCGCAGACGGGACCTACTCGGTGGAAACGAGCCTTTGTCTATCGCGGTGAGCCCACCCGAGCTCATGCCACGAAAACACTGAATACCCATCCTTCGTGAACGGCAGATTCACTGAGAATACGCGACCAGGCCCCGCAAAGACTACCTGTACTAATTGACAGGGCTTCGCACCCGGCGCACAATTGCTAGTTTTCACAGACCTCCAAGCGCTGTTTCGTGGAGCATACCGTTGCAAGAGGCAATTGAAAAAGCGGACACCCTGATCGAAGCTCTAGGGTGGATACGGCGATTTCGCGACAAGATCACTGTGATCAAGCTGGGCGGCAGCGTCATGGAGGACGAACAGGACGCCTTGCTTCACGTCTTGCTGGACGTCGTGTTTATGGAATCCGTGGGCATGCGCCCCGTTCTGGTGCACGGGGGTGGAGCTGCGATCAGCCGGGGCATGGACGAGGCGGGGATAACACCGCGTTTCATCCAGGGACGTCGCTACACGGACGAACGTTCGTTGGAGATCGTCGAGCAAGTCCTTGTTCATGAAGTCAACGAGCGACTGACGCGCAGGGTCGAGGCGTTAGGCGGGCGGGCCGCGGGCCTCTCGTTCCACACGACCAACGTGCTGTTCGGCGAACGGATGCAACTGTCAGACTCCGACGGCAATCCCGTCGACCTGGGGCATGTCGGACAGGTGACTCGCGTCGATCGTACTGTAATCGACAACCTCTGCTACGCAGGGCAGGTCCCTGTTATTCCGTCGATGTGTCTGGGCGAAGGCGACGAGAAGCTGAACGTTAATGCGGACACGGCGGCAATGGCTGTCGCGCAAGCAATGGGCGCCGAAAAGCTGGTGTTCCTGAGCGACGTGGGTGGCGTCTTGCGTGACAGGAACAATCCGGAGTCGCTAATCCATTCGCTCGCCGAAACGGAAGCTCGAAAGCTGATCGCCGAGGGCGCTGTCGGCACTGGGATGATCCCCAAGGTTGAAGCGTGTCTCGAAACATTGCACAAAGGCGTACGCAAGATACACATTATTGATGGCAGAATCCGCCACTCGCTGCTGCTGGAGATTTACACCACCAGTGGTGTCGGCACGGAGATCGTGCATGACGCGTGAACCTGCGAATGGGCATCATTGACGAGAACGCAGGAAAGCGAACCTAACGGCCCTAGTTCTTGTCTGTGGGATTTTCGCAGCACACTAGAATCTGCCAGACAATCTCGGAAGGGAGTATCCACGGTGACAACCGGAGAACATCTCGGCTCGCAAGAGACCGTCGATCTATTTAAACAGTATGTGATCCCCAACTATGGTCGTTATCCAGTGAATCTGGTGCGTGGCGAAGGATCGCACGTTTGGGACAGCGAGGGGAACCGATATCTGGACTTGTTCCCTGGCTGGGGCTGTAATCTCCTTGGCCATTGCCCCGCGCCCGTGGTGCAGGCAGTCCAGGAGCAAGTTGCCACGCTGATTCACGTGCCCAACACATGGCATATGGAGTCTCAGGGACGTTGGGCGCAACTGCTTTTTGAGCGGAGCTTCGGTGCACAGGCGTTCTTCTGCAGCTCCGGTACCGAGGCAAACGAAGCTGCCATCAAACTTGTTCGCCTGCATACTCCACCGGAGCGTTACAAGATAATAACGTTTACCGGAGGCTTCCACGGCCGGACTTTCGGATCGACAACGGCGACGGCCCAGCCCAAATACCACGAAGGTCTGGGGCCGCTGATGGCTGGTTTTGCATACGCGCCATTCGGCGATCTGGAGGCCGTGAAGGAGCTGATCGGCGACGAGACCTGTGCCATTATGGTCGAACCAATACAAGGCGAAGGCGGCATCCGCGTACCTCCCGAGGGTTTCCTGCAGGGGCTACGCGATTTGGCCGACGACAATGGCCTTCTACTGATCTTCGACGAAGTTCAAACCGGCTGCGGTCGAACAGGGAGCTGGTTTGGCTACCGACATTTCGGTGTAACGCCCGACGTGATGACGTTGGCCAAGTCGCTGTGCGGCGGTATCGCAGGCGGTGCGATGCTGACGACACCGGAAATCGCCCCCAGCCTGCGGCCAGGTATGCACGCGGCGACTTTCGGCGGGAACCCCATCGCAGCACGTGCCGGGATCGCGGCGATCGAGATGATCGAACGCGAGAATCTTTTGGAGAATGTGCAGACGCTGGCCGAGGTGTTCCGCAGCCGGCTGACGACCCTCGCCGAGGAGTGCGACATCATCCAGGAAGTTCGCGTGCTGGGCCTGATGATCGGGGTCGAACTGAATACCGACGGTACGCCTGTCGTCGGAGCCTGTATGGATCGAGGGCTACTGGTGAACTGCACGCAAGGTACGGTGATTCGATTGCTGCCAGCGATGACGCTGACCGTCGAACAAGCGGAAGAAGGGTGCAATATCTTGAGCGAAGTTCTTAAGGAGTTGGCATCCAAGCCGTGAGACAAAGCCTGACCTTCAAGAGAGGTGGCACAGAACCGCACATTTATTCCCAGGCCCTGCTTGGGAATTTTACTTTTTGGGGACTTACTTATTCATGAGTTAAGAGCCGGACTTGCCTGACTAGGTTCGCAAACACAGCGGGAACCTCAGAGCGAAAGGCTGGCAGTTAGACACGGAGTAAAGCCCTTGTCGAACGAAAAATGTAGTCAGAAGGACGTCACGCAGATGCGACACGTAATCAACCTATTCGATTTGGCCTCCGACGAAATCGAGCGGATTTTTTCCATCACGGAAGACATCAAGAGCAAGCTGGCCCGCGGCCTCCGCGAACCGCTTCTGCCAGGCCGTGTTATGGCGTTGCTGTTCGCAAAGCCGTCGCTGCGAACGCGAGTCAGCTTCGAGACCGGCATGGCGCACCTGGGCGGTACGAGCATGTTCCTGGGCGAAGACGTCGGCTGGGGAAAACGAGAGTCGATCGCCGACTTTTCTCAGGTACTCAGTCAGTACGTCGACGTGATCGTCTGCCGTGCCAAGTCTCACCAGCAGGTAGTGGAACTGGCCGATCATGCAACATGCAGTGTGATTAATGGCCTCACGGATCTTGCACATCCCTGCCAGGCATTGACCGATCTATACACGATGCGCGAGGTCAACGGCCCATTGCCGGGACAGAAACTCGCCTTCGTGGGCGACGCCAACAACGTGGCAAGCAGCGTTATGCTGGCCTGTGGCAAGCTGGGCGTTCGGTTCGCGATCGCGTCACCCGACGGGTACGGCTTTGATCAGGAATACGTCGCTCGCGCGATGGAAGAAACGCCGGAACTGGAACTCACCCAGACCAATGATCCCGTTGAAGCGGTCCGCGACGCAAACGCTGTGTACACGGACGTCTGGGTCAGCATGGGACAGGAGTCCGAGAAAGCTGCTCGCGCGAAAGCGTTCGCGGGTTACCAAGTCAACGAAGAGCTAATGAAACGCGCGCCGTCCGAGGCGTGCTTCCTTCACTGTTTGCCAGCGCATCGCGGCGAAGAAGTGACGGATGGAGTGATAGACGGTCCCCAAAGCGTAGTGATCCAGCAAGCCGGGAATCGTATGCACGTACAGAAGGGCTTGTTGGTGTGGTTGTTAGGAGCCAAAGCATGAGTGGTACCGCACGCGCGTCGAACGAACTACGAACAGTGAAGATTAAGCGCCGCTTTACTAAACAGGCCCCGGGGAGCGTGCTCTATCAATCAGGCGGGACGACCGTGCTATGCACGGCCAGCGTCGATCCCAAGGTACCGCCGTGGATGGCCGGGCAAGGCAAGGGTTGGATCACTGCCGAGTACAACATGCTCCCTGGCAGCACGAGCCCGCGAAAACGCCGCGATCGAGCCGGCAAGGTCGACGGACGCACCACGGAGATCCAGCGACTGATCGGTCGAAGCCTGCGGGCCGTCGCGGATTTGGAGGCACTGGGCGAGCGGCTGATAACCGTCGACTGCGACGTACTTGAAGCCGATGGGGGCACGCGCACGGCGAGTGTCACTGGGGGCCTTATTGCATTGGTGGATGCCATTCGTTCCATCCGGCGAGATCTGCCGGATGCCGACCGATATCCGTTGCGCGACAGCGTCGCTGCGATCAGTGTTGGCATCGTGGACCGCAAACCGACATTAGACTTGGACTACGAACAAGACTTCGCCGCCGCAGTCGATATGAATGTGGTGATGACCGGTAAGGGCCGCTTTGTGGAAGTGCAGGGAACGGGCGAAGAGGCGACTTTCACCGATCAGCAGTTGCAGGCTTTGCTGAAACTAGCCCGCCGGGGCATTTCCCAACTGACCGAAGTGCAGCGAAGAATACTCGGTAAACAGTGGCCGTTCGCGTGACGTTGGTGCTGGGGCCCACCTGTCCACGGCCAGGACCACCTACTTCAGTACCTGCAACAGGTTATTGTGGCTGTCGGTCCAGAGCGTGATCTTCTTGCTGCCGGTCTCGGTGCCTTGCGTCGCAGCTTGAATCGCCTCGTCGCTCAGCAGGTCGGCATCACGGGTCAGAACCATCCAGTGCGCTGCCGCGGCAGCTATGGTGGCGTCCTTCGTTGTGCGTATCTGACACCACTGATAGTCGTAACGCTCGGCCAGCCCTGAGAGGACGGGCACCAAATCGAGATGCCGATTACTGATATTCACGGCCAATACACCATCGGGCGTCAGGTGCCGATCGTACGTCGCAAATGCCTCACATGTAAGCAAGTGAACCGGGATCGCGTCACTGCTGAAGGCGTCCAACACCAAGATGTCGAATCGCTGATCCGGTTCTCCTTCCAGTGAAAGACGTGCATCTCCCAAAACAACGTCGACCCGCGCTGGTGTGTCGTCGAGGAACGTGAAGTAATCACGGGCGAAACGTATTACGTCAGGGTTGATTTCGTAAAACCGAAAGTAGTCGCCCTCTTGTCCATACGCTGCCAGCGTTCCCACACCCAAGCCGACCAATCCTACTCGCAAAGGACGATCTTCCCGATATTGCTGCATGACCAGCCCAACGCCGCTGGACCGCGTGTAGTACATGGTGGGCCAAGCCCGTTTGCCCGGATCGTTGAACTGAAAGCCATGCCCGATGCGCCCGTGAATCAACATACGTCCCGCGGGCCCTTCATCGTCAGCAGCAACTCGCTCGACGTGCAGCACGCCGTAGAAGTTGCGTTGGGAGATTTCTGTACCCGTTTCCACTGCCCCCAAATGCGTCCGGACTACGATCAGAAGACCAACGAACAGTGTCGCGCCAATGGCTGTGGACCAGCCCGAAAGAGTGGCCAGTGTCGGAGACGCGTCCGTCCCTTTATCTGACCGAATGGTAGCCGTGTCGGGTGTCGCGTCGGGTGACGGCCTCCGGTGGGCAGGGACCTCCCCAGCCTTTTGCTCCGAGGGGCGAAACCGCCTTGTTACCTCAGACACGACCAGTACGGTGCCCATCAAGTAAGCGATGATTATTCCCAGCGGCGTCTCCCAATATGCGTCGAAGATCGCCGGACATATCAACGCGACGAATACTCCGCCCAATGCACCGCCGGCGGAGCACATTAGGTAGAACGCAGTCAAGTGACGTGCAAGAGGTTTGCGGTGGACCAATTCGCCGTGGCACACCATGCAGATGAAAAACAGGGCCGCGAAGTACAGGATCGTTTCGAGCACCAGATTCTGATCGTCGCCGAACATCATCATGATGCTGACGGCGAGAATCGCGATCACTAACCCAGATGCCCACCAATACCGCCCATACCATTGCTCGTTGTCGAAACAAATAATGAAAGAGATCAGATACAGTGTCAGAGGCAGAACCCACAAGAACGGGATTACGGCAACATCCTGGCATACATGATTGGTGGTAGCCAGCAACATCATCGAAGCGAGCGCTGGCAGGACAAGCCACCATGCGTATTCGCTTGGGCGTGGCGACTGTTCGTTATCGACAACCGACACGGAGAGTCCCCGGTCGGCGTCGTCCGTTCCAGCACTCGACGGGGCTTGTGCCGCGACGAGGTCTCGTTTCTGCCAATGTCGTAGGGCAAGATACCCGCAACCTAATGCAAAGAGACAGAAACCAAGGGACCATAAACTGCCCTGAGCCTGAACGCCAAAGGCAGGTTCCACCACAAACGGATACGACAACAGCGCCAACAGTGACCCGACATTGGACAGTGCGTAAAGCCGATAGGGCGAGCGGCCGCGGAAGGTACGGGCGAACCAAGCCTGCATCAGTGGTCCCGTCGAAGACAGCAGGAAATAGGGCATTCCCACGTTGGCCGCCAGAAGCAACATGATGCGAAGCATCGGATACGAGCTGTTTTCAGGTTTCCACTCTGGGCCAGGCGTAATCGGCAACATGAACACCGCGACAACGATCAGACATAGATGAATGAGGCCCTGCTGCATGGGGCGGAGCCACCGCGTGACGACATGTGCATAGGAGTACCCCAAGAAAAGGATCACCTGGAAAAACAGCAGGCATGTAGTCCAAACCGCTGGTGCACCGCCGAACCACGGCAGGATGTATTTGCTGATCACCGGTTGGACCTGAAAGAGAAGAAAGGCGCTTACGAATATTGTTAGGGCGTAGCAACCGGCAAGTGAGAAGTCTCGTAGTTTCGTGGGCATGTCCCGGAGTCCCAAAGAGTCATGGTACAGTCTCACCAAAAGAATAGCTCACACCTGCGAACGGCTGCGTCCGTATCCAAGAACCCTCTGACAGTTGTGCCAGAAGAGGGAATCTCGCTAGATTGGCCCCGATGTCGCAGATAGCGTCAATTCATCACCGGGGAATCTGCGGTTAGAATCGAATCAACCACTGCAGCCGGAGTGACCGACCTGATCGTGATTCTGCGTGCAAGTGTCACGCAAGCGACGCCAGACGCGGCCCGCCGCGGCATCTCGCGGGCGGACGCGGTGGAGCGTAGAATACTCGGCAACCGGTACTATTCCGTGACAATGGAACGAACCCTTCCGGCACAATACTGATCAACCTAAGGGAGTCCTCACACACATGAACCAACCTCACCATTGCGGAATAATGCATTGTGCGATCTTGCTCGTCCTCTCCACCTATTGCGTGGGCCAATCACACAACCTTCTTGCCGAGGAAACCAAACTGACCTATCCAAAGACGCGACGATCCGATCATGCAGACGTTTACCACGGTGTCAAAGTCGCCGATCCCTATCGTTGGCTTGAGGATCCCGACAGCGACGAAACCACGGCTTGGGTCGAAGCGCAGAATAGGGTCACCTTCGGATATTTGGAGAAGATCCCGGAGCGAAAGAGCATCGAGGAGCGTCTTACAAAGCTCTGGAATTACGAGCGTTTTGGTTTACCTCGTAAGCGAGGCGGCCGCTACTTCTACACGCGCAACGACGGCCTGCAAAACCAGAGCGTCCTGTACGTGGCAGAATCGCTTGATGCCGAACCACGCGAACTGCTGGATCCGAATACGCTTTCCGAAGACGGCACGGTCGCCCTGGCGGGCTGGCAAGTGACCGAGGACGGCAAGCATCTAGCCTATGGCTTGGCTGCGGCTGGCTCGGACTGGCGCGAATGGAAGGTAAAAGAGGTCGCCACCGGCCAAGACCTGACGGACCATGTCAAATGGGTCAAATTCTCCGGCATCTCCTGGACACCCGACGGCAAAGGGTTCTTCTACAGCCGGTATGACGAACCCAAAGAGGGCGAAGAGTTCACGGGCACGAACTACTTCCAGAAACTCTACTTTCACCGCCTTGGCGACCCACAGGAAAAGGATGTGCTGGTCTACGAACGCAAGGACCAGAAAGAGTGGGGATTCGATGGCGAGGTGACCGAAGACGGCCGCTATCTGGTCATCACCGTTTGGCGAGGCACGGAACGGAAGAACCAGGTTTTCTACAAGGACCTGAAGGATCCGAAGGCGGAAGTCGTCGAACTGCTCGCGGGCTTCGACGCCGAGTACTTGTTTATCGGCAACGATGAATCGACTTTTTGGCTGCTGACCGATTTGGACGCTCCGTTGCGACGCCTAATCGCCATAGACATCGAGAACCCAGACCGTGCGAACTGGAAGGAGACCATCCCCGAAACGAAACATGTAATCCGCGGCGTTGGCCTGGTTGGCGATCGCTTCATTGTCGCGCACCTGGAAGACGCAAAGACAAGCGTGAAGGTGTTTGACTTGACCGGCAAGTTCTTGAATGACGTGGAATTGCCGGCAATCGGATCTGCAGGCGGCTTTGGCGGGCGAAGGAAGGACACCGAAACATTCTACTCGTTCACCAATTTCACCACGCCCTCGCGGATCTATCGCTACGACATCCAGTCCGGCGAAAGCACGGTTTTTCGGAAGCCTGATGTCGATTTCAAGTCAAGCGACTACGAGACGACACAAGTCTTCTATCACAGCAAAGACGGCACTCGCGTTCCAATGTTCATCACGCACAAGAAGGGCATAGAGCCGGACGGCAAGAATCGGACGCTCTTGTACGGGTACGGCGGCTTCAATATTTCGCTGACGCCCGGGTTTTCGGTCAGCAACCTCGTGTGGCTGGAATCTGGCGGCATCTACGCCGTGCCCAACTTACGCGGTGGCGGCGAATACGGCCGCGAATGGCACGAAGCGGGAATGAAGGACAAGAAGCAAAACGTCTTTGACGACTTCATCGCGGCAGCCGAATGGCTCATTGAAAACAAGTACACCTGCCGCAAGAAACTGGCCATTCGTGGCGGCAGCAACGGAGGCCTGCTTGTTGGAGCAGCGATGACCCAACGGCCGGATCTGTTCGGTGCGACGCTACCTGCGGTCGGCGTGATGGATATGTTGCGTTTCCACAAGTTTACGATTGGCTGGGCCTGGGTATCGGACTACGGTTCGTCTGAAGATCCGGACGAGTTCAAGACGCTCCTTGCGTACTCGCCTCTGCACAACCTGAAGCCAGGGACCAAGTACCCGCCGACGATGGTCACCACGGCTGACCACGACGACCGTGTGGTCCCGGCGCACAGTTTCAAGTTCGCAGCCGAATTGCAGCACGCCCATGCGGGCGACGCTCCGGTGCTAATCCGCATCGAAACCAGCGCCGGTCACGGTGCCGGGACGCCCACCAGCAAACGCATCGAAGCTGCGGCCGACTCACTGGCATTCCTCATGTCCGTATTGAAATAGTGTGAGTGATGGCTCGTAGGCTGGAGTCGAAGAGATGGCCAAACACGTGATTCTGCTTTCCATTCCGGCACTCCGCGATCAGGACCTTGAGCGGATGCCAAAGCTGTCGTCGCTGATGTCGGGAGGCGAGAAATCGTCGCTGACGCCCAGTTTCCCATGCGTGACTTGGCCGGTTCAGGCCAACATGTTGACCGGGCGGTTGCCAGCGGATCATGGCGTTGTCGCCAATGGCTACTATTGGCGAGACGAGAAGAAAGTGGAGATGTGGACCGCCTGGAACGATAAGATCGCGGCACCGCAGATTTGGGACGTGCTGCACGAGCGCGATCTGAGCGTCACTTCGGCCGTCTGGTTTCCCATGCTCAGCAGAGGCTGTGGGGCTGACTACGTCTGCATGCCCGCGCCGGTTCATAACCCGGACGGCACAGAGGACCTTTGGTGTTATACGAAGCCAACGGAATTCTATGGCGAGTTGCGCGACCAATTGGGCCATTTTCCCCTTCAACATTTTTGGGGCCCCATCGCCAACATCAAGGCCACGTCGTGGATTGCCGATTCAGCGATGCAGGCGGCCGCGCGTTTTCAGCCAAGCTTCTTCTATTTGTACCTGCCGCACTTGGACTACGCCGCACAGAAAACCGGCCCCGACAGCCCGCCGGCGCTTGCTGCCCTCGGGGAATTGGACGAAGTGATCGGCAAGCTGATTGACGGTTTCGGCGAATCGTACGGCGACGCGGAGCTGTTATGGTTGGCCGCTAGCGAATACGCGATCACACCGGTCGATCATGTTATCTATCCAAACCGCACTCTCCGTGACGCGGGGCTGTTGAGCGTCCGAGAAGAGGAAGACGGCGAGCACCTTGACTTGGAGGCCAGCCTCGCTTGGGCGTTGGTGGATCATCAATTCGCGCACGTATTCGTGAAGGACGCTGATCCCGCTACGACGGAACGAGTCGTCTCGTTGTTCAGCAACGCCGACGGAATCGAACGGGTCTTGGCGGGTGACGACCGCGGTGAGTACGGAATGGACCACGAGCGAACGGGGGAAGTGATCCTGATATCCGATTCGAATAGCTGGCAGGCGTACTACTGGTGGATGGACAACGCCAATGCTCCCGCGTTTGCCCGAACGGTCGACATTCACCGCAAACCGGGCTATGACCCCGTTGAACTGTGTTTTGACCCGGCCACAAAGGGGATACCGCTGGATGCTGCCCTCATCGGGGGTTCTCACGGTGTGCCCGTTACGAGGGACGAGCAACGCGGCGTGCTGCTCGCGTCACAGCCGGGCATCCTAGACTCGCCCAACCACACCGACACGGACGTGGCTGGGATCGTCCTTAGACAGTTCGAGTAGCGCCCTGCTACAGAAACTGCGAGACCGCTAATAGCCGCGGATGAGTCGCCCGTCAATTCGGGACGTGTGCGTCAAGTGCCAAAAGTTGACTGCATCCCCCTTCAGTTCCCGGATGGCGGCTTCTGCAACGTTGTCTTCACCTGACAGTTGGGCAGCTCGTTTCTCAGCCGTTCCACCGCTGATTCACACCACGGCGGGATGCCTGTAATGTCGACGCGACGCAAGCCCTTGAGGCGGCAGATGTCGGCTATCCCTTTCGGCGTAACCGGGCATCCTGCGACATAGAGGGACCTTAGGCTCTCAAACGGGAATCCAGCGCCATCATGCACCAGGGTCGCTGAGATATCGAGAGACCTCAGCGCTGACAGGGCATTGAGATGTCCAAGCCATGCATCGTTAACCTGAGTACAGTACGACAGGTTTAGCCGGCGCAGATTGTGGAGTTTGCCGATCTCGCGCAACGCGGATTCGTCAACGTACCCGTTACTCGGAACGTAGAGCTGTCGTAGCGTCAAGAGATCCCCCAAACTCTCAAATGTGCGCGTATGCGGGCCCAGAATTAGCACTCTCAGTTTCGTATTTGCCAGTTCCCCTAAGCCTTTCCCCTCAACTCCGCTCCCTCTACAATCCAGCCACTGGAGATTGCTCAAGTCTTTCACGACGTGAAGTGCGTCATCCGTTACTGCCCCCGGTAGTGAAAGGGCCGTGAGGCTGGAAAGCGCTCTCAGCCGTTTGATTTCTTTGTTCGAAATCGGCGCCCCTCGCAGGTGGAGTACGCGCAGGTTGCGAAGATTGGCAATGTGTGGGATCGCATCATCTGAAACAGGTGTGTACGAGAGATCCAACTCCACTACGGAGTCAGGATCTCTGATGTTTTCCAGAAAGTCACCTCTTACCCCCGTGTTGGCGAGCGAAAGGCGTTGCACTCCTCGAAGCTCTCCCAAGAATTCCAAATGATAATCTCGAACGCCGTTTGCGCTCAACTGCACGGTCGCGATTTGCCCTTTGTCGCCTGATGGAATCGGCTTTGGCGAGTTCGGGATTCTTGAGGCCATGGCCGGTTTCACGAATCGAAGTGCCGAGTCCTCGGCAATCTGACCGTATCCAGTTGCTACGCAGAGGTACATCGCTGCGTACGTAAAGATGTTGTAAGTACTCTGAAGAATCTGCTTCATGGCGAGTCGTCCGAATTCTAGTCCCCAATATCCGTCGTTGGCGCCAAGCATTCGCTACGCACGTCCCGTCAGATCGGCAATCCCGCGGGCACCTCCTGAATTCTCAACAATTCGGTAAAACCACCATTTCACCACCAAGATCTCTACAGCCACAATTCGGCAAGAAGTGCGATGGCAATTCGGTCGGTAACATGGATGGCTAGTGGAGTAGTCCGACCTCTGGCCGACAGGATCGAAACCGCGCAACGCCTTCTTCTGTCACTTGCGTATCAAGCAAATACAGTGTCTCCAGAGTGGGTATGGCCGCCAGTTCCTTGATTCCCCGGTCTGTAACGCCAGTGCCGGTCAAGACAATGCTTCGGAGAAAAGGAAGGTGAAGGAGTTCTCGAACGCCGGCATCCGTCACCTGCGTGTCCGTCAAGTCAAGCACTTCAAGCCGTCTCAGCCGTCCGATGCCTTTCAGCCCCTTGTCATCAATCTTTGTGTGTCGAAGACTCAATGACTGTAGCATCGCCAAGCCCTGAATGTCTAGCAGACCTGAACTGGAAACGCAGGAGTGATTCAGAGAAAGGCTCTGCAGGAAGGGGAGTTTCCCAATTGTTCGTAGCGCTTCATCGCCAACAGAATTGCCGCCGACTGACAGGTGTGTGAGGAATCGCAAGGATGCCAGATGACGGATGCCGTCGTCCGAAACTGCGCAAGACTCCAGAGACAATCTCTCAAGATGAGACAGCTTTCCAATAGTCAGCAGCCCTGCATCCGTGAGCGATGTACCATCCAACAGCAGGACGCGCAGCCGCGTGAGGTTCGCTAGTACTGCAATCCCTTCATCAGTAACTCGGTGACTGCCTTCGAGGTGCAGTTCTTCGAGCCTTGATAGGCCCCTGAGGTGCGTCACTGCCAAGTCATCCATTGGTGTGCCGCCCAAATCCAACTTCTCAAGATGCGTCAATTTGCCGATGTGGCTTATCCCCTCGTGTGACAGCCCCGTGGATACGCTGCCGAGGCACAGATCCTCAAGCATGGGAAATGCAGTGATGAACTTCAAGTCTCGATCCGTTATGCTCGAGCATTCACCCGAAATCCCGACCACGTAGAGATCATCACTGCCAAGGGGTCTACGGCGCTCAATACGTTGCGCCAGCAATTGCTTCATCGCACAAACACCTTCCTCGGAATCACCCAAGTCGGTGCGGGGGAATGGAGCAGAGGGTGCGATGCCCTCCCCATGTGAGCGAGGGACCAGTACCGCAAGGCAACACAACACGACTCGCACAGCGTACAACCAGGATCGTTTTCTCGATAACACTGTTCCAGACTCCCAACAAGTGACCATGATATGCGACCGCCATCGAAACAGGCGAGTTCGTCGCTCGCACGCGTCTGCCTGGATCTTTGGCCTACAACACCCGAGCGGATGGGCTATTCCTTTGTTCCTTGCTCTCCCGCGGCCAGTACTTTTTCCACGTGTCTAAAATCCGTAAGGGTTGCCCAACCCCATTGCCCAGGATTGAAGAAGCCAACTGGGTACAGGATTCCCTTCTTCCCAAAGAACTTGTGGCCAGGTGCAAGGGAACTCCAATCCTTCCCTCCGTATGTGACAGTTCCTGTCACCGTCTTTTTTGTAAAAGTGTCCCAGTCCCAGTACTCTGCCTGGGTGTACTGCTCACCCGCTTTCCATCCTCCATGGCAGAAATTATGGATCACGAGTCCGAGTCGGTACTTAAGCGCTCTCACGACATCAGCGTGGAGTATGGTGAGATTGTTCGAAGCCTTGGTGCCAAACGAAATTGGATTCCCATGGGCCCAAATGAACGTACCGTGGAGCTTCTTACTTGCGGTTGTATCCCCAATCCACTCCACAAACTCAGCAGCGGTCCATGGGGCATCTTTATCGTTGAGTTGTTCCTGCACGAGGAATCCACGGGCTTTCAGGTAGTCCTTGTCACGTGTCCATTGAATCAAAGTGCGACCGACTGCCTGAAGGTCGCCTGACCAGAACATCAGCACGCTGTTGGGAACCTGCCAGTCAGGGGGACACTCGCGTATTTCATCTGCGAAAGTCTTATCGTATTCATCTGGTGTGATGGTGCCATCATGGTCACTACCGGTCAACCATTGATTGATCTCTTCAATCTTAAGCCCAATCTCATTCGCCAGCGTCCTCCAGGTATCGGTGGCATCGTCGGGTGTGACGGGGGCCCTAAATCCGCCGTCGCGTTCTATGTCCCAAAGCCCAAGCGGATCTGTTGCGATCATTGGCCCATTGAACACATACCGATACAGGTTCACATCGCCAGCCAAGAACCCAATCGGATCCATGCTCATCCACCGCCCAGTTGAGAGGTCGTACCAGCGGTTCAGGTTGTTTTGCAGTTCGGTGTCTTCATCGTACGGACGGCCAGTGTAGAGGAATAGGCTATCTACGCTCGATGCGGTATCGCTGGTGACGTTGCCAAAGGCGTCGTAAGTCACATGCTTGATCACGCTGGTGGCGTCGGTGGACGAATTGTACTCTGCCAAATCCCGAACAGTATTCAAGTGATCAGTCAAAGTCCAGGCAACGTCGTCAGCCGTGCCGCCGTCTACGGATTCGTCGGCGAGAAGCTGATCAACCGCCGTGGCCCAAAGGTAGCGGTGCGACAAGTCGGAGTTCCCGGCAGCGCCGATCCCGGTTTTCTCGAAGTCCAGCACGATTTGGCCTTTGTCATGCACGAGTATTCTCGATTCGTCGATTGCGCTATCGGCGTTGCTGTCCAGTGTCTTTCGCACCCAACGTTGACCGTGGTCGTAGGCGTATTCGACGATTTTGATGGGAGTGCCCGAGGAGTTCTTGAACGAGACCTTCGTCAGCCGGTTGCGATGGTCCCAGGTGTATTCGACCGATTCGCTGGTCGAGATGTTTGTCTTGACGGTGACGTTCCCCTCGTTGTCGTACGTGTAGTTGTACGTCCCGTCCGAGGTCAACCGGTTGTGGTCGCCGGTCGAATAGCCGGTATTGGTCCGGTTGCCATTGGCGTCGTACGTGTACGACTCGTCCGTCTGAAAATCGTAATCCGAACCGGTTAGCTGGCCCGTGTCGTCGTACGTGTAGTCTGCGTCGCCATCGTCGCCGACCAGCGAGGTGAAGTCGAAATCGGTCAGCCGTCCGGCATCGTCCCAGACGAGGTCGTAGTCGGCGAATTCGGTGGCGGCACGCTCGTGCACGATATCGGTGACGCGCCCCAACTGGTCGAACAAATGCTCCGTTTCCGCAACCGCGTCAGTGCCCGCCAAGTCCGCGTAACGCGAGATGGTGGCCCGCGTATTGTCGTCCGAGTAGCCGAAGTCGACCCGCTTTTCCGCCACGTCATTCCCGCCCGACACGCCCGCCTGGGTGATCTGCGTGATGCGCCCCAAAGTGTCGTAAGCGTACGCGTTCACGTAATCGTCGGTCGTGCCGACTTCGACCGCGACCGAGGCTAGCCGGCCTAGCACATCATGCGTGTACGTGAACACCACGTCGTCGGTTAGCCCGTTCAGATCTTGCGTGGTGGAAGTCAGCTTGCCAAAGATGGAATACGTATAGTCGAAGTCATACGACCCGTCGCCCACCGAGGCGACTCGGCCTGCTTCGTCGTAGGTTGTCGAGTAGGTTTTGCGCACGTTCTGCTCCGCGTCGGCATCCGTAACATCATCATACCACATCTCGCTGGTTGTGCGGGAGAGCGAATCGTAGGCGTAATCGATTACCCGATCGTTGCGGTCGATCTTGCGCGTCAGGTTGCCCGCCGCGTCGAAGCGGAAGGTGCGCACCAGATCGGTGGAACTGACGGTGATCGTCTCGGTAGCCACGTGGCCCAAGGGATCGAAGGTCCACGAGGTGAGGTTGTCCTCCGGATCGGCCAACGATGTCATGCGCCCCGCGGCGTCGTAGGTGAACTCGGTCGTGCCGCTTTCCGCATCGGTCGTTTGCGTCTTGCGTCCCAGATTGTCGAAGGAATGCGACGTGACATTCCCTGCCGGGTCCGTCTCCAGGATCGTGTTCCCCAGCGCGTCGTAGCCGATGGTGGTGACAGGCGCGTCGGCCGATCCAATTCCATCAGGATCAGGCTGCGTCACCTGGGCCGTACGACCCAGCATGTCGTATTCGACGGAACTGACACGCGACAAGCGACTAACTGCCAGATCATCGGAGCCAGCGTCCAGGGCGGGGCTGTCCACACGCAACGAGTGCGTCTTGGTTGGTCCGCCGTGTTCGTCCAGCGGACCAAGTTTCGGATCGATAGGCGAGGCACCCGTGCCGATCTGGTTGCCGGCCGTATCGTCGCTGATGCCCGTCAGGCCCGTCCCGTCGCTGACCAAGCTGTACGAACTGTCGGCCAACACCGTGCCATACACGTCCGGATTGGCGGTAGTAGCGGAATTGTCGGCCACGATCGTATTGTGCAGCAGCACATTGCCCGCGGCGATGCGCATCCCGCCGCCGTTGGCCGAGGCACTGTTTTCGGCAATGGTGGACTGCACCACGGTCACAACGGCCGAGACGCTTTCGATCAGGATCCCGCCGCCCGAACCGCTGGTGGCCGAGTTTTCCGAGATAGTCGATTGGCGAAGTAGAGCCGTGGCACCATCCAAGGCCAAGCCGCCTCCTTCGTTCGCCGTGTTGTCGGCCACTGTCGATTCCAGCAGATTCAATGTGCCCGTGGCGTAGATGCCACCGCCATCGGTTGTGGCGGCCGAGTCGGTGATTTGGCACTGCTCGACTGTCAATACATCGGCGGCCGAATAGACCGCACCGCCGGCGCCCGTGGCCGCCCCGTCCTTCAACGTCATACCCACTAATCGGACGTTGGTGCCGGTCGACAGGTTGAACACGCGTGAACTGTCGTCGGCGCTGATAGCCAGCAGGTCGGCACCTGGGCCCAGGATCGTCAGGTCGCCGGTGACAGACAACTCGCTCGTTAACGTGATGTCTACCGCAGACGACAGATCCAACGCGGCGCTGAACGTAACCACGTCGTGCCCGGGCCGGCTGTTGGCGGAAGTAATCGCCTCGGCCAGGGTCAGGCCGTTCGCCGGATTGCTCAGTTCGTCCACCACCAGTTCGTTCGTTTTGAACTCGACCGCCCCAATATCGATGGCCGTGCCGACGTTTCGGAGAAAGCCCTCACCGCGTCCGTCGTAGTAGGCATCCGTGTACAGGCGGCTACCGGCGTCCAGCACGGGGCTGCCAGACTGGGGCAGATGCGTTTTGTTCGGCCCGCCGTTGTGGGCCAACGTGTCCAACATCGGATCCAGCGGCGAGGTGCTGGTTCCTACCTGATTGTCGCGATCGTCGTCTTCGATGTCCGTCAGTCCAGTGTCGATGCCGATCAGGTTGTTGGCTGAATCGGAGTCGAATGTGCCGTAGACATCGGGATAGGCAGTCGTGGCCGTGTTTTCCGCCACGATGGTGTTGTCGATGCGCAGGTCCGCCGTGCCCTCGTCGTACAAGCCGCCGCCCGAATCGGCCGTGTTGGCCGTGACCGTGCAGTTGACCATGCGTGATACGATGCCCGACGCATCGTCGTAATAGATGCCGCCGCCCTCGTCGGTCGCCGAGTTGCCCGAGACGGTCACACCGGTCAACGACATCTCTGTTCCGATCGAGACCATAATGGCTCCGCCCGTGTCGCTGGCTTCGTTCTGCGACAATAGCGAGTCGGTCAACGTGACCGTGGCGTCGTACAGATGAACCCCCCCGCCAAATTGGGCCTCGTTTCCGTCGATCAGCGTTCGGCTGACGTTCAGAATCCCTTTAGCGAAGTGCAGCCCGCCGCCGTAGTAGACGGCCTGGTTATCACGGATGATGGAATCGGTGATGGTAAACTCGGTCCCCTCGCCATCGCCGCTCAGGCCGCCGCCGTGCGTGGCGTTCAGCTGTCCAGTGCCAGCTAAATTGTTCTCGATCGTCGTGCTGGAGATGCGCATACTCGCACCGCCGCTCCCATACAGGCCACCTCCGTAACGCGAACTGTAACCCTCATCAGTGAAGGCGTTGTCCGAAATGGTACAATCGACAACCTCCAACGTTTGATACGAAGCACTAACGCCCGCGCCGGCGAGGCCGGTCGTGTTGGACGAGACTGTCGAACCGTACAAGTAGACCCGATCAGTGAATGCAGCGATTCCGCCTCCGTAGATCGTTGCGCTGTTTTGAGTAATCGTGCTGCCCTGCACGACCAACGCTTCGCCCCAAATGGAATATGCACCACCACCGGAACCGGTCGCGTGGTTGCCGCTGACCGTCAGGTGTATCAGGGTCACGTCACTGTCTGTCGAAGCCGAAATAGCGCCGCCATTGCTGGCGTATCCGCCCGTGAGCGTCAAGCCCGAGATGATGGCCGTAACGCCGGTGTCGACCGAAAACACGCGACGGTTCGTACTTGACGTACCGTTGGCGTCGATCGTGATGGTCGTGGCTCCAGGTCCCTGAATCGTGAGGTCCGAATCGATAGTCAATTCGTCGATGGACAACTCGATCGTACCGGAGAGGGACGAATCAAAGGTGATCAGATCATAAACCGAGTTCTGTCCGGCCAGATAGAGCGCCTCTCGCAAGGAGAGATCGCCTGACGAGTAATCGCCGTCCGATTCGTCGACCAACGTCGAAACCTCGTACGTGCTGGTTTCGGGACCGATCACACCTTCGTAGGCCCCGATGTCCACGGCGTCGTCCAGGACCCGATGGAATTCGGGTCCGCGTTGGTCGTAGCCCAATAAATCACCTGCATACTCGATCGTCTCCACCACGCGGCCGGCTCGATCGTACACGTACTGTATGGAGGGACGTGTCAACGGCCCGTCTCCGTCGGGATCCGGCCGGAGAATCTCGGTTTGACGCCCCAACGAGTCGTACGTGAAGTCCGTGCGGTTGCCGGCCGCGTCCAGCGTCGCAACCACCCGCCCGGCGAAATCGTAGATGGACTCGCTGCTCGCCCCGTTGCGCACGACGTAGATCGCATCGGCGGCCACGGTTTTTCCGGCCGTTGCGCTATCGTTGGCCAGTTCCACCACAATCGTGGTCGAATCGCTGTCGTGGAGTTCAAAGGAAGCGAGCTTCTGGAACTTGGCGTCGCCAAAACCCGGAAGATCCTCATCCTGCGCGGGTGCGGCCGTCTGGTCCAGGTCGGATTCATCCAGCAGCGTTCCGCTGGTGCTGCCCGAATAGACGGAGAAGTGGGCGTCCGTGGCGTTCCCGCTGTCGGACGTCCAGGAAACGTACACTTCGTACTCCTGACCAGGCACGAAATCCGTGAAGGTCCACGTTGCCGTGGCATTGGCGGTGCCGGTTGTAGTCGTGGCGGTCCGATAGTCGTCCAGGAATCCACCGGTCGCGTCCGACCACGTGCCGGTTGGCTCGTCGTACGAGGATAGGGACGGGGCGATCACTTGTCCCGAATAGACGGCCACCTGCCGGCCTATGCCATCGTACCGGGAGGTTTCCATGCGACCACCTGGTCCGACAGACGCGGTCGTTTGCCCCGCCGAATTGTAGTAGGTGCGCAACACGGGAGAGGTGTAGTCGGTGCCGCTGCCATCCGGGTCCGGTTGAGTGACGGCAATGGTCCTTCCCGAAGCGTCATAAGTGTAGGTAGTTTCATTGCCCAACGCGTCTTTGGTTGACGACAGCATGCCATCGCCATCGAAAACCGACTGGCCCATAGGAGTAACACGGACTACGTAGACCGCGTCGGCCGTCACGACCTTTCCGGTCTCGCCCGTGTCGTTGCCCAGTTGGACGATCAGCGTCGAATCCGACAAGGTGATGGTGCTGCCCAGCTTGGCAAAAGCCTGGTCGGAGAAAGGCAACAGATCGCTGGCTGCCGTGGGTGCAGCGGTTTGGTCGACCGTGCCGGTCCAAGTGGCCGTTTCCTGGGTGCTGCCCTCGTAGATGGCAACCGGCGCATCGTCGGCCGCATCATCTGCGACAGGCCAGGTGATGTATACATCATATTGGTCACCGTCGATCAGGTTCTCGAAAGTCCAGGTCGCGGTGGCCGTGGCCGTCGACTGGTCAGTCGATGCGGCCGTACGGTAGCCGTCCAGCAGTCCATCATCGGTTGTCGTAGTCCAAGTGCCGGTGACGGCGAATTCGGAACTTGGCCCAGCGTGGTCGATCGCGCGGCCCGCATAGCTGGCCACCACGCGACCCCGGCCGTCGTACTCGAAAGTATCAACTCGCAGGTCGGGCGCAACGGAAGCGATAGGTTGCCCCGCTGCATCGTAGTATCGCCACGTATACGGTGCGCTCTGGGAGCCCGCACCATCCGGGTCGGGCTGCGTGGTGCCGGATTGACGGCCGCGATCGTCGTAGCCGTAGGCGGTTTCGTTGCCCAGTGCATCTGCGGAACTCAGAAGGCGGTTGGTGGCATCGTAGGTCGCTTCATTCGTGGCCGTGTTTCGTAACAGGTAGACCGCATCGGCCACAACCAGTTTCGCGGCCGTTGCACTGTCGTTTGCCAGTTGAACGACAACGCTGGTGGGGTCGGAACTGCCCAGCGTGAAGCTGGTGAGCTTCTCGAACTTCGCATCACTGAAGGGCAGGAAGCCGGATTCCTCGGTCGGATCGGCCGTCTGATCCACGTCCTCCTGATACAGAAGCGTGCCGCCCGTGCTGCCTTTGTACACCGAGAAGTGCGCGTCGGTAGCGCCGTTGGTCTCGTCGGCCGTCCAGGACACGTAGACTTCGTACTCTTCGCTGACCATCAGATGGTCGAACGTCCATGTGGCGGTGGCGTCGGCCGTCCCCGTTGTCGTAGTGGCGGTGCGGTATTCTCCGTACAAGCCACCGGTTGCGTCGGCCCAGGTACCGGCCGTCTCCTCATAGCTTGCATCAGTCGGGGCGATCACTTGTCCCACGTATCCGGCTACGGCGCGGCCTGCGTCGTCGTATTCCGTTGTATTCACCACTCCGTCGGCACCGATCGTTCCGGCGCTGCGGCCCCTAGCATCATAGTACGTGCGTGTGACTGGGGACTGCAACGGCCCGTCGCCATCGGGATCGGCCTGAATCGTTTGCACCACCCGATCCGAAACGTCGTAGACATACTCGGTCGTGTTGCCGTAGGGGTCGATCCGTTTCCACGTGCGGCCGGCGTCGTCGTATACCGTTTCGGATACGGCACGGGCTACTGTGATCTTGGCAGCATCGGCCACAACGTCCACGCCGCCGGACACCTTGACCGAGATCAGATCGTCGCTGGGCGTCACGACGCCCAGATAGTGCCACTGGCTGCCGAATACCGCCGAACCCGACGGTGATTTCGTCTGGTCCACTGCAAACTCCTCAACCAGGTTGCGTTCGATCGCCCAGCCGTCGTAAGTCTTGTAGGAAGCGTCGGTGACGTTCCCCGCGTCCACCGGATAGCTCACCCAAACCTCGTACGGCGTACCTCGTTCGACCTCGGGGAAGGAATAGCTCACGTAACCTGCGCTCCCCGTAATCTCACGATAATCGCCGCCCACGCTGCCGGAATCGGACACCAGGTCCGCCAGCATGATCGTCACGCCATCATCTCCATCGTCCTTCTGCATCGTCCCGTCCAGGTCCGGATACGGCGCAAACGTCTTCACGGCACGGCCGTCGTCATCGTGCTCGGTCTCGGTCACGTTGCCTAAGGAATCGACGGTTGCTATCAAGTTGCCCGCGGCGTTGTAGATGGATTCCGTTACGGCGCCCGCCTCGACCAGCCGAACGGAGTCTGCAATCACTCGCCCGTCCGCGTCGTCGGTCAATTGGACGGTGATGGTGTCGCCGGACGGTTCAAATACGCCCAAGGATTCCCAGTTGCCGTCGAACAGCCCCAAGATTGCTGGACGGACTTGCTGGTCGACATCGATCGTATCGAGCAGAGTGCCCGTTGCCGTGTCGCCGTCATAGATGCTGTAAGGCGCATCGGTAGCATTGTTGGTCGCGTCTTTAGTCCAGGTGACAAGTACCCGGTACTGCTGGTGCGGATCCAGCTCGTCGAAAGTCCACGTAGCCGTTGCCGTACCCGTCCCCGAGGGCGCGTAGCGGAGGTCGCCTTCTTCGCCTTGTGTCGTGTCGGTCGTCCAACTGCCGCTGGTGGCGAAATCCGTATCCCCGTCGTCAATAGCCTTGCCGCTCGCGTCGGCCGGCTGACGGTAGACGTGCGTCTGACGCCCGCGAGCATCGTAGCCATAACCGGTCACGCGCCCTGCCTCGTCAACCGTTTGGATCAACCGGCTGCCTGAATCGTAAACCGAATGTGTCGACGAGTGTTCGAGAATTCGTACGGAATCGGCAATCACCCGGCCGTTCGCGTCATTGGTCAATTGGACACTCAACGTCGTACCACTGACTGCATAGGTTGCCAGGCGATGCCAAGCTGAGCCCAACAGTTTGCTGCCTTCGGGGGCCTCGCTCTGATCCAGGTCCACGGTCTGGAGCGCCGTGCCCGAGCCGGCAGTCCCATCGTAGACCGTAAAGGGTGCGTCGGAAGTCCAAGTGACGAAGACTTCATAGTACTTGTCGGCATCCAAGCCGGTGAATTCCCAAGTGGCCTTGTCCGAGCCGCTTCCACTGGTAGCGTACTTATACGTCCCGGAGCCGCCGCTGGTCCAAGTGCCACTGGTTGTGAAACCGCTCGTGTCTCCATCGTCAATGGTTGTGCCCTCGATATCCGCTGCCGGAAGGATAGTCGCAACCTGACGGCGCAGTGCGTCATACACAGACTCGGTGCGCCGGCCAAGTTCGTCGACTTCCGCCACGCGGTCACCCGTGGTGCCGTCGTATTCGTACTCGACCGCGGCTTCTAGCGAGTCGCCCTTGGCGTACGTGATTTTGGTCTTCTGACCGCGGGTGTTGTACTGGTATTCGGTCACCGTACCCGCGGGATCCGTGACCGTTTCCACAAGACCTATCCGGCGGCGCACTCTGCGAGCGCGTGGCCATGAAGTAGCGGCTCGGATTTCT
>CAZUAH010000183.1:0-24236 GCA_964617665.1 uncultured Pirellulaceae bacterium
GTTCGGAGGGAGGGGAGACCGGGTACTCAACCGGTCTTTCCTACCCCTATCGGGTAGATTCTCATCTGCCGATCGCCTTCGGCGTGCTGACGACTGAGTCTCCGGGGAGTAGATCATCTGTCGGCGGATGTGGTTCGAATCTTAGCCATAGTTGGCCTTGTTGACGCGTTAGACACAGACAAGTCAATCGTGCACACCAAGTTTCGGAATTGTCTCCGACTAAGCAGTGCTTAGAAACAAATGCGCGGTTGCCCGTGCCAGGTTTGGGAGGAATACAGCATTCGACGTGCTTCAAACTGTGCAAACAATATCAACGTCCGCTTAGGTGCGACCATCAAGTCTGATGCTCTGTCGAGAGGTTCACTTTCCCACAGGAGGACAAGACAATGAGGCTCGAACGCAAGTCACCGCTGTCCCATTATCGAACCAGAAAAACGCTGTTTGCCGCCATCGTCGCGACCGTCGCGATGGCTACGCCGATTTCGGCTCACGCGTCCGGTCTATTGATAGCCGACGGCGGGTTCGGAGGCGTGTTGGAGATCAAAGAACATGATGTCAAAGTCACGATCAACAATGGCGTGGCTGTGACCGAAGTGTCTCAGGTTTTCGTGAATACCGAAAATCGAATCGTCGAGGCTTTGTACACGTTTCCGGTTCCGAAAGGCGCCAGCGTCAGCAACTTCAGTATGATCATCAATGGCAAAGAGATGATCGGCGAGGTCGTGGAGAAGGAACGCGCACGCCGTATCTACGAAAGCTACAAGCAGACCCGCCGCGATCCAGGGTTGCTGGAGCAAGTCGACTACAAGCGGTTCGAAATGCGGATTTTTCCGATTCCCGCCGGTGCCGAACAGCATGTGAAAGTCACCTACTATCAGGAGTTGGACGTGGACCACGACTGGGCCACGTATGTCTACCCACTGGCCACCGTCACCGTACGGGATATCGATGCTCGCACCTCAGGCAAGTTTGCCATGACGCTGGACGTGAAGTGCGAGGTCCCGATTGTCGATTTGGAGAGCCCGTCGCACGGTGACGATTTCGTGATCGTGTCGCACGGCGAGAAATACCGTCGAGCGAGTCTGGAAACCAGTGGCGGCGACTTGAGTCGAGACGCAGTGATCGCCTTTCGCGTCGAGCGGCCGCGTACCGGCTTTGACATAATCTCCTCGAAACAGAGCGGCGAGGACGGCTTCTTTCAGTTGACGCTGACGGCAGGCAAAGAACTGGAGGAGTTGAGCCGCGGGATGGATTACGTCTTCGTGCTGGATATTTCCGGCAGCATGGCACACGACGGAAAGCTCCGGCTATCGCGAAATTCGGTCGGGGCATTTATCGACGCTTTGGGGGACGAAGACCGATTCGAGGTGATCACGTTCAACATCTCGCCACAAACTCAGTTCAACTCGCTTCAACAGGTCGACGCGCAATCGAAAGAGCAGGCCATCGCCTTCTTGGAATCGCAGAAGGCTCGTGGCGGGACCGTTCTGCGGCCGGCTTTGACGACGGCCTATCGATACCAAGATCCTGACCGAACGTTGAACGTCGTGGTCCTTTCTGACGGCATGACCGAACAATCCAAGCAGCGGGAACTTCTGGAATTGGTTCTACAGCGTCCGCTGGGGGCCCGCGTCTTTTGCATCGGCGTGGGCAATGAAGTGAATCGGCCGCTGCTATCGCAATTGGCGGAAGACGCAGGAGGCTTAGCTGCCTTCGTGTCGCGTGGCGACAATTTCGAACGGCAGGCAACCGCGTTTCGCCGAAAGCTGATGCGACCGGCGGTGACGGAATTGCGAATCGCGCTGGACGGGCTTGGCGTCTACGACGTCGAGCCAGAGACGTTGCCGAACCTCTATCATGGCTCGCCGCTGCGTGTCTACGGTCGATACGGCAAGGGCGGCCCGTTGAACGTCACAGTCGAGGGCGATGCGTTGGGTGCCCCGTTCAAACAATCTGTCGAGGTTCAATTGCCGGACATCGACGAGAACAACCCAGAGATTGAACGGATGTGGGCCTGGCACCGGGCCCAGCGCCTTATGGAAGAAGGCCGACGCGCCGGCACAGACGTGGAGGTGAAGGAAGAGATCGTCCGCTTGTGCGAGGACTATTCAATTGCCAGTGAGTACGCTTCCTTTATCGTGTTGGAGAACGATGCCGAGTATCAACGCTGGAAGATCGAACGACGTAATGCGAACCGCGTCAGACGAGATCGTGCGGCGCGCGAAGCGATTCGCGAACAACTGGCGCAATTGCGCAGGCAGGCAAGCGAGGCTCTGGGCCCGCGGGCCGGCAGTGACAAGCAACAACTAGCCACAACTTCGGCCGACGCGGCACAGTCGAATCAGCCGCTGGCGCCCGATCAAAAGGAACAGTTCGTCAGCAGTCCGCCACAGCGAGGTGGTGATATCAACATTCCCGCCGCGGGCGGCGGTAGCGGTGGAGGCGGCGGAGCGATTGACCCGTTTTCCGCGGCGATTGCGCTCGGCCTCGCCGGGGCTTCGGCGGTAGCGGGACTTCGTCGGCGCAAAAGAGGCTCTGCTCTCAAGGAACAGACTGAAATGGAATAGACCGTCCGTGGCGTCGTCTTGTTGCATGTTTTGGTTCGTGAGACTAGACGGCGCCCGTGTCATGAGGCGGTTTCAAAACCGGGAGGGCGAGGCTCCTGCCGAGCCGCGCGTCGACATCAATACTCCGGCTCAGCAGGAGCTTCGCCCTCCCGACTTTCGGTTTTGAAATGCCTTCATGAGTGATGAACGCCTGGCGAGGCTTACCAGTGAGTGACGAAGCACGGATTCCTGATGAACGCCACAACAAAGAAGCTCTTTGACCGTTATCTGAAGGAAGCGCCTTTCACGCTTTGGATCGTGTTGGCGGCGGTGGTTCTGTTCTTTTTGCCATCGGCGAGCCGCTTAGCCGAATTTGACAGGCGGCTCGTCTGCGCCGGAGAAATATGGCGAATCGCGACTTGCCACATAACACACTGGAGCCTGGATCATCTGCTGTGGGATGCACTGGCGTTGGGAGTGCTGGGCGTGATGTGCGAACGCCGTGATCGGGCCCGATGGCTGGCCTGTCTGATAGCCTCCGGTGTGGCCATCCCATTGGCCGTCCTCGTACTTCAGCCCGAAATGGTGACCTATCGCGGACTCAGCGGCCTGGATACCAGCCTGTTCACACTGCTGGCCGTTGGTATGCTTCGAGAGAAGTGGCGTGATCGCGAGTGGAAGTGGCTGACTGTCGTCTGCATGCTCATAGCCGGATTTGCTGGCAAGATTGTGTTCGAATTGGCGACGGGCGGATCCGTATTCGTCGATAGCACCGCGGCTAACTTCACTCCAGCTCCGCTTGCGCATCTGATCGGCCTGGTCGTCGGCGGCTTGGTCGGCATCACGGAAATCGCAGCAACGGACAACGAAGGCCGATGCACAACTCCCGAAGTCGCGCTGTAGCGAATTCGCCGTTGCCCCTGCAGAATGCACTGCAACTGGAACCGGTGTCACCGCAATCAAACGCGTCAGAAACCCTCCCTAGCTGCACTCGTCAATGCGCGGAAATCCCCGCGTTCTGGCGAACGAAGCTACGGCGGATGATCATTTCCGTGAGAACGAGAGGCTAGTCGTGCAGCAGCGCGTCCGTTGCCTGCATCATGCAACTCCAGGCGTTTTCCGTTTGCTCAACGTAGTCGGACTACTTGGCGTCCAATTCATGAACGATCGTGGCAGCGCATCCCGCGCCGTCCAGTTCGATCGTCATGGTCACCTTTGAAGGATCAGGCTCTTCGGTCAGATCGACGATCCAAGTGAAGGCAATCTTGCGCGGCCGATCAAGTTCAAGATACGTGCCCCAGTGCCGGGCCTCCGTTCCATCGCGCATGTCTGTGAACAGAAATGCGCCGCCGACCTTCGGGTCGATCTCGATTTGACCAACGTCTCCGGAAAGCCCCATGCTCTGCAAAGCGGCCCTCATCCAGACTCGCACTCTGTCGGGGTCAAGCCACGCGCCGTAGACGCATTCCGCAGATGCCTTGAATTGGTGAGACGCTTTTGCCTCGATTTTCTCGCTCACGATGGACCCTCCTGCGATCCTTTTTCAACGTTTTTGGCAAGCCTGTCAAGCGAACCAGCTCGACCACCGCGGATGCACACGGCACGAAGCTAATCGGCCGAAACGACCCTCGTTTGCGCGTTTCGCCGACGATCGCAGTGCTTTGGCCGGGCGGCGCCCGTCTGAGATTGGCGTAGAAATACAGGAGGTCTTTCCTGCATAATGACCAAAGGTGTCATTGACTGCATCAACATTGAAACTGAATCAAATGGGGCCGGGCTGATGGCGAAAGAGTTTCACAAAGACGAGTTTGATGACACGACGCAACTGAAATTGGCGATCTTTAGGAAGTACACACGAGAATGGTTGCCTACTTTCTTGACCGAACCTGCGCATGGCCGTGGACCAAACTTCAATCCCGTCAACATATACGACTTCTTTGCCGGCCCAGGACGAGACATCAAAGGCAACAAAGGATCTCCGCTGATTATCCAGGATGAACTGAAAGCGTTTTGCGAGTCGCGAGGCAATTTGAAATCGGACGCCGTTGCGGTTCGACTGTACTTCAACGACGACAAAAAGGGGAAAGTTGAGCAACTGCGTCGAAATCTTGAAGGTAACGCGTGCCCTAAGTCGTGCTGCGAAACGCTTGTCACGGCAAAACCGTTTTCGGAGGCGCTCGACGACTACTTGCCCAAAATCCAGAACCGGCGTTCCGCCAATTTGGTCATAATGGATCAATGCGGCATCAAGGAAGTGACGCCTGAAGTTGTCAACACGCTGGCGAATTGCACGGCAACAGACATTTTGTTCTTTGTGTCCTCTGGGTTCATTCGACGTTTCTCCGGGGAGCCGTCTTTCAAGAGTCACATTCGGGTCAGTAGTGAAAAACTCGCCACTTCGCCCCACCGATTGATTCATCGACAGATTTGTGATCATTTTCGTTCAGAGATTGGGCCGGGGACGACCTACCACTTGGCACCGTTTTCGTTGAAGAAGCCTGGAGGAAACATTTACGGAGTCATTTTTGGTAGCGGCAAGCTGATCGGCCTGGATAAGTTCCTCAAGGTTTGCTGGAACCTCGACAGCACGACAGGGGAA
Organism: uncultured Pirellulaceae bacterium; assembly: GCA_964617665.1. GTDB lineage: Bacteria > Planctomycetota > Planctomycetia > Pirellulales > Pirellulaceae > JADHUC01. The sequence goes on from CAZUAH010000183.1 coordinate 5,146, forward strand.
GCGAACTATGATATTGACGATGACCGAATAGACCGGCAACAGAAATCGCTGTTCGCCGAGATGGACGTTCCGACGAAGCTCGATCGATTCAACCAAGATCTGGAGGAGAATCTCATCATCGGGGCGTTGACCGATAATCGAGACGTCTATCGATTCACGCTCCAACAGGGGTGCTTGCCTAATACACATGCGAAAGAACATTTGAGGAAGCTTCAGGATTCGGGTAGGCTGACGGTGATTGATCGCAAGACCAACGCGCCGGCGAAGAGGAAAGGCGTTTTCTACGTAACGTGGGATAACTACGAGGCAGCCGAAGGACCTCGCGTCCGTTTCACGTTGAAGAAAGAATGACATATGCGTACGAGCAAGATTGAATGGACCGAATCAACCTGGAATCCCGTGACGGGGTGCACCAAGATCTCTCCAGGCTGCGGCAATTGCTACGCCGAGCGGATGGCCAAGCGCTTGCGTGCGATGGGGCAACCGAATTACCGCAATGGTTTTGAAGTCACTTGTCACGATCACGCGCTTGAGCAACCACTTCGCTGGAGAACGCCGCGGACTGTCTTCGTCAACTCCATGAGCGATCTATTTCACGAGGCGGTTGATGCATCGTTCATAGGTTCCGTCTTCGATGTCATGAATCGGGCGCATTGGCATCGCTTCCAAGTCTTGACGAAGCGTGATAAGCGCTTGGTGAAATTAGTCTCATCGCTTGACTTCGCTGACAACATCTGGATGGGTGTCAGTGTCGAGAATCGGAAATCCAAGTCTAGAATCGCGTCACTTCAGAAGGTACCAGCCGTCGTGCGATTCCTGTCTTTGGAACCCTTGCTTGAGTCTCTCGGCGAACTTGATTTGAAAGGTATACACTGGGTGATCGTAGGTGGGGAGTCCGGTCCCGGCGCCAGGCCGATGAGCGAGGAATGGGTCTGGGAAATCAAGGAACAATGCGACGCTGCGAGTATCCCGTTTTTCTTCAAGCAATGGGGCGGTGTGAACAAGAAGAAGGCAGGTAGGCTCTTGGATGGCCGCGTGTGGGACGCACTGCCGGACGCCGCATCCGCTATTGCCCAAACCACGGGCTGACTCAATTGCTTTCAGTATCACATTGTGACACTTGGAGAGAAGGTGTCTTCTCGGAATGGGAACGACTTCGGGCAACTCTCTCGGTATTTGTCCATGCTCCCGCCTTTGTGGCCGACTCGTCAATCACTCGGGTCAAGCATGGGAAGTGGCTGCTTCATTGAGTTCCCACGCCAGTGCGGCTATGCTGTTCAAGGATATTCGCACTTAGCGAGGAGACGAACCATGCGACGGTTGTTGAGTCGAATGGTAGCACTCGGTCTGGTCGTGGCCATATACTCGTGTGCCGCGTGGGCTGGGGATCGGCTTCCGGGAGTCGTTTTTGTTTCCGACGATATCTTCGGTGCCAAGCACGAGAATCCGGACTATCCGCGGCCGGGCACGAGCCATTGGCGCGAGGGCTATCTGTACCACCGCGCCACGACGCAGCACGTGCTGGAACGGACCACGACGCCGACGCGTCCGGGCCGCAACTTGTACACGCTGATTCCCGCCGGGCCGGACGGAACGCTTCGACGCATCACGCACCTGACGAACGGCGAGGTGTTTGACCCGGAGCCTTCTTACGACGGACAACGCATCTTGTTCTCGATGCGGCGCGATGGCGAGGACTGGTTCAACCTGTACGAAATCGGTGCCGACGGCACGGGGCTCGTGCAATTGACGGACGGGCCGTTTAACGATGTGTATGGAGTCTACCTACCGGACGGGCGGATCGTGTTTGTGAGCGACCGAGCGGGCTACCTGGAAGAGTACCACGAGGAACGGACCGAGGTCCTGTGGATCATGGAAGCCGATGGCACAGGCATCCAGCAGCTCACGTTCAACCCCGGGACCGTCTTCGATCCCACAGTGCTGGCCGACGGGCGAATTCTATTCAGTCTTTGGGACACGTTCATGCTGAATCTGCCGCCGGCAGACAAGCATGAGACGTACTTGATGACGATCCGTCCGGACGGCACGGACGAGAGCCACTTCTTCGGCGCTCGCGAACACCCGTTTTTCAACCGCGAGCGGCATTCCGGCGTGGCGCTGACGCAGTCGGGGCAGATGACGGACGGCACGATCCTGGTGCAGAGCGAGATGGGCCCTTCGATCCTGGACGTGCGGCGAGGACTCGACGCACGGGATACACTGTGGCCGATTTTTCCATGCACAACATCGCTCCAGTTGGGCGGGGCCACGCACCGAGTGCACCTGTCGCCGACCGGCAGTCGCACAACGCCGTACCCGTTACCCGACGGCCGTATTCTGCTCGCCGCAACGTTGCCCGGCGCCCGAGATCTGGGCATCTACCTGGCCGATCCGGCGACACGAGAGATGGAGCTTATCTTCAACGATCCGGAGACCGCCGAGTTCGACCCGCGACCGATTCTGGTCGAACGCCCCCGGCCCGCGACGCTGCCGCCGAAGGGCCGACTTGCGAACCGGAGGTCGAGGGCCGATCGAAACGATGGCCGGGTGGCGATCACGCCGTGGGCGCGGTTCGTCGTGGCGGCGGGTCGGACCGCCGACGATCCCGAGCGAGAGAAAGCGTTGTCGCGGGCCCGATATTTCCAAGTGGTCGAGGCGCTGCACACGGCGGTAACGAGTTCCAGCCACACGAACTTAGCGACGCGTATTTTGGGTGTGGTGCCAATCCGCGCGGACGGCTCGGCGTACTTCGAAGCGCCGGCCGATACGCCGTTGTTCCTCGAACCGTTGGACGCGGCGGGGCGTCGCATCGAATACGATTGGCGGCACCCCGAGACGTCCGTGCCGGTGGGCTCGAAGCAGATCCTCACCGAAATGACTTACATCACGGCACGGGCTGGCGAGACGAAATCATGCAACGGCTGCCACACGCGGTTGCACGAGTCGGTCGATCCGGACGCGCCCGCGTCGGCTCTGGCTCGGCGTCCCGTGCGTCTCGAACGTGACTTGACCGATCTGATGTATCGACGGAACGAGCCGGACGAGTACCGCTGTCAGGCACGGATCGGCGAGGCACCCAAGTATCGCCCTTGGCTCCAGAGCCCGGAGGCCGATCTTCGGCGGCGCGCGTGCGAGCTATTGGCGGCGATCGAGGACGGAACGGAAGAAGACGTGGCGACGATCGGACGGTTGTTGCACGACGAGTCGGCCTCGGTCCGCCGCGCGGCCGGCCGGGCGCTTGCGCGGTTGGGCACGCCTGAATCCGTAACCAGCCTGATCGACGCGCTGAAGGACACCGATTGGCAGGTACGGTTTCACGCGGCCGTAGCGTTGGAGGCGATTACGTCTTACACGCCCCCGGGGGACCATGACGGCGATTCGGCTAGGGAGTTTTACGTCGATTTCGTCAACCGTCTCCGCGGAGCCGAGGGTGTGCGCAAGGCCGTCGGCCAAGGACCGGCACCGCTCGAGCTTCCCACACGGGACGACTGGGACGCACCGCTCCGCCGCTGGTACGAGGCGGCCGGGCGACTCGGACCCCAGGCACCGGACTCCGCCCGAAAGGTCGTGCGCTGGGCATTGGAGAAGCCGTTGCCGCCGCCAGTCACGTTCCAACCCAACGCCGGCAAGCGGCACAGGCTCCAGGGCGAGCCGCCGGAACTGGGCGCGATCCGCGCGGCCGGAAAGATGCGGGATTCGGAAAGCGTGGCTCGGCTGGTGCCGTGGCTTTCGCGTGCCGAGTACCAAGACCATGCCACGGAAGTGGCCGTGGCGCTCGGACGGATCGGCACACCGGAGGCGGTTGATGCACTCTGGACGGCGCTTCGCGAACAGGTGCCAAACCTGAGACCGTTCCAAACGCGATACCTGCAGCGAGGCCCGCGACCGGAAGAGTATGCGTTGTTGCGAGGGCTGATCTTGGCCGAGGCCGCACCGGAGGTGGAGGATGTGTCGTTGCTAGTGGCCATGTTGCCAGGCAGCTTTTTGGAGAAGCCGCGTTACGAGGATCGGCTTCGGCCTGAGTCGCAGCGAGTGCTGCTGGGCCGATTGCTTTTGGAGAATGGGGGACTACGCACACGGGTCGTGGAACTGCTGGTCGACGTGTTGGGCGGACGGCCTCCGGCGACCGACGATCCGCTGTACGCCGAGATTGTCGAAGGCATCAATCTTGAACGTCCGTTTGCCGAGCACCGCCGGCCGTTTCCGGTTGTCAAGCAGATCGAGCCGGAACAGGCCCTTTGGTTTCTTGGCTGCTTGGCCGTGGATAGGACAGAGGTACCACAGGGCCTGATCCTTCCATACCTGACAAGCGAGAATTGGCGAGAGCGGATCGACGGAGCAGTGCTGTTGGACGTTTTGGGATTTGGTGCGCACGCGGCCGACGCGCTGTTCCGCGAGGCGACGAAGCCCTACTCGTTCAGTGAGATCATGGGTATCGGAAAGAGCCACCCCGACACAAACTTCCGAGACAAATGCTACATGGTGGCTGCATTGGCCCACCACGCCGAGGACGTGAAGCGGCTGCAAACGTTTGCCGATCCGCGGACGCGGTACCGTGACGTGCGCTACGGCCTAGCCATCGGGCTGGGCCGCCGCGGGAAGTCGGATGGCATAGAGTTATTGACCCGGCTTACCACAACCGATCCGATCTCGGCGGTGCGCCGCGAGGCCCGGCAGTCGCTTTGGGCCATCCAAGAACGTGCCCGGCTCGCGGGCAAGCCGGTGCCGCCGATCGAGCTCGGAGAGGCGATGGCGTTCGAGGCGTTGTACCCGCCGCGAGGGTTGAGCTGGCCGGGGCCGGTTGTGATTCGACCGGCGCCCGAGGACCCACCAGCGGACGATCTCGCGAGGCTCGTGGCGGCTGGCCTCGAAAAGGGGAACTACCGCGATCTGAACAACTCGAACAATCAAGCCCCCGGCACCAATGCCATGATGCTTCGCGGCATCCGCTCTTTCGACCGAGCCGTCGCTTTGTTGGCCGAACGCGATCCCGTGTCGACACGGCCGCTTCTGAAGAAGATGTTGGATTCGCCGTATCCGTTTGCTCACTATCTGGCGCTGCGAGAGTATTCTGGTGGAGCGTCCACCGACGAGGAGCAGCTACTGATCGCGCAGCTTGATCGGTTTGCCAACTCGTCGGACACGGCGCGGTTCTACTGGGTGTGCGAAGCATTGGCCGACCGAGACGCCCAGGCAGCGCTTCCAAGGTTGGCGCGACTGGCCAGCACCGACAACCCACCCGCCCTGCACGGCCCGCTCGGAATGGGCCTGGGCTACCCGGCCGCCAAAGCACTCGCCCGGTTAGCCGGTCGCATCGACCACGCCGAAGTCCAACGGCTGCTGGACAACGACAACATCTGGCTCCGAGCCGGAGCGTTGGCAGGCCTGACCGAAGTCCGGGCGCCGGGCATCGAGCAGCTTTTGCGCGAGGTTGCCGAAGAGCACCCGTCCGGTATCGTCTTCGATCACGCGCGCGTCGGCTTAGCCCAGCTCGGTGAACGTACCGATCTTCGCGTGACGCAACGGCTGCAGACGCAATCGACGCCGTGACGAATGGCCGTAGCCGAAGTCGCAAGACTTCGGGGCCGCCCCAGAAGGCCCGAATTCTTGCGAATCCGGCTACCAAAATGCTTAACGGCATCGGGGGAATGGTAGTGGATACTGATGTAGCGAACGTGAGAGTCCAACGGTCGAAAAGCAATGCTCCACTTTGAAACCGGCCCCATACGGCCGCCCAGCGAAGCTGCAAGTATCCTTCTGAGGATCACCCGCAACTGCCACTGGAACAAGTGCGCCTTCTGCCCAGTGTACAAGCACGAGCAGTTTTCCATCCGGAAGGTCGAGGAGATCAAGAGCGATATCGACGCGATGGCGGCCATCGCGGATCGGATCCACCATCGCGTGAACGCCCCGTGTGGTGCGAAGCCAGACGGCGTTGCAGTTTTTGACGCCGCCAAGAGCCTTGGCCGCGATGGAGAGGTAAGCAACGAGTGCGCGCGACTGATGGCCTTCTGGATCTGCCGCGGCCTCGAAAGCCTCTTCCTGCAAGACGCCGACGCACTGGTACTGCGCACGGAGCAGTTGGTCGAGATACTGAATCACGTGCGGGCGGCCTTTCCCACTGTCACCAGGATCACCACCTATGCGCGGGCCAAGACGGTCAGCCGCAAATCACCAGACGACTTGAAAGCGCTGCGAACCGCCGGTCTGAACCGAATCCACATCGGCATGGAATCGGGGGCCGACGCCGTTCTTTCCCTGGTGCAAAAAGGCGTCACACACGAGGAACTAATTCGGTCTGGCCGCCAAGTGATGGACGCCGGGATCGAACTCTCGGAGTATTTCATGCCGGGCCTCGGCGGGCAGGAGCTGTCCGAGGAGCATGCTGTCGAGTCGGCGGCGGTACTTGCTGCGGTGAACCCAACTTTCATACGGCTCCGGAGCACGGTGCCCGTGCCGGGCACGCCACTGCATGAAATGATGACAGAAGGACAGTGGGCGCCGCTGACCGAAGAGGAGAAAGTCTGCGAAATCCGAGCCTTCCTCGAACGCCTGGACGGCATCACGAGCACCGTGCAAAGCGATCACGTGATGAACCTTCTGGAAGATGTGGCCGGAAGACTACCTGACGACAAGCAGCGGATGCTAGAGACGATCGATCGCTTCCTGGACATGAATCCGACCGACCGCGAAACATTCATCGTGGGCCGGCGGATGGGTCGGTATCGGCATCTGTGGGATTATGCCCCGTTGCCCGAGGTGGAGATGATCCGCCGCGACCTCATCGACCGATTCGGTACGATCGACCGGGGAATGCTGGAGATCTTGGCGAACTTGATATGAAACGCGGATGTTCCATTGCGAGATGGAAAACACTCGGGGAGAAAGCTCTGAGACGCGGCGGGCACGAGGGCGGCAGCGGCAAATGAGACCGCCAATGGGAAGTCCCAACCAACTGACATATCACGCTGACTTCGTAACGAAATATGCCGATTGACTCCGGGTGGCAGTGCCGTCGCAAAGGCCCTGGCTTGCCAGCGACTCAAGCACGGCGGACAATAACTCGCATCAGCTTTGACCGACCTCGGCAGTCAGACGCAAAGGAATCACGCTATGAGCCAACTGAGCGACCGCAGGACTTTCTTGAGACAGGGGATTGGTGTGGGTCTTTGCGTGGCCGGTTGGCCGCATGCGGCCGCTGGCAAGTCGGCTAACGGCAAGATTCACCATGCGGCAATTGGCGTTGGGGGCAAAGGTTGGTCGGACGTTATGGCGTTTGCGTCGCATCCCGACATCGCGATCGCGGCAGTGTGTGATGTCGATTCGAACCAAATGCGTCGAGCCGTCCAGCAGTTCCCTCAGGCCCGCCGCTATCAGGACTGGAGGGAACTGTTGGCCAAAGAGGGTGACAAGATCGACTCGGTCAGCGTCTCGACGCCCGACCACATGCACGCGCCCATCAGCATGTCGGCGATCAATCAAGGCAAACATGTGTTCGTCCAGAAGCCGATGACGCACGACGTGTATGAGGCGCGCCGTGTGACCGAGGCGGCGGCGAAGGCTCAAGTGGCCACGCAAATGGGTATCCAGGTCAATTCCTCTGTCAGCTACCGCACGGCGGTTCAGTTGATCCGTGATGGAGCGATCGGTAAAGTGAAATGTGTGTATGCCTGGTCGAACAAACCGTCGGGCAAGTACCGTCCGACCGGGCCGCGCCCGAAGGGCGAAGACCCGGTCCCTGAGACGCTGGACTGGGACGTGTGGCTGGGCACGGCGCCGGTGCGACCGTACAAAGCTGGAGTGTATCATCCGAAGTGGTGGCGCGGCTGGCGGGACTTCGGCGTAGGCTGGCTGGGCGACATGGGCTGCCACATCATCGACTCGCCGTTCCAGGCCCTGAAATTGACCGCGCCACATAGCATCCGGGCAGAAGTCGAACCGGCGTGGTGGAACACCCCTGGCCGACGCGGCGAGACGTGGCCAACTTGGCAGATCCTCCACTACACCTTCGCGGGCAACGAACTGACCGCTGGCAAGACGCTCGAGTTCACTTGGTCGGACGGAGGAAAGTATCCGCCTGACGAGATGCGCCAGCACATTGACAACCAGCCATACCCTGCTCAAGGTTCGCTGATGATTGGCGAGGCCGGGTCGCTGCTATTGCCGCACGTCGGCGACCCTCAGCTCTTTCCTAAGGCCCGCTTCAAAGACTACGCGTTTCCCAAGCTGGAACCCAGGAACCACTATCACCACTGGATCGACGCCTGTCTGGGCAAGGCCACGACAGCCGCCGGTTTTGACTACTCGGGCCCACTGACCGAGACGGTCCTGCTGGGCACCGTCGCACTGTTATGCGCCGGCAAGAAACTCACCTGGGACGCCGACCGGATGGAAGTCACCAACGTGCCCGAAGCCAACCAGCACCTCCGTCGAACCTACCGAGACGGCTGGGCTGTGGAGGGCCTGTAACCTGCCGACATCACTGTACTCCTGCACCAAGGCTCAATCATGTTGCGCACGACAATGGCTTTCTCTGTCTGCTTCCTTCTCATCAACTCTCTAACCGATGGTGCCGACGCTCAACCGCCCACTGCGTCGATCGCGATCGGCGAATCACTTGCCGACGTCAAGAAGCCGAAGCCGGGCAAACTGAACTCGCCTTTCGGAGTCGATTTCGACGCTGCGGGAAACATGTACATTGTCGAGCTGGCTGGCGGCCGGGTTCACAAGTTGAATACGGCAGGCAAGTTCGCAACCATTGCCGGCGATGGCAGTGAAGGTTACACGGGCGACGGGGGGCCGGCGAAAGACGCCACCTTCAACGGAATGCACAATGTGGCTGTTACTCCTGACGGCGATATCTACATTTCCGACAGTTGGAACCACTGCATTCGCAAGATCGACGGCCAATCGGGGATCATCACCACGTTTGCAGGCACGGGCGAATCTGGATTCAGCGGCGACGGTGGACCGGCGTCCAGAGCCACCTTCGATTTCCTGATGTGCGTCTCGCTCAATCCTGCCAACGACAAGATCTACTTGGCCGATCTGAAGAACCTGCGAGTCCGGATGATCGACATGGCCACTGGCGTCGTCAGCACCGTGGCCGGCAACGGCGACAAGGGAGTACCCACCGACGGCCAACTGGCAACGGAGAGTCCACTGGTCGATCCGCGGGCGGTGGCCGTTGATTCGAAGGACAACGTCTATATCCTGGAACGCGGCGGCCATGCCCTGCGGATGGTCGCACCCGATGGCAAGATTCGTACCGTGGCCGGCACCGGTAAACGGGGTGGGGCGGACGGACCGGCATTGCAGGCCCAACTTGCCTCACCCAAACACGTAGCCATCGATTCGGAAGACAACGTGATCATCGCCGACGACCAGAACAAACGGATACGCATCTACAATCCGCGCGAGGGCACACTGAGGAGCATCTTAGGTACCGGCGTCGAGCGGCCGCAGCGCAATTTGAGTCGCCCACACGGCGTCTGCGTCCACGCCGACGGATCGATCTACGTGGTCGACACCGGGCATCACCGGATCATCCGTCTGCAGCTGCAGTAAAAGTGACCACGGTGCGCGCGATTGCTGCCGAGCAACACTCTAGCCCGGGTTTCCCACCAGGGCAGGACATGACGGCACAGGCTGTCTTGTAGTGGAAGTCGCCAGACTTCCGGCAAACCTCGCCGTACACCGGAATTCTGGCGAATTCCACTACGGCTGGTGAGAAATCCGGGCTAGAAGGCATTTCAAGACAGATGCTTGGGAGGGCGAAGCTCCTGCTGAGCCGTGTCTTTCCGCAGTTTCGGCTCGGCGGGAGCCTCGCCCTCCCGGTTTTGAAGCCGCTTCTACCCATTTTCTCCTGCCAGTATCTGAGTGACAGCCGGGTCTTCTCGTACTTCGGAGTAGTGCAAAACGTGGCACAGCGTCTTACCGTCCTCGTCCTCAATCGGCATGGGTCGACGCAAGATGAACTCGGCGCGGTCCAGGCGATTGTAGGCGATGTGTGCCATTTCCAGCCGGTCGATGGCGCGCTCTGCCTCGATCTTGAAATCGGGCACGAGAACCGGACCCGTGTCCACTTGAAATGAGTTCGTCTTCGGTTGAAAGTTCATCGTTTTGATCGGGTACTGAAGCACGTAGCAGTGTTCGGTGTCGGGAACGTCAATTAACGTCCGCCCTACATGCGGAATCTTGTCGGCGGTCGCTTCGACGATTTCTTTGGGAGTTCGCAACACGCGAGTGCGGCGAAACGTTTGCACGTCGATCTCCAGCGAACGGAAATCGTCACTGACCAAGTGACCTCGCGATCGCTCCGCATCATCGGTTAGTCCGTATCCCATGCTGCGTTGTTCGGTCAGCGAGTAGATGTTGCGATATTCCCGGCTGGGGAGTTGAAACAAACGATTTTCGGCGTAGACCCACTCGGTCCGGCAGGGCGCGATCAGCGCGAATCGTTCGCACTCATTTGTCTCTTTGGTGATCACGTCGATCAATGCGTCCAACTGGATGCGGGCCATGTTTCCGTGCGGGCAATTGTGCCGGGCGTACGGTCGCGGGTCCTCGCGATGCGGAAAGTCCCATGTCATGAACGACGACTGAAAGTCGCAAGCTTCATTCGAACTGTTCCGATTCTGCTCCGGTGCAGTCTCCGCCGCGCAAGTATTTTCGCTCGAAAGGGGCACAACCAATGCTCCGCCCAGAATCAGTGACCCAACTTCACGCTCAAATCCTCGACGCGTCAGCCTGCGGGACATGGTGGTTCTCCTTTCACGTTGTCTCAGGACGGGAGGGCGAGGCTCCTGCCGAGCCGTGACCTGCGGATAATGTGCGGCTCAGCTGGAGCTTCGCCCTCCCGTAATCGTGGTGGTTAGGGGCTTGGATCGAAACTCATTCTTGTCATTTGAGAGTCAATGTATACCTGTATGCGTCGGCTCCCCAGAAGTCATTCGGGTCGGCACCGATGCGCGTCAGGTAAACCTCTAGCGTATGGGTTTCTCGATTCTCCAGCAGCGAGAAGTTCGATAGCTGCAAGCGTTCTGAATCGCCTGGCTGCCGATCGTCGATTGCTGTGACGGTACTCCGCCCGAGCGCAGGAATCGACTCGTCCACTTCGGCGATGACCAGCGGGTAGCGGGGCGAGTTGGCGCGGGGTGGCGCGGCGGATATGTTCCCGACCCAGTACAGTTTCCCCGTCACGCTGTGGCGGATCATCCGGTGGATCGACGATGGTGAGTAGAACCGTGTGCCGTCGTCGTACTTGAGTTCCTGTGCCGCGCCCAGCGTCAAACCGTCGTCCGTTGACACGCTGAACCACTTTCGGCCGGGAGTCTTCGACGTATTGGACCCGCGCCAGATTACCAGCACGCGCCCGTCGTCCAACTCGGCGACCGCTGGCTCCATCAGGCCTCGCGAGGAAACATCCGGCGAAATCTCAACTCGCTTTCCAGCGGTCCATTGGTAGTCTCCTGACTCCGCGTTCCACTTGCCCACAAAACACAGCGAACCCATGCGCCACGGACGCTTGTCGTTGTCCGCATCGCCGGGAGCGTTGGCATGGGCAACGCAGTGGATCAACGTACCGTTGGTGTGACGTAGGATGTTGCTGCCGATGTAGGCTTGATTGTGTCGCAGAAAGCTCTCGCGGAACGGGTCGTCGGGGTCGAAAGCGTCCGCTTCCTCGTAACGAAGCTGCGTCGGTTCACTCCACGTCCTTCCATAGTCACGCGAGGTCCGCGTGAAGCAGTGATTGTGATGGCGCCCACGGATATGCGGCTGCCGAAGCCAAATTGACACGGTCGTCTTGCTCGCGAGATCGTACAGTTGAGGCCCTTGCCCCCAGAAGACCCTTACGCCGCCGGGATGCGTGACCACATCCGGCATCGCTTCGAAGTCCGACCACGTTCGGCCGTTATCGAACGACCAACGTCGCTTCGGTTTCTCCGGCGTGTCGCTTTTGGCCCAAGTGGTGTGGACTTCCTCTCGCTCAAGCCCCGGTCCCACGTAACGAACTGACACCCACGCACCGACGCCCTTACGCGGATGACGACTGTAAACCTCCTTCCGTACCTCCACGATCGGGCGATTCTCCTTCCAGGGCAACGGTGTCGCCGCATCAGAAGCCGCAGATACGGAAGCTGCAGTCGACGCCGCGACGACCAAAAGTAACTGTTGTACCCACGAATCCATGACAAATCCTCTCGGTGTAATAGGTTAGGAGTCGAAACGCTCGTCACTCGCCTTCTCCCGCCTGTTCTTTTACCCACGAAACCTGCGTGATCAGATGATTGAGCGATGCGAACGAGATGTGAGCGTTGGTTGCGTATCGCGGTGTTGAATTGGCCGGAAAGGTGGCCAATGTGGCGTCGCCGACCAGGAAGACATTGAAGTCCTTCGACAGATTCTGGTATCCGGCCGTCGTGCGGCAGAAGCACATGTCAGTGGCGTAGCCGGTCAGCAGAACGTGGCGGATTTCGTTCTGTTTGAGAAACTGCTTCAACGGTTCATAACCTTGAGCGTCGTAGATGACGACATCGTCTGGGTGGACCGTAATGTCGCTGGTCACCGGGATGGGCAAGGCCCAGAAGCCCGCGTTGTTGAATTTGGGCCCGGCGTCCAAACCTGGGAATTGCCGGAAGTAGTCGATGACAGGCCGGTCCGACGACAGGGTCAAACGACTGGGAAGCGGTTCGCCCTTGTATGAAAACGAGTTCAGTTTGGTCTCCAGCTCTTTTCGTCCCTCGGATCGCTGCTCCGCGGTGGGACGGCTGGTGAAGGACCGGTACAGCTTCTTGCGGATCGGATCCTCGTTCCCTGGAAGACTGTACATTACCAGTGCTACGTTATCGCGCAGACGCTTCAAGAACGGGTCGATCACCTCGCGGGTGTGTCGCCCGGCGAGGTGGTTCTTTTCCGACGTGCAGAAATCGGCAACCCCGGCCGGTTCCGGAGTTCTCCAACCTTGTCCGTCGTCTATGCCCCACGGATGCACCATGATGACCGCTGTCTGATCGGCGCGCAACTGATTAGGCATTTCGATGATGCCCCGTGCGTTGTAGGAGAATCGCCACGCGCGCACGGACAAATCGGCACCGTCGTCCCGGACCAGCGGCGGTGCCTCGAAGCGTCGTATCTCGTCGATGGGCTGGACAAACTCCGGGTGGTCGGCAAGTAACGGTTTCGGGTTCGCCAGCGGTGTGAGTTGATTCTCGTAGACTCGTGATGAAGGCTGGTCGGCAGCGACGGCGATCTCGGCCGCTGCTATGCAGGCAATCAGCAATATCAAAGTGGCCTGGGAAACGAGTCTATTCATGATTCCTGCTCCTTGGCGACCCGTTTCGCGATCGTGTCGAGGCCGACGATGGCGGCCCGGTCGCTGGCTTGGTTGACCATGTCGCAAATCAGTTCGTACGTTTCGAATTTGGGATCCTCGACGTACATGATCGACGGATGGCCCAGCAGGTCGAATACACCGCGATGCTCGATGGCCCACTGGACGTTCTTTTCCACCATTTTCAGGAAGTCGCCGAGCTTCCACTTCTTATCCTTACGGCGAAACGACGCCACGTCGCCTAACGGGCTCATAGGAATCTCGATCAAGCCCGACGGATAGACAAACGGTTGGCTGTCCTTCTGGGCATCGGCCACGCGCTGAAAGTCCTCCTCGGTCGGATTCTCATGCTTAACCGGCACGCCCTTAGCCATGCTGCTGATCCAGGTGAAGCCGGATTCGAGCATGATCTGTTGAACATCCGCACGGCCGACCAGTCCGGAACTCGAGCCGCCGGGAGTGCGAAAACCTACCGGACTGACGCCGATGCGCGTTTTCACGGCCATGTCGGTCAAGCGAATGTTCTCCATGATCACTTCGCGCGGCGTCTTGCCGTGGATCAGCCATGGGGCGCGACGGAAACGAAACTGCATGTTCTCCGTTCTCGTGGACCATACATTCACATGGTCATAGGTGTGATTCGCTACGGGATGCCCCTCGGCGACGATTTCTTTCAGCCAGTCCACGTTCTCCTGTTCGAAGACTTGCCCGACGACGAACGACTGCAGCACACCGCCTTTAGCCTTTACGCGTCGGCAGGCTTCGACCGTGTACTGCTTGGTGGCTTCGTTCAGGTTTCCTTTCTCGTAATCCCAGTGCATGATGTCCCACTTGGGATAGTGGCGGGACATTTCCAGGTCCAAGGTAATGGCGATGAGAGCCTTGCCGTCTAGTGAGTCGTCTTGATGCTGCGCGGATGCCGTCCCGGCAGCCAGGGCGCTCGCAATCGAACCGCGCAGGAAGTGTCGTCGCGACAGGGGGACTGGAGTTGTATTCATCGTTCATCCTCCAAAAAGAACGGGCCGCAACGATCCTACTTCGGCATACTTTCCAGGTAACGGAACAGATCACGTAGTTGTTGCGGTTTGAGTGGCTTCAGGAGATCCTCGGGCATTTGCGATATCTGAGACGGCACCATTTCGTCGATGTCTTCACGGGAAATCGTGGTGTATTCGCACTGAGAGTTGACCAGCGTGATCGCGCTGGGCGTCTCCTTGGTGACCAGTCCGGTCAGGATCCGCCCGTCGACCGTGATAACTTGGGCGGAAAGATACTCCTTACGGATGAAACTGCTGGGATCTACGGTGCTGATCAGCATGTACTGTCGATCTTTGCGGTTGGCCGTGGTCAGGTCGGGTCCGATTTCCTCTCCTTCGCCGAACAGTTTGTGGCATTTTCCGCAATGTTCCTTGTAAATGGCATGGCCGTCCGACGCGCTGCCGGGAAATGCCCGCAGGTCGTTGTTGAAGCGGCGGATATCGGCCAGCTTCTCCTCGGGAGTGCCCCGGGTGACCTTCCCCCAGTGTTTGCGCACCAGGGTGTTGATCCCTTCGTCGCCGTGGACCTCGAGCCCACGAAGTTCCTCGATCTCTACGATCTTGGGGTCGAACTGCTCTTCGTCGACACGGCTCAGGAAGGCGAGCGTCCAGTCTTTTCGAGTGAATAGGCTTTGGCGGCAGAGCGTTTTGAGCTTGTTGCTGAACCGGGGATACTCCTTCAGAATCCTGGCAGGAACACGCTCATCGTCGAATCGAGCGACCGCCTTGACGGCCGCCACCTCGACATCGTGCTGTTCGTCCCATTCCAGCAACGAGAGCAAGGCCGGTACGCAGTCCGCCCTGCCCAACTGACTCAACACCTCCACCATCGACACGCGAGTGTTTGTGGGTATCTTTTGTTCAGTCGCAATCCGAATGACCCGTTCGTATGCGTCGCCCATGCCAATACGAACGGCCAAACGAAGTCGGTACACATCGGTTGTGGAGTTGGTATCGACAAGCTTAGCTACCATCTCCCGGAAGGTTTCCGGTGTTGCCTCGATTCTTCTGCCGCTGAGCCCCTCGTCCAACGAGGCTATCATCCGATCGCGGTCTCTATCGCTCGGTGCCGTGTCGACAAGGCGCGTGCAGGCGTCAAGCGAGTCACCGTCGGCTTCCGCCGCGTAACGGCGCATCAGTCGGCTCAAGATCGCCTCGCGAACCAACGGCGCCTTCCACGCCTCGGGGGCGGTGAACATCTCCACCACTCGGTACCGATCCGACACGGCCTTCGATTCAACCGCCCACCAAAGCAACAAGGGAATGCGTGGATCCTCCTGATCCTCCTCGCGCAACGCGAGTTGCCATACGATGGGTAATGCTTTCTCGGCAGGCAGCCGCTTACACGTTGATGCCAATTGGCTTCGCACGACGGGGCTGGGATCCGTTTTGGCGAGTTCTGTCAGTAGGGCTTGGATCTCCGGCGATACGTCCCGCGCGTCGCCAAGCAGACGGATCGTCCAGTATCGTACCGGCACACTTCGGTGTTGGAGCGTTTGCCGGGCTATTTCCTCATTGAGCCCTCCGCTCGCATTTAGAGCCCACAAGGCTTCCAGAACAAGCTGGTGTTGGTCGTTCTCCACTACGATCTGTCTCAGCTTCGGGATGACGGATTGGTCGCGACGTTCCGCCAGAATGCGCCGCGCTCGACGGACGTACCAATCGTTTGGATGTCGCAGCCAATCAGCCAATTCGTCGCTGGGCAGGTCGTTCAGATTCACATGCGTGGGCGGCTCGGCTCCCTGGGCCTGAATTCGGTAAACCCGGCCGTTGGTGAGATCCCAAACAGCGTCGGGGTCGGGATGGGCTGTGCGTTTGTCGTGGAAATCGCACAGATAAACCGCTCCGTCCGGCCCCAGTGTCAGGTCGGTGGGCGCGAACCAAGGATCGTTAGCCAACAGTAGTTCACCGGCGTGGCGGGTCCGATACGTCGACGCGTAAGGCTCGATGTCATGCCAGTGGACTTCGTGCGACAGCAAGTTGTTTCCGATCAGTTTGCCGTGAAAACTCGCGGGGAACGTTGTGCCGTAATAGAAAGTGCCGCCGGTGGTGACGTGGCCCCCACGGTACTCGCCGTCCCGTTTCACGCTGCCGAAGTACCCGAACGCGTAATGATTGTGCAACTCGCCGTGCTTGCCGAAGGACTTCCAGTAGTAGGCGCCTTGTACACCATGCCAGACTTTGTGGGAGCCGTTCGAGCTGTAGAACAATTGCCCATGGCGGTCGAAGTCGAGGCCGTAACAGTTGCCGCCTCCCTCGCAAAACAGTTCGAATTCGTCGGTGATCGGATGATAGCGCCAAACCCCCTGCTGAAACTCGATGCCGCGGATGTTGCACGTTGTGGTGCTACCGTTCAGGCCGTAAAGCCAGCCGTCTGGCCCCCATGTCAGATGGTTCGCAAAGGCCTGAGCGTCCTCCATGCCGAATCCCTTCAGCACAACTTGCGGATCGCTGTCAGGCACGTCGTCCCGGTCTCGATCGGGATAGAAAAGCAGATAGGGCACCTGGATGACGTACACCCCGCCGTGCCCGAAGGCGAGTCCGGTTGCCAGATTCAGGCCGTCAACGAAATTCTTGAACCGATCAGCCCGGCCATCGCCGTCGGTGTCTTCCAGGATGGTGATGCGGTCGGCCCCGCGCGGCCCCTTCGGCGGTGGTTCGGGGATCCGGTCGTAGATTGTCCGAGAATAGCGGTCGACCTTCACCCGCTTCAGACCTTCCGGATTTGGATACTGCAGGTATTGGATGACCCACAGCCGACCTCGGTCGTCGAACTTGACCAGGATCGGTTGCCGCACTTCCGGTTCCGAGGCGACAAGCTGGACGGAGAAGCCCGCCGGCAACGTCATCTTGCCGGCGGCTTCTTCCGGCGGATGCCCTTGAGCCACATACGTTGTGGCCAGCGAACAAGAATCCAGGGCAAGTATTCCAATCAGCAGTCGCGTGCCAATCGTCATGTGGTCAGTCCACTTTGCGGAGCTCCTCGATTACAGTCAGGTGATCGTGATCCGGCTCAAGATGGAAAGGCTCGACGAGCACACGGTTGCCGGCCTTCAGTTCGGCCAGGGCACGGCGTTGTTTCTCGAACAGGCGGCCCTTCTTCCACAGTTCACAGACCGCCTGCTTGCCGACTGCGGCCTGCGGGTTCTCCGCCTTGTTGGCCTTCCAAGTCTTGTTGATCTTCTCGACCTTGATGATGAATTCAACCGAACCCTTCTTGACGATCGTGGCTTCGAGCATCCCCTTGAAACCACGCAAGGCCTCCGGAACGCCGAGATTTCCCTTTTTCGGATTTGCCTTTGGCGTCTCGGGTTCTTTCTCCAACTTTTTGAGTTCTTCGACCACCGTTAGATGATCGTGATCGGGCTCCAGGTGGAATGGCTCGACCGACACGCGGTCGCCTCTCTTCAAACTCGCGAGGGTACGGCATTGCTGCTCGTACATCCGGCCCTCCGACCACAACTCACACACCACCTTCTTGTCAACGGCGGCCTTCGGGTTTTCCGCTTTGTTTTCCTTCCAGACGCGTGTGATCTTCACGACCTCGATGATGAACTCGCGATCACCCTTCTTGGCGATTACACCGATCAACATGCCACGGAAACCTCTGAGGGCCTCGGGCACACCGAGCGACTCCTGGGCCTCGGCGGCAACCGCCTCGCTCGCGCCGAACTCTGGGACGCCACTCGCAAGCCCAACACAGTAGGCCACCGCGCTGAACGCCACCAATACGCTCGCCATTTTCGTTCGCTTAAGTCTGTTCATCTCATTTCCTCCCCTTGTGGAATACACTCTGCTAAACAGTCCTCGCCGTTGACAACAATTGTAATCTCCTTCACCGCGCGTCTCCAGCGTGCGCGGACAACGCCTTCCCTAACAATATCTCGACTCGCTCCGTCCTTTCCGACCAACCGTCCGAGATCTTCTCAGTCCGTTGTGTGAGCTTGTCGTCGCTGACCAAGGAGGCAATGGCCTTGCGGCTGGATTCACCCTTTATCCCTGCAAGCGCAAATGCGGCACTCGCGGGCTTCTTGTTGACCAGTGCCATGACGTCGGGAACGACATTGTCGGTCCCGTGCGTAGCGACCAGGTCAAACACGACAGACTCGGCAATACGTCCAGTGCCAAGGAATCGAGGAGTGTTGCCCAGCAGCACCCGCAATCCCTTGTCGCCTTTTTTTGCGGCCAGCGCCTCAGCCGCAATACAGTACAAATGAAGATCAAAACGCTTTCGATCCTTCACCGATACCATTTCGACGAGCACGTCGTTGCCGACATCCGGAGCCGATGTCGCCGCCATCACGACCGCCGAGTACATGTTGCCCCACGAGTCACTTCGATACTCGGGGAGTAGCATCGAGGGCAACGTTGGACTATGCTTGCCTGACACAAGATGCTCGAGCACGTCCATCCCGGCATCCTTCGAACAGTTGTAAGCCCCAACGACCCTCATCAGGTTGTAGCTCTCGGGGTACACGTACCACGGGCCTGATCCCGATGTGCGCAACCATGCTAGCCCAAGTTCTGGTGGGGAAGATGGGTTAATGCGCAGCCAGCCCCAGCCCTGCCGCCAAAGGCGGCAGGGCTGGGGCTATGAATCGCAGGGAGTGGTGCGTCGCGCTCGGCAACCCGTGCTGAAGCACGGGCCGAACACTGCCTACGGCGAAAAGGGTCGTGAACCAGCGATTTTCTGAGGCCCATTTATTTGATGACCTCTGGTA
>CAZUAH010000184.1:0-24175 GCA_964617665.1 uncultured Pirellulaceae bacterium
AGCTTAGCCTCACAACCGCCTGCACCGCGCCAACGGAATTTTAGTGCGGTGGCGTATTACTTATCGAGCCGAACAACGTTCACGCCAGTCTCGGGCGACAGAAATCTTGGTTCCGTCAAAGGGAGTTTGATAAGGCCAGCGAAGCCGGTGAGCAGACCTTGTCCATGCCTTTCCTTCCGGAGCAATCCGTTCTGAAGCAAGAGGCTTACCATCGACTGGTGAGTGCCTATTGGGAGGCGAAGAAGTTCATGGAGACGGTACGTGTTATCGATCAACTGCTCGAAGAATTCCCGGCAACCGAATACCGAAAGACTCTCCAACTGAGCCGCGCAATGGGCTTGATGTACGCGGATCGCCGAGACGAGGGCGTTGCTGCGTTGGAAGCGGCGCTCGACGACGAAGGAGTTCGCGCCACCGGAGAGACCTACTCGACAGCTTTGCAGACTCTGCACTGGTACTATATGAACGAGGATCGGTACATCTCAGGTTCACGCGAGTTTCAGGAGCGAAAACGTGACCCGGACTATATGCGCGGAATCGTTGAGCGCACCAAGGCCTCGGCGGAAAGGGCGATCGAGTTGTATGAGCTGATTGTCCAGGACCTAGAGGGCACCAAAGACCGCAGGTTACGCGCCTGGCTGGTGAATTGGGGTGCGAGAGGCACCAGAGCATGTTTTCTCAATGAGCGTGGAGCCTATGAGTTGCTCCTCCCTGCAGAGGAGCGAGAACGGCTGCTCTTGCGGTTTGTCGACAAGTTCTCCTCGGAACCGCGGGCACTGTACGTCGCTCACCTCGAACTGTCGGAATTGAGCGCATACTTGGGCCATTGGCAACAAACCGTCGAATCATATCGATACCTGCTGGAGCACCCGGAACTCCACTCCACCTACGAGTCGGTGCCTTACAGCAAGGACAGTTGGCACTATGCCCCGAGCGCGGCTATTGACCAAGATGTCGAAAACCGGTCCAAGCTTGCTTCGATTGCTTACAAGCAACTGGATCAGCCCGACGTCGCCGTGGACGCCTTTCAGCGGCTGATTAGCGATTTCGGAGTGGCTCACCATCGTGGAGTGGATACGGTCAAGGCCCTCGATGAACTCGACGCACCGTTTGAATTTCCTGAAAAGGCGGCCTTGGTGTGGGGCGGCGGGCGCGATGTACGGAACGCGTGGCGGAACGTTCTTGCGCCGTTAGGCTACACGGTTCACAGCGTCCAGCAATATCAAATCAGTGCCGCCCACCTTGCCCCCTACCAAATCGTCGTTTTGGCGAGAACTGGAAACCTGCCGTACGAGCCTACGGATGTTCTGGCGTTGCGGTCCTACGCGGCCACCGGCGGATCATTGCTGGTGATTGTTTCGCCGGGTTGGGAACCGGCAGCGTCAGGTATCCACAATCCGCTGCTGGAGTTGTTCGATGCGAAAGCCGGCCAGGAGATGACGGTTCGAGCCACCAGCACCCGCATCGTGCCTCATCCGATCACGCAGGGTATAGAACAAGCGATGGCAAAGAATGCCGTCCATCTGACCGTACCGCCGGAGGCGACTCTGATCGAAGCGGCGGACCGCACGGTGCTGGCCGCGATGCCCTACCGGCATGGACGCGTGGTGATTGCGTCGTTCGGCCAGTGGTTTCAGCCGGGACCCGGAGGGCCGGAGTGGAAAATGGTCCGACGGCCCAGGCATTGGTCAATAGATCTCCCGGCCGAGGACCTTCCTATCGAAACGGGGCCTGGACTGCACGTCCCCTTGTTACGTAACGTGATGTCCTGGCTGGACGAGCCGCACGCAGGAAAGGAACTCGGCCGTCTGCGTCAACCATTCCTCGACGCGCACCGACGCGGACTGCTCGATCAATTCCGAATCGAGCCTCGCGCCGAATTGACAGCAGCGATGGACAATCTGATCGCCAGCGTTCCGGAGGGAGATCGGAAAGAGGAGGCCTTATGGACGGCAGGAGAGTCGTGTCTGCAGCAATTCTACCTTTCGCGCAAGAAAGGTAATCCGTACTATGGCTGGGTACGTTCCGAACAGCGGCACATCGAATCCCGGTATTTCCAGCGGCTTGTCGAGCAATTCCCGAACAGCCCGCTAAGCGCGTTCGCCCAGTGGAGATTGGCCGAATGCAAATACCGTCAACTGCTGGATGCCGGACGATCGCCTTCGACAGTTCCTGCCATCGACCAGAAGGCGGTCATCGACGCGTTTCTCCAAGTCGACGCTCCCCAGGGCAGTCACGCCTGGGCCTGGAGCCGCTTGCGGGTTGGCGCCATTTTATTCAAGAGCGGCGAGTTCAGTTCCGCCGCAGAACACTATCACGAGGTGGCGGAGCGCATGCCGAGCGGGGCCGAGAAATCGTTGGCCTTGCTCCATTTGAGCGTGTGCTACGAAGCGGTTGGGAATATCGAGGAAGCTCGCCGCTACGAAAAGCTCGTGCTCTCCGTGCCCGACATGTTCTGGTCGACCTCCTCGAGGTACGAGGATTGGGCGCCCATGCGGATGTCAGGAACGGAGTTGACGGACACAAGTCATGATTTCATCAAGCGAATGAAACGCTAAACGCAGGGCCACCATGGCAAGAGTAAGATCCCACTATTCGGCCCGTTGATTTGGAGCACGCACGCTGTTGCGTGCGTATTGACTGTCGGCTGGATCGTTGTACCGGCCAAGTATGAGAACTGAGACGCTAGTACTTGACGGGGCGGCTTGCCGATGTTGAATTCAAGGTGTGGCCTGCAGGCCACATGGACATCGTCTGGGCATTCACTGCCCCTGACACCCTTGCACTCACCGGACCGGTACATCATTGTCTGCGGATTCACTCGCTGGGAAGATTGGCAGGTGCGTTCGTCGCAAAGTAGGGATCCGAGGAACCACCAACGTCCCTTGGAACGCTCCACACCGGTTTGTCGTCGAGCGAGAGGATTAGCGTGCTGGGTGCCGACAGCCTCCCTACGCCGAATTGCCATTTCTCACCGTCGGTTTCTAACAAGAGTACAACGCCTGGCATCCGGCCTGCGACGAACAGGAACATCGCGCCGTCCGATTTCGTTGACCTCAAGGCGACTTCGTCGGTCGCTGGAACGTATCGGTCAATGTTCTGAGGCAAAAGGCGCAAGATTAGTTGCTCATTCTCCGTTCCGGGTTCTGAAACTGTCTGAACCGCCGAAAAACGCCTGGCCAACTGCTTCATTTGTCTCAATCGCTTGGCTTTGGAGTCCGCTGGCGAGGGAGCCTCGGTGATCGCCATGAAAGTAAGGCCTGACTTCGCAGGCGACCAAACAAGATCGTTGGACCTCGACGAGAAACGAACATCAGTGAGAGACAATAGTTCGTAGACGACTCGCGGATTCGACCGGTTCGTGCCTTGCATTCCATACCGTGGATGAAGTTCGGTAGTGATAACAGCAAGCGGCCGCCCCGTTTTGCCCAGTCTCCAAACAGCGCCGTCGACATATCCCCGTGGAATGTCGTCGTATCGAAAAAGTGGTTTCGACTCGAGCTGTTTGGGAAACCCTTTCTCACCACGGAATTGTATGTCTAGCGCTCGATCTTGCATTAAGCTAAGCCGCGCATTCGAAAGGTCCGTGCCGCCAGACTCAGCACATGGCGCGGGCGTCGATATCAACAACAAAAGAAGGACTGAGCTACGCATCCACTGCTCCTTCCCCTGAAGAGGATAGGAAACGTCACTTCCGCCGACAGAACTGATTCTACGAGGAGGAGCTGATGATTCAAAGCTGTCTGGACCAATACGAGCGGTAAGAGGGCTTCTCGCGACAGACCCATGGATCTCGCACGCCGGAATCGAGAGCCGCGGGGCACGTCTGCAGTATACCAAAACGGTTCATGTTAGGTCCCCCCTTTTGCTTGACATCCTCGCCTGGGCGGGTAGACTCCTGGAGCTAGATTGAGCCCGGAGCATCAGTAGGCACAGAGTCATCAAGTCGCGTGCACACAAGCGAGGAGCACTTCTTGGCTTGTCGCACTAGATCCAGATTCACCTCTTGGAGACGTACCCGATGCATCGCCTTCTCTGCCTGCTCAGTGTTGGACTGCTTATGGCGAGCGCTACGTGGGCGGGCGAACCGAATGGTTCGTCCAACAGACAAGCCATCGCCTCCGAGCAGCGAACGTTGCGAGAGTTGATCGATGAAGCCGTGAACTGGTATGAGTTGCTTCCGTCCGCCGCGAGCGATACCCCGATGGAGTCGCTGGTCGTGCTGCGCTATGTGAACCACGCGCGTGAGTCGTCCAGTGGAACGCTCGTACTATGGCTGTATCAAGGCCGCCCGGAAGCCGCTGCGACGGTATACGACTGGTACGGCCGGATTGGTCACGGCTTCGTTTCGCTTTCGCGCGGCAATAAGATGATCGCACGAGAGGGCCAGAGGGTCATTTGGCATCCTGCGAAACCCGGGATCGAGTTTCGGCCGGTCCCGGATGCGCCGCAACCCGCGGACACGGCCGCCGAGCGTCTGCGGCAGATGAAAACGCTGTCAAAGCATTTCGGCTCCACGTTACTCGGTTGGAAAGAAGATAACTCGGACCGTGAAGCGTTGCGACTACTGGCGACTCCGTTGTACCGACACAAAAGCAAAGCCCCCGATTTGCTGGATGGCGTCGTTTTCGCATTCGTGCAAGGGACGGATCCCGAGACGCTGTTGCTGCTGGAAGCGGCACGCGTCGGCGACCGGTACGAGTGGCAATATGGCTTCGCGCGACAGACACATGGGGCTCTTGACGGCCGGTATCGCGGAAAGGTCGTTTGGACGGCGGAGAGAGATTCGGGCGGTAACGCGTCAGGTTGTTTCGCTTCTCCCTCCAAGCCGATTCCCGCCGACGTGAAGGAATAGGGCGGATACCTTGCTCGGCCAAGACTGCCGTTGCGTCACATACGGCTAAACGCCGGATTCTTAACCAGGGCCATCATCAGAAGGCTCTTTTCGACCTCCAAGAATCCACGTCTATCGCATCATGCCAATCCCAAGTTCCGCCGCCAGGCCCATTCGGCTGTTAACAGCACGAGCAGCAATCCAAGAAGCCACCACCGGCTCCACAGAGGCACCTTTGCGATTTTCTCCGGTCCGACCTGGACTGGCAAGTCACGCAACATGGCGGCCAGCGAGTCGGCGTCGGTGAAGACGCGGCCGCCGGAGAGTTCGGCGATGCGGTCCATTAGTGCCAAGTCCGGAAGCGGGTTGCGATGCTCGAACGGATCATCCAGCACTTGCACGTCGATCGAGGTGCTGTCGATCAGAGTGTAGTCCTCGTAGGCGCTCAGTTCGACTCGCAATGCTTCCGCGCCGGCGCCGCCCGACAGGCGATCGGCCAGGGGTAATTCCAGGACGTAGTCTCGCTGGTCGGGTTGGGCCAACATGTCAAGTTCCTCGCCCCAGACGACGTAGGGCGAGGTTTCGTCGCTGGGACGATCCACTCCGTTCGGCCAACGGACGGGTGCGTAATCGGAGTCCAGGCCCGCGTCCAGCGATTGAGGCTCGATCATCACGGTCACGCGGCAATTCGTCGTTGGACGAGACGTCTCGTCAAAAGCGCGGGCGGTCAATTTGATGGATTGACCGGGCTGATACGACATTCGATCGCTGGTGACAACCAAACGCCGCCGTCCAAGATACGATTTCTCGGTGAGCCAGTAGATGGCATTGCGCCAAAACTTTGCATAGTAGCGATTGTCGCTTTCCCCCCAGCGTGTAGCGAACTCGGGCGACCACTGCGGATTCAGGCTGACCATCGCAGCCATCGTGCGGCCCTTGCCGTATGAACCTACCACCAGCACCGGAACGGACGTACCGCTGGCCACGTCACCGAAGCGAGCGGTGGCCAGCACCTGGGCCGCCTGCTTGGCGGAGTAGCCCCGATTGACCATGGTGAATTTGGGCATGGCCTCCAGAATCGACTCGTTTCGCTTTGAATCGGAAACGATGTTCCAAAGCGGGTGTCGGAGGGCTCCCGGGTCGGGCCGTACCGAAAGCTGGTTGGCCAACGACCAACTTCTCCCGGTGGTCGCGAAGGTTACAGGCAGCATCCCCGCAACCGTGGATTCGGCCCATCCACCGTCGACGAAGCTCTTGGGACCGCCCGCCATGCACAGTCCGGCGCCACGTTGGCTGATCCAATCGTCGATCAACGCGAGTTGCTCGTCCGTGAAATGGCCACGGGCCATATCGCTCACGATGATCGCATCGTAAGCGAACAATTGGGCGCGTGTTTCGGGAAAGCCTCTTCCTCCACCAACAACGCTGTGAACCCCGACGGAATCCGATAAACTCAGCAGAGGCACGCACTCGATATCCGGGTCTTCCGACAACGCCCTGTGAAATGTGGAATGCGGCCCCGTGACGGCCACCCTGCCGTCTGGCATGACCCGTTGGCTGATCTGCTGCCCCGCCCCCTCGATGTAAAGCACACGAATCTTCGTGCGATCCACCGCGATGTCCCCGGTCACCGCATTGTTGTTCGTCGAGACTTCGTTTGACTGAAGCGGTACGGACGCCTTGACGCGCGTCGTCTCCAGGTCCGATTGGAAAGTCAGGTTGAATGATTGAATCCCGCTGGCAAGCGTGATCGGTAGACGAGCCAGAGGCCGCGCCTGTTCGTCCGGCTGGCCAATCGCCTCTAATCGCAGTTCCGCGCGCACACCGTCGTAGCCGTAGCTGCGCACCCAGACCGTGGCACCGACTTGGGAGTACTTCCGAACTCGCGCCGGCACGACCATATTTACCACGGCCACGTCGCCGCCGCGGTCGACCTCGCCCAGTGGCACGACGTGGATGAGGACTCCCAATTCCGCATAGCGACGAGCCATTTCCTGCACTCCAACCGGCTCACGCGATCGACCATCGGAAAACAAGACGACCGAATGGTGCCGCGATCCGATGAACCGGCCGGTCAGTTGCCGCAAAGCCGACAGCAATTGCGTATCGTGGTCGGTCGGGGCGATGGAACCCTTGTCGTCCGGTGCCAGAGAATCGACGGCCGAGAAACGCTGCCCGAACCGGTACGTGCTCAGATCCGGTCGCCTCTCCGGCGGAACCGCGCGGTCCACGTCTTGGATCACCTGAATTGCCTGGTCGAAACGGCTTGTGTCCTCCCCCAATGCCATGCTGCTCGACGTATCAAGCAAGTACGACACATCCGAGCGCCGCAACTCGCCCGGTGAACGATCGACCCGGACCGGATTGGCCAGAATGGCCACAAGCACAAGCAGGATCAGCCCACGCAGAACCCAGAGGACCAAACGCTGCGACGGACCGAGCGGCGGACCGAAGACGGCACGCGCCAACAGAAGCAACACGACCGCCGCAACCGTCAACATGGCGACGAGCGCCAATGAGACGGGCGACAGCAGATTGAAGGTTGTCTGGGTATCCATCGGTATTGCGTCATTTAACCCGAATCCGGAGGCGACGGCGGGCGCTACGTGTCGTCGATCCATCTCATTTCCCGCCATCGCCTCCGGCTTCGGGTTAAACGGTCAAACGCACGTGTCGTGTTCTGGGCCGCTGAGCTGTGGATTCGGCTAATCGGTCCTCTCATGCGAAAGCACTTCAAAGTACCGGTCGACCAGCTTCTCGTATTGTGGCGGGACGGCTTCTTCACTGGAGGCCATCAGGTCTCGCAGTAGCAACTCCCGCGCTTCCTCTTGTATGTCTTCGACGATGGTCGTGAGGTTCAGGTGATACGCTCCCGGCGCCGTGTAGTGATATCCTCCCAAAACATCGTTGACGACATAGTCCCATTGCCAGTTCGGCCGCGTTTTGCCCCAGCCGGCATCGATCATCGCTTCGCGCAAGGCTTCGACCGCCGCGCCGTCGACATCGGCTTTCTCCAACGCCTGTATCAATCCCTGTGCGTCGAGATGCCATTGGGAGATTTCGGTATCGGAGGCCAGCTTCGCCAGACGCTCGAGGAGTTCGGCGGCTTGCTTTTCCAATGCGATCAGTTGGTTCAACCGCGGTGCAATAATCTCACCGTGCAGTCCATCCAGTTCGTGGGCCAGCGCTTCAAGACGATCGGCTAAGTCCCGAGCGTCACGCTGGACTCCGGCAGGTTTCTGGTCGCGAAGGCGTCGCTGGATAGCTTCCATTTGTCCCACGAGACCGCCCAAGCCGGCACGCTCCCGCACGATCGTGATCTTCGAGACGAGTTCGCCCTCCGCTTCCGGATCACGGGCCAAGGCGTCAAGGAAATCCTGCAGTGTCAGCCCACCCTGGGCCAGCCGTTCGGACTCGTCGGCCAAGTCGTCGGAGACGCCGCCACCCGATCCTTTCGATTCACCATCATCCGTACCCCTGCCGCGTCCGGAGCCTCCTTGCCCCTCGCCAGCCTGTCCTTGCTGGCCGGGTTGCTTGCCGCTTGGAGACTTGGACTGGCTGTCAGCCTCGCTCGTACCCCCATCACCGTTCCGCTTCGCGCCTTGGGACGGCGCGCCGGGCGGCGCATCCTGGTCGAGACGGTCGGCCAGCCCGCGCTCGCGATGAGCCAACTCGGACGACAAGTCCCGGGCGTTCCCGATCTTGCCCGCCAGATCACGGGCGCTCAGCCCTGCCACGTGCCGGGCCAACTCTTTGAACATGCCGCTCGCCTCGCCGGCAGCTTTCCGAGCCTCGTCCGTGTCGCCGCGTGCCAGCGCACCGGATGCATCCTCGGCGCGTTTTGTACTCCGCGCCATACGGCTTTGAGCCAGTTCAGTCATACCGTCAAGGCCCGACATCATCCGCTGCACTTCATGCGCATCCAACACAATCTCGTGCTGGAGCTGTTCCAACCCGCGGCGATCCAGCGGTTTGCCGGTTCCTTCCTCGCCTTCGCCGCCCTGTCGACCTGATGGCTGGTCGTCGTCGCCGGCACTTTCACTGGCGTCTTTCTTCCCAGTGCCCTGTCCGTCGGCTTCCTGCGGTGATGTACCGCTTTGTCCGGTGGAGCTTTGGCCTTGTCGGCCATCTGCTTGTTTACCGTCCCCCTGCTGGGTCTTCTGCCCCTCGCCTGTGTCGCCTTCCTGACGCGACTGCTTTGTCGAGCCTTCCGTACCTTCTTGACCTTCGGATGGCGACTCCGCAGGCTCGCCCTCAGGTTTCTCCGAATCGTCCGACTGGCCGGATTCCTGATCGCCTTCCGGCGTTTCCTGCTCTGACGGTTGGTCAGTCTTGTTCGATTCGGCCGAAGTCTGCGCGGTCGATGGGCTCTTACTCGGGCTCGGGCTACCTTGCTCGACGGGCACGCCGCCGAGTGTCGCGTAGACGAATTCCTCCTCCTCGGCCAATTCCTCAAGCTTCTCGGCCAGCAATTCCACCTGCTCGTCCTCGTCCTTCGGCTTGCGGAGCTTCTGGATTTGCTCGCGGTCAAACTTCTGGCATGCCGCGCTCGACGGGCTCTTCCCGAAAGCGGCACGCATGTCGCTGCGGGCCTTGATCAGCAGGGCAAGGGCTTCGCTCTGGTGTTCGGTGGCCGGAGCGAACTCCTCGGCGCGGAGCCGTTCGATGCTATTTCGCATCTCCCTTTCCGCGTCGAACAAGAACTCGCAACGGAAGTTGCCACGTGCCTCTAGCCCCTGGGCGAAGGCCAGTGTTGCATCGGCCGTCGTCTCGTCGAATATGACGTACCGCTCGAGTGTCTGTTCGTCCGGCGATGCAGAGTCACTTTGCCGAACGATGCGTCGGGTGCGATTCAACGTGAACCGCTGGCGGGCAATCAGCTCTTCGAGCGTGATGCTCCGCCCGCCGCCCTGTCACGTCCCGCCCACTTTGAAGAACCGCTGAAACGGCCGGATTTCGATAAACCGCAAATCGGTCTCCGCTCGCTTCGGCTTCTCTGGATAGTTGTCCAAGACGTAAGCGAAATAGGTCACCGCGCTGGTTTCGGTGACCGTAAACTCCTCCAGGCATAGAAGCTCTTCCAGTGCGGCGTTGGTGGTCAAGTGGATGTTGCCGTCGGCGTCCGGCTCGACGCTGGTGCTGTATTCTTTGGTAACAAGCCCGCGTTCCTTGCTGTTGTCGATCTGGAACACGATACCCGCCTCGCTCA
The DNA here is from genome assembly GCA_964617665.1 of uncultured Pirellulaceae bacterium. GTDB lineage: Bacteria > Planctomycetota > Planctomycetia > Pirellulales > Pirellulaceae > JADHUC01. The sequence continues at coordinate 10,044 of CAZUAH010000184.1, forward strand.
CGCCGAAATCGTCATTGACGCGAATCCGCATGGGCACTTCCGCGATCGAATTCACCTCCCAGGCTTCGGGCGGATCCTCGAAGTCAACGCGAGGCGTCTGGTCCTCGCGCACCCGGATACGGTACTGGTTATCCGGCAACGGTGCGCCTTCGTGTCCCGTGGCTACGATCGAGTAGAGCTTGTCGCCGTCTGGCTGCAACGTGGCGACCAAGCCGTCCTGACTCGGCTCCAGCGGAACGCGGACTGGCGGCACTGGTTTGGTGGATTCTTGGGCCTTGTGCGGCGGATCGCTTACCAGAAGGCACGCCTCGCGGCAATCGCGGTCGAAATCCAGCTCGAAGCCGATTTCGCTACCCTCGATCACAACCAGATCGCCCCCTTCGACGGTTTTCGGGCCCACGCCGGTGTATCGAGGTGCCGCCAGCGTGGCCTCGAACTTCGTGAGGGTCAACGGATAACGGATTGTGATGTTGTGCAAATCGCTTTGAATCGAGCCCGCACGGAAGCGGTAATCGAACGGTTCGACTACCTTGTCCATCGCGACGACGTATTCCACACTTCGACCGTCCGACGAATGTTGATCGGCTTCATCTGGGCCGAGTTCCTGTACCTTCCAGCCGGCATCTGGTGCGTCGGTTTTGCGGCTCAAGAGCGTAATCTGGCGGTCCACTCGACCGTTCAGGGAAAGCACAAGCGCGACGTCGTGACCTTCGTCGATCATTACGTCGCCCGGCTTCACAGCAAGCGTCGTATATGGCTGGTCACTCAAGAACGCGCGCCGAGTGGCCAGTCGCCATTCCCAGTCCAGCAGCAGGAGGACCATAAGCACGACGATCGGGGCGACGGCAAGCGCGGCGGCAATGATCGCTTGCCGTCGAGGCACAATCTCGCGCAGATCGAGAGGTTGCGCCTGGAGATCGGTCTCTTCCTCCAACGCCGATACCAGGGTCGGTTTGACTCCTTCCTCCGCGACTTTCTGAGGATCGTGGCCGGAGAACTGCACGACGGTTCGCACGCGTTGCCCAAGTTGCGGGAATTGGGCTTCAAGCTCCTGGGCGGTGCGCGGTCGACTCCACCACAACAGCGGACGAACGACACCTACAGCCACAACCATCAGCGTCAGACCCATCGTCACGCCCAGCCAAGTCGCGCGCACATTCCACGCCAATTCCCACGTGTAATCGGCCGCGGCCAGACCCACTAGTGCGCAGCCAGCCACGAACGCGCCGCAGCAAATGCCCTGCGTGATCCGCATCCGCAGTACCGCAGTGCGTACTGCATCAAAGCGACGGACGAATGGTGGTTTTTCCACTGGTCGAAGCATCGCATTACTCCCGTTGGAGGTGGCGTACCTAAGCTCGTTCAACCGCAGGGCCAGCGGCCCGCGTGTTGCCGGACACGCCCAGCCCGTCGGGCTTGGGGTTAAACGAGGAATTCGTCTGCACCTTGTTCCTTTGTTGTATCCTACACAGTAGTGCGGTTGGCCAGGAAGCCTTCCACAAGAAGCACAGCAAACAGGGCAAGCAGCGCCCAGTGCCAAATTTCATCTTGACCCAATTCACCGCCAGGCATGCCCGCTGCGGCGACATCCGAGTCCGCGTCGGCTGCCTCGCCCATCGGATCGAACTGAAAATGGCTCGCCAAATCAGCGATCGTCGAGCGGTCGGTTTCCGATTCGCGTGGGTCGACGTTAACGATTTCGTGGTAGCCGCCGCGATCGTAGACGCCAGGTTCCGGTGCCGATTCGGTCGGATCAAATTCGTCCGTTTCGCGCGAGCGAATCGGGCCTCCCTCGGTCAACCCGACAAGATAGCCTAGCATCTGATGGACCACCGGCACATAAAGGCGCGAACGCGGCCAGTCGCTCCAGTCACGGTCGCTGGTGGACGCGAACCAAAGAACCTTCCCTCGGCCGTGTCCGCATTCAAGCAAGGCCGCGCTGCCGTCCTGAAACGTCGCCAGAACCTTCGTTCCCTCGGCGGACTCGATCTCCGTGAAACTGCGAAACGCCAGTCGCTGCAGATTACCGTACTGCGGATCGTAGAAGGGCTGAAAGACGGGATGCTCCCGATCCCATGTGTCAAGACGCCACGGCAATTCAATCGCAGTTCGAGGACCGACGAATCGGCCGAGAGGGATTCCCGCCGCGGCGAGCTGGTGGTAGAAGTCAGCTTCGACGCGATCCCCCGCGAAGATCAGCAATCCGCCACCTGCCTCAACAAATCGAGCGAGACGACGGGCGTCCGCCTCTGACAGATTTCCCACATTGGCCAACACAACCGCAGCCGCACGCCCAAAGTCCGGCAAACGGGCGCCGTCCACGCGGGAGGCTACGCGCGGTAGATATGGGCTTTCGGGGTAGTCCTCACCGGGTGGAGCCAACCGCAGGGCCGCCTCCAGGAAATACGTTTCCGATGTGACGGGCGAGTCTGTCGGATCTCCATCGACGGTTAAGACCTCGATCGGCGGCGCGACGAGCACTGCCAGGTGGCGGCGATCATCGAACGACATCTCGTCATCGATCTCGACCATCACGTATCCCTGCCACAGCCCTTCATCCAACTCGCGCAGTTCAAACTCGATCGCGTCGCTCGCCCCGGGCTCCAGGTTGACTTGGCTGCGCCAGTTCCGCTGGCGCTGACCATGCTGCAGGTGTAGGACGACCGGAAGCTTGTTGAGTTCAAACTGGCTGGCGTTGAAAACTGTCGCACTCACGGTGATCGGCTCGTGAGGGCGCACGACATTCCTCGATGGCGTGACGCGCGTCACGGCGGCGTTCCGCGGGTACGGCTGGCCGAAGTCGACTACGTGAACCTGAACATCTCTGGGCAGCGGTTCGGCGGGCGTGCGTCCCAGCCCGCAACGCTGCAGGTCGGTCAGGAGATAGATCTCTTTGTGCATCTGCGTCGATTGCACGCAAATGCCGCGTGCCCAGGCCATGGCCGCGCCGTAGTCGGTAGTGGCGTAACAGAGTTCCGGCGTCTTCCAGTCGTCCGACGCCTCCTGCGATCCGTCCGCGCCATTTCCTCCCGTGATGGGGCGCACCGCCCGGTCGAAGAAAGCCGGCTTCACTTCCGTCCCCGCGCCGTACGAGTTCAGGATTCGCTTCGCCTCGTCGACAGCCAAATCCAGCGCGCGGCCTCGCGTGCTCGTCAGGCCCATGCTCCCGGAGCGATCGACAAGCGTTACGACCAGCCGGTCGTCTCCCTTTCGCTGCAATGCGAGCAGGAAGGGCCGAGCAAACAGGACAGCCAACAGCGAGATCGCGCCGATACGTAGAGCCAGCAACAGCCACCGCTTCAGCCGCTTGCGCCGCGCGTTCTGGCTGAGCGCGATCTTCAGGAACTGAAGCGTCCCCAAATCCACTCGACGCGCCCGCTGTCCGAACACCAGATGAATGATGATCGGCACAGCGACTGCGGCCATCGCGGCGAGAAATCCGGCCTGAACGAAGCCCATACTGCTGTTACCTCAATAGGATTTCGAACGTTTCACCAAGTAATCGAGTAATCCTTGATCAAGTGGGTCTGCTGTAGTCAATTCTACCCGGTCGATCCCGCGAGTGCGGCACTCGGTATCGACTTCCTCTCGCCAGTCGCTGAATGCCCGTCGATAGGCCTGTTGAATACCGTCGGCCTGCGTGACGATCTCCTGGCCGGTTTCCAGATCGTGGAAACGGATATTGCCGTCCAACGGCAAGTCACGTTCCCATGGATCGAGCACCTGGAAGATCAGCACTTCGTGGTTGCGGTACCGCAGGTGTTCAAGGCCCTGAACGATTGCCGGAATCTCGTCAAACAGGTCGCTGATGATAACGACCATTCCCCGGCGATTGGCCAATTCGGCGGCCTGATGCAGCGCCTTCGAGGCGTCGGACGGCGGCCGAGCCGATGTGGCCGCAATCGCACACAGGATGTCGTCGAGTTGATGGGCTTTCGCACGCGGCGCCAGGTGCCCGACGATCGAGTCGGCCACTAGCGTCAAACCAACGGCGTCGTGCTGTTTGAGCGCCAAGTGAGCCAAAGCCGCCGCCAAGGCCGCGCCGTAGTGCAGCTTGCTGCGGCCCGTGTTGGCACACTCCATCGAGCCGCTAACGTCAAGCAGCAGGTAGACGTTCATGTTCGTCTCGGCGCTGTACTCCTTGACGTACAGCCGCCGGCTGCGGGCGAACAGTTGCCAGTTGACGTGCTTTGGATCGTCGCCCGGCACGTATTCCCGATGAGAGGAGAACTCGACACTGAATCCGAGGTACGGACTGCGATGCAGCCCCTGCAGAAAACCCTCGACGATCGACCGGGCCCGAAGCTGGATACTCTCCAGTCGGGAGAAGAACGCCGGATCGACCAATTGCCGCGTGTCGAGGGTCATCGAGTCTTGTCCTCCTTCGGCACGGCTTTCACTAAACGGCGTACGATCTCGTCGCTGTCGATCCCATCGGCGCGAGCGTGGAAGTTCAAAACGATGCGGTGGCGCAGCACGGACAGGGCCAGTGCGCGGATGTCGGCGAAATCAACATGATACCGTCCGGCGAGGATCGCGCGTCCTTTGCCGCCCAGTACCAGGTACTGCGATGCGCGGGGGCTTGCCCCGTAGGAGATGTACTTGTGGACGCCGTCGATCGGGCGCGACACGTCGGGCCGCGATGCCGCGACGAACCGGGCCGCATAACGCACTACGTCATCGGCGATGGGCACGCCGCGGACCAAGTCTTGCAGTCGCAACAATTCCTCGCCCTTCAGTACCGGCGCGGCCTCGGCGACCGTGGTCGTCGTCGTGCCTTTGACGATCTGCACTTCCTCGTCGATCGAAGGATACTGCACTCGAACGTTGAACATGAAGCGGTCAAGCTGCGCTTCCGGCAGCGGGTAGGTCCCCTCCATCTCGATCGGGTTCTGCGTGGCGACAACGTAGAATGGCGGCGTCAGTCGATGAGTTTGTCGACCGACTGAGACCTCCTGCTCCTGCATCGCCTGCAACAGGGCGGCTTGCGTTTTGGGCGGTGTGCGGTTGATCTCGTCGGCCAGCAGGAAGTTCGCAAAAATCGGCCCCGGCATGAACTCCATCTTGTGGCGGCGCGTCTCGGGATCTTCTTCGATGACGTCCGTTCCCGTGATGTCCGAAGGCATCAAGTCCGGTGTGAATTGGACTCGACGGAACTGCAAATCGAGCGTCCGCGCAAGCGTCCGCGCCATGAGCGTCTTTCCCAACCCCGGTACGCCCAGCAGAAGGACGTGACCGCGGCAAAGAAGGCCAATCAGCAAGTGCTCGATGATCTCCTGCTGGCCAACCACCACCTTGGCCATCTCCTTCTTCACTTTCGCGTACGCCTCGCGAAGCCGGGCGACGACGGCCGCATCTTCGCCGGACAGGGTCGGCGTATCCGCCGCCGATTTCACCTTGCCGGGGGCCGCGCTTGGCTGTGCTTTCTTCGGTGAATCCATGAAAGTTACCTTTGATCGTCGAGGGATTGCGTGGTGGAGGTTGATTTTGGCAATTCGATGGAAGCCGCCAATGTGCCGTCACCAGGTGGACGGATCACGACGCGCAAGGGGCGCCGGAAGGCCCGCCCGCCGAGTTCGGGCTCCAGATCGTCAAGCTGCAATTCGGTTCCTCGCCCGTCGCCGTTGTCGTCCAGTAGCGCGTGCTCAGTAGGGATAAGCTCGGCCTCGCGGTAGTCGCGCATCACTCGCCGGACGATCGTCAAGTACAGATCGAGCAACGTGATCCGGCTATCGCGGTCGCGATCAAACTCGTCGGTGTCTGGCGGGTTCTTCAGTACGTTGGCCAGATGCCAGTGAAAATGCGCCTCGTTTGTCTCTGCATCGGCCTCGGTCGCGGTAATGACCACGCGGCCTTTCGCCGATAGTTCTCGGATGAACAAGCCACTTGCGGGCACGGTGATGAAGAAAACCTGCTCGCGGGACTTGATATCCTTGAACAATTTGCCGAAGTCCGTTTGATTCATGTCCCGGCCCGGCAGGTTCAGAAACACGTTGCGACCGTCGAAATGGCTGTGGCCGATCACGACGACCCAAAGCGTATCGTCCGGTGTCAAGGATTCCCTGATTTGGGCAACGTCCGCGGCAACGGCCTCGCGTGTTGCCAGCCCACGAAAACCAGCCAGCCCGGGGGCTTCCTCAGGCTCCGGCTTGACTCCGTACCGGACCCAAACATGCTCGGCCGGGAACTCCCATCGGTCCACGAGCACGTCGTGGATTTTCTCCGCGCTCTCGCGATAGGCTTGCCGAAAGACCTGCGTGCCCGGATGGCCGCACAGAATCAGGGCCCTTCGAATGCCGACATCGCTGGTTGTCTTTTCATTCGCAGCCTCAGGCTTCGGAGGTGGAACCTGCGGCTCGACAGCAGAACCAGAGGGCTCCGCATTGGGCGCTTGGCCCGCGGCAGCAGGAACGGTCGCCAGGAAGCCTGCGATCAACAGTGATGTCATAGTGATTCCCCGGCGACCGATTTCAGAACTAGTCTTCTGCTAGACGTTGATCCAACGCCTTGTTTTCGTAATCAAGACACGATTATCGGACCATCTATAGCCTCTTGACATCCTCAGCCCACAACATTCGAGCATTTCACTGCATCAGGGCCAGCAATTCTATGGATCGCTCAAGGAACGCGGGTAGGTACGGAAGGCAACGTACGGTTCCTGTCGGTCTTGAATCTGACCCCGACGCAGCGGTAGGACGTTCCAGACCTCTTGACCGCTATGGAACACGCGCAGTTTCACCGAACCGGTGAAACGGATCAAGGCGTATTCCCATCTATGCCCGTCGGCTGTCTGGCGGGCCTCTATCAGTAGGAAGACATCCGGGTCGGTGCCTTTGACAAAGGCGAACAGGGCGCCGTCCAGCAGACTCTCGTCAACGCTCTCATAACGATAGAGAGGCTGGGTTAGGAGACGAAGATGCCACTCGGCATGCGTACCATCCACGGCGACTGCGGAAAACTCCTTTGCCAGGGCTCGCATTTGGCGAAGCCGTTTCGTCGGCGACTCGGCAGGTGCCACGGCTTGAGGCACGGGGCTCAGAACTGCGCCCCCGCGCGAAGGTACCCAGATCTCTTCGCCACCCCGCTCCGCGGTCAGCCTGTTTAGGGACAGTGAATGGATTTCCGTCTCCATGGCCCGACGTCCGCCGTAGCAGTTGTGGATCGAGGCCACTACCTCCGGTCGACCTTTGGCCGTCCAAATATACACATCGCCATAGAACCTTCTGCCGAGAAGGTTTGACCAACGGAGTATCGGAGTCCGATGCAGGGCCAGTTTCGTCTCGCCATCGGGCCATGCAAAAAAGTCGTACTTCACCGCTTCTTGTTTCGCCAACTCGATGGCCTCGTTCGCTTCGGCCTTTTCAATGCTCTCCTTCCTCGAATGTTCCCCCGACGGGGAAGATTGCGGTTGGCCACAAATGCCAACAATCAGAATCAACAGACCGGTCGATTGCATTGATGCCTCGCTTGAACGGAAGTTGCGATAGTCCGCCTCCTACTGACAGCGACTGTACTACTGCCTTTGTAGCATCCTTGGGAAACCAAGTACAAGCATTTCCCCGCATCTTGATGTACCCGCTACTTCGCTTTCGACTCCTTACTCTTCCGGAAGACTGGCCCGCGATGTGATTCGGTTTCGCCAGTAGGGCTTGCTGGAATCACCGCCGGTCTCCGTCGGTGACACGCTCCAGATTTCGGTGCCGCGGAAATCGACGTGTAGCTCGTAGTCGGTGAACGCGCCGCAGGCGCAGTGCCATCGGGTGCCCTGGTCGGTCGACTGCGATTCGATTGCCAGGAGCAATTCGGGATCCATCCCCTGACACATGGCGAATACGGCACCGGCCATTGTGGCTTGGCCTTTCTCGATTGCGTAGTCATGCAGCGGTTTGGGAAGCAGTCGCAGTTCCCATCGATCGCCTTTCTTGTCCACAGTGTGAGCCCGAAACTTGCGCGACAACTGCCGAATCTGTTGCAGTTGCATCCGTCGTGAATCGCCCGGTTGGGCAGCGCCCGGCAATACCTTCCATTTCAAGCCGGGCTCAGTGGGCGCCCAAATCGTCTCGCCTCGCCAGACCGTTTTGATAGGCTTGGTCGCGAGAGAATGAAACTCGTGCGTGATCGCCCAGAACTCTTTCCAGTTGTTCCAGCAATAAAGCGTTCCGATGGCACCCGGGCGGCCGTCTTGTTGGACCCACATGTAGACCGAGCCAATCTGGTTGAACCGAACGGGTTGGTTCCAGAGAAAAACCGGCTTCTCTACAACGCGAAACGCCATTTCTGGTTCATCGGCAGCCGTGATTCGGTACTCCATCACATAGCGGTCGAAGGTCTTACGCCACAGGCCAATGATCTCTCTTTGCCGGGCGTCCTCTTCCTGCTCGGCCTGCCCAGTGGCGCCAATCGCGATTGCCATTAGCACGGTATACACCATCTTTCGTCTCCTCGAATCTAGGGCAAAGGAATCTACGTCACCTCTCTATCCACTCGCGCGGCCCCAGACCAGGGTTTGTTTTTCCCCACCACGATGCAGGATTGTCAAAGCCCTAGTCGACGGCTTTCGTGGAGGTCGAATTTGACTCAGCGTTTGCCGCCAAGCCCGTTGGCCACAGCTTCACGGTTCCATCCCGGCTGACGCTGGCCATTATCGACCCGTCGGGCGAACAGGCTATCTGAAACACCCCGTCCCCGTGGCCTTCGTAGTGGCGGATCCGTTCGCCCGTTTCCAAATGCCACAAAGCAATTCCGCCGTCAAGCGCGCCGGTCGCCAAATGGATCCCGTCCGGGAAAAGGACCGCGGCAGTGATGGCCCCCCGGCCCAAGGTCGCTTGTTGCGTGCGTGTCGCAAGGTCCCATACGCGGACGCCCCGCGGCCCGTAAGAGAAAAGACGCTCGCCGCTCTGATCGAATAGCAGGCCTCTTATGGTATGTCCGAATGCGCCAAAGGTTGCGATATCCCGCCCGCTGGCTGCATCCCACAGCGTTAGTTCGCTTGGTATCGCCCAGTTCTGGATGAAGCCAGACGACGTTGCCAGCTGCTGCCCGTCCGGCGAAAAGGCCACGTCGGTTGTGCCCATGTCTTGTTCGGAGACCGAGTGAAGCAGTTTGCCCGTACTTATGTCCCAGAGCTTGACCCGATTGTCCCCACCGGTGGAAGCCAGCCGCCGACCGTCCGGCGAGAAGGCAACACGGTGAGTGCCCCGGGTGTGGCCCTCCAGCAGTTTGAGTTTCTCTCCGGTCTTGACGTTCCAGAGTTGAATGCCGCGGACGTACATCGCCGCCGCAAGAGTTTTGCCATCGGGCGAGAAGGCAACGTGTTGGACAACAAATGGGTTTCCTGCGAGTTGACGCACTATGCCGTAGGACTGCAGGCTGCGAAGCGTGATCAGTTTGCCCTTGCCGGCGGTCGCCAACAGTTTGCCGTCGGGCGAAATCGCGACGGTTCTCACGGTCTTCGGCTCGCCTGGGAAGGTCGCCAGCGGCTTGACAACCGACGTATCCGTCTCTTTGGCCTGCCACCGTTTCAGCGCCCCATCGAAGCTTCCCGCCACCAACGCCCGGCCGTCTGGCGCGAAGGCCACGGCTGTGACCGCCTGTTGATGGGTGTAGAGCTTGCCGAGGTGGCGGGCGTTTTGCGGGTCCCAAAGCCGAACGAACGCGTCCAAAACGCCGCTGGCGAGCATCCGCCCCTGCGGCGAGAACGCTAGACACCAGACTGGCGCGGTGTGTTCTTCAATGGTCGCGCGAAGGGAGACACTCTCTGCTTGTGTGGGCGCGACGTCCCACAGCTTGATCGTCTTGTCTTGGCTGGCACTGGCCAGGATGGCGCCGTCACGGGACAATGCAACCGCGGTTACCGCCTTCGCATGAGCCTCGAGCGTAGCTGTGGCTCGGCCACTCGCCACGTCCCAAAGCTTCACCGTCCCATCGCCGGAACCGGCCGCCAGGAGTCTACCGTCCGGCGAGAATGCCACCGAGCGAACTGTGGCGGTGTGGCCCTCAAAGCGAGCCTCCTCGGAACCGTCGGGGACGCCCCAAAGACGGATCGTGTTGTCGTGGCTACCCGACGCCAACCGCCGCCCGTCGGGCGAGAAGGCCAACGAAAAGACGGAATTCGTGTGGCCAACCAGCGTCTTGCGCACCTTGGCGATGGTTTGTGAGGAACTGGGCGATGGCGAGTCCGAGTGTGAACCGGCCCCCGGATCGAGGCCGGACGAATCAACGTCCCACAAGGTGACCGTCTTGTCCACACTGGCCGTTGCCAGGAACCGGCCGACGGGAGAGAAGACCGCGCAATTGACTTCAGTATCGCCACCTTCGAGGATCTGCTTGACCTGGCCGGAACGGGCATCGCGCAATCGCACTCTCGCGTCTGCGTGGACCGATGCAATCAGCTTGCCGTCCGGCGAGTACGTGACGGACAAAACGGTGCTCGGCTGGTCGTCCTCGGCCGCTTCCCGCCGGAGTACGGCAACCTCGTCGCCGGTAGCGAAGTCCCACAATCTGGTCGTCCCATCCTTGACGCCGCCCACGACTCTCTTGCCGTCAGGCGAATAGGATAGGCTGTGTGCGCTCATTGGCGGCGAATCCGGCAGGGCCAGTGTCCGTTTCTCCACTCCGCTCGCCACATCCCACGTCTTCACAATGCCATCCCGAGCACCCGTCGCCAATACGCTTCCGTCGGACGAGAACGCTAACATCGTCACGGTCGCTTCGTGACCAAGCAGGATTCGCCTCTCCTCACCAGACTCGGCTTCCCACAAACGCACGGTCTTGTCGCCACTGCCGGACGCTATCGTCCGGCCATCGGGCGATATCGCCACCTTGTACACCTCCAATTCGTGGCCGACCAATGTTCTCAACGGCTTGCGGGATGCAACGTCCCAAATCTTGATTGTGCCGTCCAGACTCCCCGTGACGAGCCGTTTCCCATCCGGCGAAAAGGCAACGGAATGCGGAACGGCCGTATGACCGCCAAATTCCGCCAGCAGTTCGCCAGTCGTCGCCCGGTAGAAACGCACTTTCACGTCACAGTCACCAGTCGCAATCAGACGACCGTCAGGCGAAAAGGCGAGACATCGGACTCCGTACGGTCGCTTTGACGAAAAAAGTAAAGCTCGTGTCGCCAGATCCCACACCGCCAACTCGCCAGCCGTTCGAGAGATTCCGGACGCGGTTGCCAACAGCTTCCCATCGGGCGACACCGCGACCCCCTTCACAGGCAGGTGGACGAACAACAGGTCCAGCGGGCGCTGGTCGAACCGAAACGTGCCGGCGGTCGTGTCAACCCTTGGCGCGGCGGTCGCGCCGGGCTGCGGGGTGCCGGAATCTGGCCCAGAAACCACGGCGCGGATCGTCTGCAAGAGCGAAGGCTCCTGAGACGTTCCATCGGTGCTGGCACGATCTTGCGTTCTTTGTCCGAGCACCAGGATCGGCGAAAACAGCAATATCGAGACTGCGGCCAGGCAGCCCGCAAGACGCATAGGCATTGCCAACCGGTAGGAGGTGCGATCCTCCAGAACCGTCTGAAGTCTCCTCTTCAATGAGTTCATTTCGCCAAAGCCGTTGGCGAACGCACCAACAGGCCGACCGCCTTCGGAGAGGAAGTCTATGGTCTTCATCATGCTTTCGGCGTAGGCCATCGCCTTGGCGGGAAACCACCTCATGACCCAGCCATCGCAACACTGATCGGCTGCTCGACGCAACTGCCGGCGAACGAACCACGCCACCGGGTGCCACCAGAAGATGCCAACCACAAGCAACTCGAACCACATCAGCCAATGATCTCGCCGGCGCAGATGGTCCACTTCGTGAGCCAGTATCGTCGTACGCTCGTCGTCGTTCAGCGACAAGAGCAACGATTTTGGCAGCAACAGAACGGCGCGTCTGCCGACACCGAAAACCAAGGGTACCGCCCGAGCACCGGAAACATGGACGCTGGGAAAGAGACGCACGTCAGCAACCTGTGCGAGGGAGGCCACTTCGTCGCGCAGTTCCCGGGGAGCCGTGGCCGCGTGTCGCAACAGCCGACGAAACCGGCGGACCCTTAGCAGCGCCGTGGTCGTCATTACGAACGCCCCGGCAAGCCACACCGCAATGACGGCGTGAACCCATGTCAGCTGCAGCTTGGTGGAGATCGCGCGGGCGGTCTGATTCTCGTTCGTCGTCCCCGGCGCAAACGTCAGCTCGACGTTAGGCTCGTCCTCGGCGCTGGGCACGCCCGTAGCCCAACGAGGCCGATCCTCTGAATTATACCGCCGAGAGTCTGGAGCGTTATCGTCGCTTTGTGACGCGATCGGACTTTCCGGACGCACGACGACGGCAACGCCGGTCCCGTCGCCATTCAGGTGTCGCGCAAAGGCCGCGTCAACTCCGGCGACATGCTCAGTTGCCACAGGAATCCTCACCGGAAGGTCAAACAGCGGAGGCGTCACCAGCTTCACCAATACGAGAAGCCAGAGGAAATGGGCCAGTGGTCCGTGCTGCCAAACGCGCGTTACCACAAGCACGACGACGGCCAGTCCCGCGACCACGATTGCGTTGCTCAAGCCAAAGGCCAACAGCGTCTCGATCATCGCTCGTGCCTCCCCGATTTACTCTTACCTTGCTTGGCTTCGTCCAACAGGCGTCTCAGCGTCTCGCGATCGCGTTTCGAGAGCCTCGCGCCTTCGACCAGATGCATCAACACGGGTGTGAGCGAACCGTCGCACAGCCGCTCGGCCATTTCCTGGAGCTGCGCGTCAATCAGATCGCCTTGGTCTGCCGTCGCGGAGAAGACATGAGCCATCTCTGACCGGTCCCGCGTTGCGCAGCCCTTCTCCTCCAACTGTTCCAGCAGCTTCTGTACCGTTCCGTAATCCGATGTAGTTTGCGGAGGATAAAGGGTTGCCGTCAATTGCCGAATCGTCTGCGGCCCATCCCGCCACAATGCCTCTAGAACGGCAAACTGCGCCTCGGTCAGTCGAATCTTTGCGGCCAATTTGAGATCTCCCGGCTGATGGTCAGATGTACTATCTGACACGGTAAGACAAAACATCTGAGGTGTCAAGCAGCCGAGGTCTCAGTGCCACTTGATGCAGCACTGTTACGTACAGATCTGCGATGCGTGAGCCAGCGGTCGACCAGCAGCGCAAGTGCCCCGCCTCCAATACTCAGGCCAACGAGGGCCACGCTTATCAACAGATACAAGGAAGGACTCCGCTGGAGACCTCGCGGTCGGGAAGTGAGACCGTACTTCGCAGGCGAGAAGTCGTCCGCGGCTATATGTGGATCGAAGTCGTACTCGGTTATGAAACGTTCGGCTGCTGTTTCCTTTCCCGCAGTCTCGAAGGTCATTTCGCGGCTCCGAAGCAAAGGGGGTTCGTGCTTGCGCGGGTGAAACTCGAATGATGAATGAATTTGGCGCAAATCTCCATTCTTGCGCGGACTTTGCAGGCTGGCAAAACGGATTGCCCAACAGGAGGCTGGATCGAACCACAACTCGCCACTCGTATAGCTCCCATAATTGCTGTAGAAGTCGAATTCGCCTCGGTTTTCAAATGCGACCAGCACCAAATCTCGTCCGTCGCGCGAAACTCGCTCCAAGCGATTCACCAACGGTCTAGAGCTCGCGTTCCAGACAGCCCAATCCCCGTCTACAAGCGCATAATGATGCAAAACAGGACATGCGAGAGTAACGATTGCATGTTGTTCGAGGCGGTAATCCCACAGTTGTGTGCCAACCTGCGTTCCTTCCGGCAACTGCCAAGCTTCATCGTCGGAATACTGCACCAGCGTAAAAGAGCAACCAGGGGTGGCGATCACAACATCATTCCGCCCACTGACGCGTCTGGCATAGCGCCAACGATTCCCATCGACGACCAACTCCAAGGACACGACATCAGCCTTTGGCGGTGACTCCGAACTTGGGTATTCCACGCTCAACTTGCTTTGTGCGTGCAGAGGCCCGGACAAGTAACGAACGCGATCTGCGGCGGCAGGATGTCCCTTCACGACTTCACGCCACAACGATTCGTCGACGTTCGGTGCCAGTTGGACGTACGACAGTCCGCCAATTCCTTCCGGATCCACCTGTTGTTCTACATAGGAAGCGCGTAATTTCTATTTCCCGAGAACAAGGAATGGATTATACCTCT